>CAYWGY010000294.1:0-1539 GCA_964458055.1 uncultured Acidimicrobiaceae bacterium | reverse complement strand
AGTGTTTCGGGTCATGATGCTCGGAGCAGTAACCACACTCCCGGCGTCGGCAGGGAGTGCTCCGAATCTTGCGAACCAACTCCGATGCCGCCGGGAACCGCTTGTGCACCCAACGGGGAAGCACCGACTCGGTTCCCGCAACCGTGAGCCACGCAAGTGAGTAGGCTGCCGCCGGTCGAGTGTGCGGCCTCTCCAGTATGCCGGGTAGTTCACGGCGGATGGTCTCGGGGCAGGCTCGCTCACGGGCGCCTTCGGTGCGGGCTTCCTGCCTGGCGAAATACTCAAAGCCCCGGACCACTCGATGGTGCGGGATCTTCCGGCCTCCCAGTTCTTCCAGGAAGAGGCCGGTCCCCTGCAACCGGAGATGTGAGGCGCCATCCTCGCCGTCGGAATCGTCGAAACAGCTGCGGTACACCCAGAGCAGTCGGGGGTTCTCGCACTCCCTCTTCTTCAGAAGGGTCCAGCAGTCCTCGAGGAGCCTGAGGGCCAGTCGGCAGTCGGCGACCGGGTCGTTCGGCTGGGCTCCGATCAGTTTGTAGTCCTTCACCAGGCTGTGGTACGGCTGCTGGGGCTTGGCCAGTGGCGCCAGATAGAGAGTGTCAACCACCGGAAGTTCCCGCAGCCGAGTACCCGGCAGATGATCTTCGAGGTGCGGGAGGTCATGGGCAACCACGTTGTGCCCGACGACGAAGTCCGCCCCTTTCCCGAATTCATCCAGCAGTCGCGCAGCTTCTCTGGATGATGAGACCGTCCGGCTCAATTGCCTCTCTCCCAGAAGGGCGCCGACTTCTCGGACTTCCCCGTCCACCACCTCCAGATCCACAACAAGGCACCTACGGGCGAAGTTCGACCACCCGGCATCGCCCAGGTCCGCTCCGTCCCGGGGAGCCGGCGTCTCCAACGTTTGCACTCCGCAAGTTCATGTTAATCCCGGGTGTACTGATGACACAAACAGTTCATCCCTGCGGATGGTTTCCCGGAGTCTCGCCTGACACCTGTTGGCCTCCTGGATCTGCGGCGCAAGGAGGTCTTTTCTGAATAACCGTCAAGTCGCTTTTTCCTGTTGAGGGGTCGCCCGCAACAGTTTGTGGAGGGATGCGACGGATATCAACCGGATGTAGTCGGCGGTGGCGAGCCTTTCGGGCCGGTCCCTGCCCTTAAAATGGAAGCATGAAGGTTCCTCTCACAATCCGCGATCATCTTGACCGGGCTCTGGCGGTCTACCCCGACCGGGTGGCCTTTGTGGACGAGCCCGACCAGCCGGCGCCACCGATGGGGGAGGTGACGTTCTCCCGTCTGGGAGAGTTGGCGGACGCCATGGGCGCCGGTCTCGACGCCCTGGGTGTGCCCGAGGGCGGGCGCGTCGCCATGGTGTCGCACAACGCCGGGCGCCTATTGACCTCCTTCTGGGGAGTCAGCGGCAACGGCCGCATCTTCGTGCCGGTCAACTTCCGCCTCAGCACCGACGAGGTGGACTACATCGTCGACCACTGCGGCGCCGACGTGCTGTTGGTCGATCCCGAATTGGCCGACGACCTG
>CAYWGY010000293.1:0-1549 GCA_964458055.1 uncultured Acidimicrobiaceae bacterium | reverse complement strand
CGTCCCCCTCGGAGAGTCCGGCGGCCTTCACCCCTTTTCCTCCTCGTCCCTGGGTTCGGTAGGCATCGGCCTTCACCGACTTGATATAGCCGCTGCGGGAGACCGTGATGATCAACTCTTCGTCGGCGATCAGGTCCTCGATCGACATTTCGCCAAGATCGGGAATCAGGCGGCTTCGTCTGGGAGTGGCGAACTGCTTCCTTATCGCTTTGAGATCGGTCCGGATTATGGAACGGCGGCGGGCCGGACTGCCCAGGATGTCGCGGAGATTGGCGATAGTCTCTCGCAATTCAGCCAGTTCCGACACCAGCTTTTGCGACTCGAGGGCGGTCAGGCGGCGCAAGGGCATCTCCAGGATGGCATTGGCCTGGATTTCGGAGAGTTCGAAACGTCGCATCAAACTGGACCGGGCTTCGGGTGTGTTGGCCGAAGCGCGGATCGTGGCGATGACCTCACTTATGTTGTCAACGGCGATGCAGAGACCCTCCAGGATGTGAGCTCTCGCCATGGCCTTCTCCAGCCGGAATCGCGTCCTCCTTTCGATGATCTCCATCTGCTGATCCAAGTAATGGCCGAGAGCCTCCGCAACGCCCAGCGTGCGGGGCACCCCGTCCACCAGGGCCACCAGGTTCACGCCGAAGGTGTTCTCCAGTTGGGTCCGTTTGTAGAGCTGGTTCATCACCACCTCCGGGACCGCCCCCCTCTTCAGTTCGATGATCAGCCTGGTGCCCACCCGGGCCGAGGACTCGTTGCGCAGGTCGGCGATTGTCCGGATCTCCTTCTGGTTCACAAGGTCGGCGATCTTCTCGAGCACACGATCCTGGGAGACCTGGTAGGGCAACTCGGTAACCACGATGGCCGTGCGGCCCGGGCGGATCTCGCGAGGTTCGGCAACCGCCCTTATCTTGATCGAGCCTCGCCCGGTCAGTAGGGCCTGTGCCACCGCCGGGCTGGAGACGATCTCTCCCCCCGAAGGGAAGTCGGGACCCTTGATGTACCGAAGCAGGTCCGAAGCGGGACAGTCAGGGTTGTCCAGGAGGTAAACGCAGGCGTCGATCACCTCTCCCAGGTTGTGAGGCGGTATGTTGGTGGCCATGCCCACGGCGATTCCCTGGGCTCCATTCACCAGGAGATTGGGGAACCGGGAGGGCAGCACCGAAGGCTCTTTGTGCTCTCCGTCGTAGTTCTCCACGAAGTCCACCGTGTCCTCGTCTATGCCCTCCAAGATGGAGAGGGCTATGCGGGAAAGGCGACATTCGGTATAGCGCATCTGCGCCGGAGGGTCCTCAATACTGCCGAAGTTCCCCTGAGGATCCACCAGGGGATGTCCAAGGCTGAAGTCCTGTCCCAGGCGCACCAGGGCGTCGTAGATGGCCCTGTCTCCGTGGGGGTGAAACCTCGCCATGACATCTCCCACTACCGTGGCGCACTTGCGATGACGGCCATTGGGGACCAGGTTGGCCTGGCTCATGGAATAGATGATCCTGCGCTGCACCGGCTTAAGGCCGTCCCTTACATCCGGCAATGCCCGCGAGACGATGACCGACAT
>CAYWGY010000292.1:0-1715 GCA_964458055.1 uncultured Acidimicrobiaceae bacterium | reverse complement strand
TGAATCGGTGATGGACCTCATCGGGCAGGTGTCCAAGGACCTTTCCCGGCTGGAACAATTGGACCCCTCGTCGGGGAACAACCTCGAGTCTGTGAACGCCCTGATGCACCAGGTGGACGAGCTGGCGCGCGAACTCCGCACCTATCGGGACGGTATCGAATACAGCCCCGACCGCCTTCACGAGCTTGAGGAGCGACTGGACCTGATCAATCGTCTCAGGAGAAAATACGGCGGCACCGTCGGGGAGATACTGGCCTTCGGCGAGAGGGCCTCGCAGGAACTGGAAGCGCTGGACCACAGGGAGGAGCGTGCGGAGGAATTGCGAGGCCGGGAGATGGACCTGCGAAGGCAGGTCGGCCGGATTGCGGGTCAGCTTTCTGCAGCCCGGCAGCACGCGGCCAGAAGCCTGGCTGAGGCGATACAGGACGAGGCCGCCGGGCTGGGCTTCGGGCACGCCGAGGTGCTGGTGGACATTCGCCAATCGGACTCCAAGGATGGCGTTCCGGTGGAGACCGAGGATGGGTCCAGTTACGCAACGCCCTCTGCAGGCGGGGAGGCCATCAGGCGCGTGGCCTTCAACGAGACCGGCGTAGACTCCGTGGAATTCCTGATCTCGCTGAACCCGGGTGAACCGCCACGACCCCTGGCCAGGATCGCATCGGGGGGAGAGGCGTCCAGGCTTATGCTCGCCATCAAGTCCATCCTGTCCACGGCCGACCAGATTCCGATTCTCGTGTTCGACGAGATCGATGCCGGTATTGGTGGTAGAGTCGGAAGCGTTCTGGGCCAGAAACTGTGGGGCCTGTCCAGGAACCACCTGGTGCTGTGCGTGACTCATCTCCCGCAAATAGCCTGCTACGCGGACCATCACGCCAGGGTTGCGAAAACAGACTCGCACGAAAGGACCGTGACATCGGTGGAGGTCTTGGAAGGCGAGGCCAGGGTGACGGAACTCAGCCAGATGCTGGGCTCCGATAGCGGCGCAGCCCGCATCAACGCCACGGAGATGCTGCGCCAGGCCACCGGCTGGAAGGAGAGCAAGCGACCCACCCACTGACCGGCGACCATTAATAAACTATCTCAAGAGTTCCCTCCCCCCCCTGGGGGTGGGTCTGGGTGGGGGTGAGAACGCGGTCTGGAGACGACCTCCAGAAATCAACTCTCCTGGTTTGGCCCGACTATTACGAAATGCACATCCCACTTTGGCATTGGTTTAGGAAACCGGCCTTGATCGGATTCCCGGCAAAGCCGCCCAATTTGGTGGGGGCAACCCTTGTGGTTGCCCTTGTCGCGGTGCAGCACCGTTGTCTCAAACCCATCACTACAAAGATGTTCGAATTCCCCGGCGTTGGTTCAATCCTCGGGGGGCAGGTAGGCGTTGGGGACGATGGCGCTGCCGCTCCCGACCGCCGTGGTGTCGCCCCGCTGGTTCTGCGCCTCTATCCTGACGTTGACCTTCAGACCGTTGGCCTCGCGGGACGTGCCGGAAACCTCGCCGCTGAAGGTTACGGTGTCGCCCGGACGCACCGGCCGCAGGAATCGCAGGTCCACCGCCCCCGTGCGATTGAAGACGTCCCGTCCGAAGTGCCGGCGCATCAGTTCCAGGGCGAAGCTGATGGACATGCGCCCCGATGCCACGGTGCCGGAGGTGCCCAGGGTTTCCCGGGCCGTCTCCTCGTCGGTGAACTGGGACGGGCCGGACTGGCCGGCGCTGC
>CAYWGY010000291.1:0-1785 GCA_964458055.1 uncultured Acidimicrobiaceae bacterium | reverse complement strand
CTCTCCCTCGCAGGCCGGGCAACGGACTTGCTTGCCGATCCTCTCGGCACGGTCCTCCTCCACCGGATCGGTGGTGATCAAGGCCGTCGTCACGAAGAGGGCGAGGGCGACCGTGACAAGAGGCGAGATCCATCGGGCACGGCGCCTCCCGTCTCTGCTATCCATGCGAGACGGGTCCGTCCCGGGAGGGGACGCGGGCCGGTCGGGGACGTCTTCTCCCCAGGAGGGCGTAGAGTCCACCGGCTGCACAGGTCAGGCCTCCCACCCACAGGAGCCACTGCAGGGGAGCGGTGGCAGCTCGCAGGGTTATCCCCTGGTTGTCGATGCGGGTGAGGCTCAGGTATAGGTCCTCTGTGAATCGGCGGTGGATGCCGGGAGTGGCGATCGGCAGGGGTGAGGTCTCGAAGCGACTGAGGGCAGGTTCCACCCATCCCTGAGGCTGGCCGTCCCTTGATACTCCTATCCGGGCGGAACTGATCAGCCGGTTGGGAGTCTGGACGGTTGTCACTCCGGAGTGGACGAGTTCGTAACCGGCGAATTGCACCCTGTCTCCGGGAGCCATCTCCACCCGGTCGAGAGTTTGGCCAAGATTCGAGGTGGTGGCGATGGCCACCGCCACCAGGGCGACCCCTGCGTGGGCCAACTGCCCTCCCCAGAACCCGCGATCGGACCCGACCACTCCGCCAATGTGCCCGAGGGCCGAGCCCGCCCTGGAACGGGCGACGCGGGCAGCCTGTACCCATAGCCGGTAGCCGGCCACGGCCACGACCCAGGTTCCCGCCATCACCGCCAGGACCACGTAACCCAGGCTTGTGGAGGTGATGATCACCAGCACACCCGCGCCGAGCGCTATCTGGAGGGGCAGGTGGATGCGGGGGCCGACCACTCGGGGCCGCGCCACTCTCCAGGGAAGGGCAGGCCCTAGACCCATGGCCAATAGCAGGGCGAAGCTGATGGGGACGGCCATGCGGTCGAAGAACGGCCTGCCAACTCCCACTTCCGAACCGCTGAAGGCCTCCCATGCCAGCGGGTAGAGAGTTCCGGTGAGCACCACCATGGCATACACTGACAGGAGCAGGTTGTTCAGCAGGAAACTCCCCTCGCGGCTGGAGAGTGACTCCAGGCGGGGCGGGGAGGAGACCTGTTGGGAGCGGGCGGCGAACAATGTGAACGACCCCACCACCACTACAACCAGGAATCCCAACAGAGCCGGACCTATCGCCGATTGGGTGAAGGAGTGGACCGAGGCGATCACCCCGGAGCGGGTGATGAAGGTGCCGAGGATGGTGAGCGAGAAGGCTCCAATCACCAGGACGAAGTTCCAGGCTTCCAGCATCCCCCTTCGCTCCTGCACCAGGGAGGAGTGAAGGAAGGCGGTGGCCACCAGCCAGGGCATGAAGGAGGCGTTCTCGACCGGATCCCAGGCCCAGTAACCTCCCCATCCGAGCACCTCGTATGCCCACCAGGCGCCCAGTGTTATGCCGGCGGTGAGAAACACCCAACTGACCCGGGTCCACAGGCCGCTGCGACGCAGCCACCGGGGGCCGGGTTTGCGAAGGGCGAGAGCCGAGATGCCGTAGGCAAAGGGCACGGTGAGGCCCACATAGCCCAGGTAGAGAAGGGGTGGGTGGATCGCCATCAGGTAGTGGTTCTGGAGGAGGGCATTGGGTCCGGCGCCGTCAGACGGGCCGCGGGCCGGGGAGAAGGGGAAGGCACTCGATTGGGCACAGGAACGGGCGGCGGCTTCCACGCACACCTCGAAGGGGAAGCCGCCGCCCGTTCCTG
>CAYWGY010000290.1:1630-1854 GCA_964458055.1 uncultured Acidimicrobiaceae bacterium | reverse complement strand
CACGACATCACCGTCCTCCGGGTGATGCAGTTGGGCGGCACCGGCTGGGCTCCCCTTCGCCAGGTCCTTCAACCTGACCATGTCCTGTTGGTGCACGGTTCCCTGACGGCCATCATGCGGCTCCGGGTTGCCTTGCGCCTGGAGATGAACGCCGATTTCAAACTCCGCGACGAGGCTCTCCAGTTGGAGGACATCCGGGTGGTCCAGGCCTTGGTCGCGCCCGG
>CAYWGY010000290.1:0-1620 GCA_964458055.1 uncultured Acidimicrobiaceae bacterium | reverse complement strand
TCTCCGGCGCAACCAGGACTTCATCGTGCTCAACGAGGTGCCGGGAACCGCCCTCCGCAACAAGGTGCCGCTGGTTGTCGGGATTCTCCTTGCCGTGGTGGGACTGGCGGCGTTTGATATCTTCCCCATCCTGATAACCGCGCTGTTGGGCTGCGTGGCCCTCCTGGTGACCCGGGTCCTGGACTTGGAGGAGGTCTACCACGCCATCAACTGGCAGGTCATCTTCCTGCTGGCCGGGATCCTGCCGCTGGGGATCGCCATGCAGAAGACCGGTGCGGCCGGATTCATAGCAGAGCGTGCGGTGGGGATGGTGGGCGACATCGGACCGGTGGCGGTGCTGGCTGTTATCTATCTGATGACGTCCATCATGACCGACACCATGAGCAACGCCGCCGCGGCGGTGTTGCTGGCGCCCATCGCCATATCGACCGCCGAACAGATCGGAGTCGACCCCAGGCCGTTCCTGATGGCCATCACCTTCGCCGCTTCCACCGGCTTCTCGACGCCTGTCGGCTACCAGACGAACACCATGATCTACAACGCCGGGGGATACAAGTACACCGATTTCCTGCGAACCGGCGTCCCTCTCAGTATCGTCTTCTGGATACTGTCCGTGATATTCATTCCCCGGATCTGGCCGTTCTGACGGGAGACATGGAGTCGGATCGCCGGACGTCCGCAGGCTCGGGTTCATACGGGGGGCCGCGCCAACGGCGCCGGACGTTCGACCAACCGTTTGGTAAGGTTGCCGGATGACCTGGCAGATTGCTTTTCTGCTGTTGCTGCTGGTGGCCATGGCCTACCTGTTCCTCACGGCCAAACTCCCCGTCGACCTCACTGCCTTCCTGGGCCTGGCGGTGCTGATCCTGGGAGGTTACGTGGGGCCGACGGAGGCGTTCAGCGGCTTCGCCTCTCCGGCGGTGATCACCATGCTGGCGATCTTCATAATCAGCGCCTCGCTCCTGTACACGGGGGTTGCCGACTTGGTCGCCTCGAAGATCTACCGGCTGGTGGGCAGCAAGGAAATTCCGCTGATCATCACTCTGATGCTGGTATCCGGAATCCTCTCGGCGTTCATGAACAACATCGCCGCCACCGCGGTGCTGATGCCCGCCGTCGCCGCCATCGCTCGCAGGGCAGGGCTTTCACCGTCGCGCCTGATGATGCCCCTCGCCTTCGGGTCGATCCTCGGAGGGACCACCACCATGGTCGGGACTCCGCCCAACATCGTGGCGGCGTCGATACTGGCCGAAAGGGATCTCGAGCCCTTCGGGCTCTTCGAATTCACCCCTGTCGGCGCATTGTTGCTGGCCGGGGGAGTGGTGTTCATGATCACCCTGGGACGAAAGCTCCTTCCTGACCGGTTCGCCGGCCCGGCGGTGAGTGACACCTCCGATCTCGCCCACATCTACCACTTGGAGGAGCGACTCTTCACCATAACGATTCCCGGGAGGTCCCCTCTCAACAACGTCACCCTGGGGGAGGCCAACCTCTCAGATGCCCTCGGTGTCCAGGTGGTGTCCATTCACCGTCGAGGCGCCAAAGACTTCGTTCCCACGGCGGACACAACCATCAAGAGCGGCGATGTCCTGTTGGTGGAGGGACGCCTGTCCGATCTGG
>CAYWGY010000289.1:0-1892 GCA_964458055.1 uncultured Acidimicrobiaceae bacterium | reverse complement strand
CACCGGGCAGGTGTTGAGGTGACACTGCCTCACCATCTTGCAACCCAGCGCCAAGAGAGGCAGGGTCCCGAAGCCGAAGCGGTCGGCGCCCAGCAGGGCCGCGATGACCACATCCCGCCCGGTGCGCAAGCCGCCGTCGGTCTCCAACACCACCTCTCCCCGCAGACCGTTGGCGGTGAGAGTCTGGTGCGCCTCGGCCAATCCCAGTTCCCAGGGAGAGCCTGCGTGCTTGATGGACTCCAGGGGAGAGGCGCCGGTTCCCCCCTCCGCCCCGGAAATCAACACCACATCGGCCTGGGCCTTGACCACCCCGGCGGCGATCGTGCCCACTCCGGGCTCGGAGACGAGTTTGACCGAGACCCTGACCGAGGGTTTGAAGGTCTTGAGGTCGTGTATGAGTTGGGCCAGGTCCTCGATGGAGTAGATGTCGTGATGGGGCGGGGGAGAGATGAGTGTCACGCCCGGCTTGGTGTGGCGCAAACGCGCGATCTCCGCGGACACCTTGTGGCCGGGCAACTGACCACCCTCCCCGGGCTTGGAGCCTTGGGCCATCTTGATCTGGAGTTCGTCGGCCGAGTGGAGATACCCGGGCGTCACTCCGAAGCGACCGCTGGCCACCTGCTTTATGGAGGAGTTGCGAGGAGTGCCGTAGCGCTCAACGCCTTCGCCGCCCTCGCCGGAGTTGGAATTGCCCCCGATGAGAGTCATGGCGAGGGCAAGGGCTTCATGGGCTTCCTTGGAAAGGGCGCCGTGGGACATCGCCGAGGTGACAAAGCGTTTCATGATCGACTCGGCCGACTCCACCTCCGAAAGCGACACCGGGGTCCGCTCCACGAACGTGCACAGGTCCCGGATGTGGGTCACGGGCCGTTGCTGGATCGCCTGCAGGTAGCGATCCCAATCGTGGTGGTCCCCGGAGCGGGCCGCCTTGTGCAGGGACAGCACCACGCTGGGGCTGGTGACGTGGAACTCTCCCCGGCCGCGCTGTTTGTAGAACCCCCCCGGGTCCTCGATTCCAGAGTGGTATTGGGCATGCAGCCGAAGAGTGTTCCAGGCCAGGTGATCGAAGCCACGCCCTGACAGCCGGCTGGGAGTGTGGGGAAAGGCAAAGCCCAGCACTTCGGCATTGAGCCCGAGGGCTTCGAACAACTCGCTTCCCCGGTAGGCCGAGACCGTGCATATGCCCATCTTGGACATCACCTTCAGCAAGCCGTTTTGCAGGGCGTTCCGGTAGTTCTCCTGTGCTTCCACCGGATTGATCCTCAATACCCCTTCCTGCGCCATGTGCATGACCTCACGGATTGCCAGGTAGGGATTGACCGCCGAGGCGCCGTAGCCGATCAGGCAGGCCAGGTCGTGGCTGTCCCTGGTCTCACCCGACACCGCCACGATTGATGCCTGGAACCGCATCCCCTCTCGCACAAGGATCTTGTGGACCGCTCCCACCGCCAGCATCATGGGAGTCGGAGCATGGTCGGCATCCACCTCCCGATCGGACAACACGATGATGCTTGCACCCTGCCGTGTGGCCTCCAGAGCTTCCTCGCAGATTTCCTCCAGCCGCTTCTTCATCCCCTTCCGACCCGTCGAAACCGGCCACACGCAGGGGATCCAGTGGGAGAAAAGCCGGGAATCGCCGGACCTGACCACCATCTCCAGCTCAGCAAGGGAGAGCACGGGAGACATCAGCTCTATCCGGGCGAATGGCTTATAACGGTCTTCGAGATAGGACCCGCGCCCTCCCAGATAGGTGCGTTGGGACATCATGGCCTTCTCGCGGATCGGGTCCATCGGCGGATTTGTCACCTGGGCGAACAACTGATGGAAGTAGTGGCTCAGTCGCCGCGGACGTCCCGAGAATGCAGCCAGGGGGGTGTCGTTTCCCATCGAAC
>CAYWGY010000288.1:0-1897 GCA_964458055.1 uncultured Acidimicrobiaceae bacterium | reverse complement strand
GTAGCGCACCACGTCTCGCTTCACCGAGTCCACCATCTCGGCGAACAGGTCGTATGCCTCCCGCTGGTACTCGGTGAGCGGGTCTCTCTGTCCCATCGCCCGGAGGCCGATCCCAGAACGCAGGTAGTCCATCTCGGCCAGGTGCTCCCGCCACTTGTTGTCTATCACCGAGAGCATCACCGAGCGTTCCACGGCGGCGATCCCCTCCGGACCCAGTTCGGCCACCCGCTCCTGGTAGGCCTTCTTGGCCTGGGTGACGGCGGTGTCGGCCACCTGGTCGGTGTTGGGTCGCCCGGAGAGGCCGTCCGGTGAGAGGTCGCTGGGATAGTAGACCTCGAGTTCGCGCGTGAGCTTGTCCCAGTCCCAGTCGGTGGGGGCCAGTTCTCCCAACTCCCCGCTCACCACCTCGGAGATGGTCTCGTCGATCCACCTCTCCACCAGCGCGCCCGTCTCCTCCTTCACAAGGATGTCGTTGCGCCACTCGTAGATGCGCTCTCTCTGGCGGTTGATGACCTCATCGTATTTGAGGACGTTCTTGCGGATCTCGAAGTTCTGGGCCTCCACCTGGCGCTGGGCCCGCTCCACGGCTCCGGTCACCATCTTGTGCTCGATGGGCACCTCGTCTGGGATCTTGAGCCTGCCCATGATGGAAGCCACCCGCTCGCCCTGGAAGCGGCGCATGAGATCGTCCTCGAGCGACAGGAAGAACCGGGTGCGGCCCGGGTCGCCCTGGCGTCCCGAACGGCCCCGCAACTGGTTGTCTATCCGACGGGACTCGTGGCGCTCGGTGCCCAGCACCAACAGCCCTCCCGCCTCCAGCACCGAGTGGCGGTCGTCGGCCATCTCGTCGTGGTACCGGGAGGCCAGCTCGCGAAAGCGCCGCTCGTAGCCGGAGTTCTCGGCTTCCACTCCCGCTCTTCGCAGTTCCAGCCGGGCCATGCCCTCGTGGTTGCCGCCCAGCATGATGTCCACCCCTCGTCCGGCCATGTTGGTGGCGACGGTGACCGCTCCCGGCCGGCCCGCCTGGGCGATGATCTCCGCTTCGCGGACGTGATGCTTGGCGTTGAGGACCTGGTGGGGTATGCCCCTGCGCGAGAGAAGGGAGGAGAGCCTCTCGGAATTCTCGATGGAGACCGTGCCCAGGAGCACCGGCTGGCCCGCCTGGTTGGCCCTTTCCACCTCATCCACCACCGCCTGGTACTTGGCTACTTCCGTCTTGTACACCTGATCGCCCTCGTCGTCTCGGACCACCGGGCGGTTGGTGGGAATGGTCACCACCTCCAGGTTGTATATCTGGGAGAGTTCGGTGGCCTCGGTCTGGGCGGTGCCGGTCATGCCCGCCAGTTTCCCGTAGAGGCGGAAATAGTTCTGGAGGGTGATGGTGGCCAGCGTCTGGTTCTCATCGAGGATCCTCACCCCCTCCTTGGCCTCGATGGCCTGGTGGAGTCCCTCCGAGTAGCGACGGCCCTCGAGCACCCTGCCGGTGAACTCGTCGACGATCTTCACCTCGCCGCGGTTGAGGAGGTACTCCTGGTCGCGGCGGTAGAGTTCCTTGGCTCTCAGGGCCTGTTCAAGATAGTGGACGAAGTCCACCGCGGCATGGTCGTACAGGTTCTCCACGCCCAGGATCTGTTCCACCTGGGTCACCCCCTCCTCGGTGGTGATCACCTGCCGTTTGCCCTCGTCGACCTCGTAGTGGATGTCTTTTCGCAGCCGGGTGGCGATGCGGGCGAAGTCCCGGTACCACTTGGCGCTGTCGGCCACGCGCCCCGAGATGATCAGGGGAGTCCGTGCCTCGTCGATGAGGATCGAGTCGACCTCGTCGACGATGGCGTAGTGGTGTCCCCGCTGGACCATGTTCTGGGGGCTCATCGACATGTTGTCTCTCAGGTAGTCG
>CAYWGY010000287.1:0-1924 GCA_964458055.1 uncultured Acidimicrobiaceae bacterium | reverse complement strand
GTGATGTCGGTCTGGCCGGGCTCTGCAAGGGGATCAGGCCCCAGATGGTGGGCCCGGTAGGTCCGGAGAGTCCCTTCAACACGCCGGTGAGCCAGTTGCCCGGCGGTGTTCCCGTAATCGATGATCACCAACGCTCCGGCCTCCAGGCGGGAAAGGGCATCCCTGACCCATTGGCAAGCCTGTAGCTGGACTTCCACCTTCCCCCCATCGGGTGTCGGGCCCGAGAACCTGTCCAACCAATCCTTCACCTCCGGACGCACCGGCGCCTCCACCCAGGCCAGCCCATCCCCATCGGCTCCCACCCACAACTCCCGCCATCCCCTGCCCCGCCTCCGGGCAATAGCCATCGGAAGGTTGTCCAAGAGTTCGTTGGCAAAGATCACTCCCCGGATCTTCTGCGGTAGACCTTCCAGGTGAGAGACCACTCGCCGGGCCCCAACTATCCTGGCTGCCGCCTTCTGGGCTGGAGGGGATACCTCAACAGCCCACGGTGCGACCGACTCTCCCAGGGTGGACAGCAGCGGCGCGAGAAGAGAACCCGACCCTGCTCCAACATCCACAACCATTGTCGGGGAGAGGGCATTTGCATACGTTGTCCTGCGGACAATCTCCGCCAGCACCTCTCCAAAGAGCGGACTCACTTCAGGACTGGTCAGAAAATCCCCGGTGGTCACGGATCTCAGAGACATCCCTTGAAAGTACCCATCTTCGGGGTGATACAAGGCATGTTCCATGTAGGAGTCAAAGGGAATAGGACAGTTCTTCTTAATGCGATCAATCACTTTCTGATCAGTCATTGCTCGGTGTGTTCCCGCGTATTGAGTATTCCGTGCTCGATTTCAACAGTGTATAACCTTGTTGGAATCTCTGAGGTTACCCACCTGGCAGGTGTCGTTTGGCCACGTTCCCGGCAACCGCTGTACTGAACCGTCGGCGATTCAATATTCTGGGTCACAGACCGGCCACCAACCTTCAAAGACACTACAAATAGCACATCTGATAACAGGTGTGTCCGCACACCAATTGGGTGTAGTTGTCCCAGACTCGACTAGAGGGCTTTCAATAGGAAAGGGACCCCCGCTGGTCGGGGGTCCCTTGATTGTTGCCGAGTTCGGTACTTTGACTAGAAGTCCATTCCGTGGCCGCCGTGTTCGGCGCCTGCGGGCATGGGGGGCTTGTCTTCCTTCTGCTCGGTGATGAGCGCCTCGGTGGTGAGGAGCAGGCCGGCGATGGAAGCGGCGTTCTGCAGGGTGGACCTGGTGACCTTTGCCGGATCGATTATCCCGGCTGTCATCAGATCCTGGTATTCGCCGGTGGCGGCGTTGAAGCCGACACTGGTGTCACTGGAACGCACCCGCTCCACCACCACACCGCCTTCGAAACCGGCGTTGAACGCGATCTGGCGCAGGGGTTCTTCGATGGCCCGCCGCACCAGCGACCGTCCGGTCCGCTCGTCGGAGGAAGCGTCTCCCAACTCGTCGATGGCGGTCTGAGAGCGGAGCAGCGCAACGCCCCCACCGGGCACAACGCCTTCCTCGACCGCCGCGCGGGTGGCGGAGACGGCATCTTCAATGCGGTGCTTCTTCTCTTTGAGTTCCACCTCGGTGGCCGCGCCGACCTTGATGACGACCACGCCGCCGGAGAGCTTGGCCAAACGCTCCTGCAGTTTCTCGCGGTCCCAGTCAGAGTCGGTGTTGTCGATCTCCCGCTCGATCTGGACGATGCGAGCCTTGACGTCGGCCTCGGAACCGGCGCCGTCGACGATGGTGGTGTTGTCCTTGGAGATCACCACCTTGCGGCATCGACCCAGCATGTCGAGAGAGATGTTCTCGAGCTTGAGCCCAACTTCCTCGGAGATGACGGTGCCGCCGGTGAGGATGGCGATGTCCTGCAGCATAGCCTTGCGGCGCTCGCCGAACCCCGG
>CAYWGY010000286.1:0-1928 GCA_964458055.1 uncultured Acidimicrobiaceae bacterium | reverse complement strand
CGACGTGAACATGCATACCGCTGGTCACCAGCCGGTGGGCCACGGCCTGCATGTCTCCGGTGAGCATCCGGTAACGATCATCCTGCACCACCTGCTGCTCCCACCACTGGGCGAAGGGATGAGTAGAGGAAGCGATAACCGCCATATCGTGGTCACGGGCGACATCAACCACGGTCTTGCGCAGGCGGCGAAGATCTTCGCTCAACTCGGCAAGGTTGTTACAGGGCTTGGTGCTTATCTCGATCTGTGAGCGCAACAACTCATGGGTGACCCGATCTCCCAGCAGTTCCTTGCACCGGTCGAACATCGCCGGGTCAGGGTCTGAGATCAGGTTTCTCGTCTCGGGATCGACCAGCATGTACTCCTCTTCGATCCCCATCGTGAATGAAGGTCTCTGCATGCGGGGTGCCTTCCTCTCAGCGGAACATCCCTGAGGATATCCGTCCCTGCGGGTCGAAATCGTTAACGTAAACCTACCTATCGGTTAAGTCCTCTGGGGACTTGGTGGCAGTTCCGGGTGCGTGCGTAGAATCACGGGCGTGCTCCCCTATCTGGACAGAGGCTCCCTCGCAGGACTGGCCCCATACGGAGAACTGGTCGACCACCTCCACCGGGGACACCTGGATGCCGCCGCCCACGTTCGCCGCGTTGTCTACTCGCCGCCCGGAGCCGCGCAGGTATTCCTCGGCCTTCCGGCATGGCAGCCCGGGGAGGCCCTGGGGGTGAAACTGGTCACCGTCTTCCCCGACAATCCGGCGACCTCCGGCATTCCCTCGGTCCAGGCGGTGTATGTGCTCTTCGACGGCGGCGACGGAAGGCCCCTGGCGGTGATGGACGGCACCGAACTAACCTATCGCAAGACCTCCGCCGACTCCGCCCTCGGCTCCCGCCTGCTCTCCCGACCGGACAGTCGCACCCTGTTGATGGTGGGCGCCGGAGGACTGGCTCCCCACCTTATCGCCGCCCACCGGGAAGTCCGCCCCTCCATCGAGAGAGTCTTGATATGGAACCGCACCGGTTCCAAGGCTGAGAGACTGGCGGCGTCGGTAGGCGGTGAGGCGGTGAGGGATCTCGATGATGCCATCGGTTCCGCGGACATTATTTCCAGCGCCACCATGACCGTCGAACCTCTGATCTCCGGGCGCCTCCTCAAGCCCGGGACACACCTGGACATGGTGGGCGCCTTCCTGCCCCACTGCCGTGAGGTGGATGACGAGGTCATCCGCCGCGCCGCCGTCTTCGTGGATTCCCGGGACGCCGCTGTCCACGAGTGCGGAGACCTGGTGATACCCCTGGAGTCGGGCCTCATCACGGAGAAGGACATACTCGCCGACCTCTTCCAACTTTGCCGCGGTGAACATCACGGACGCCGGGACCCCGACCAGATCACCCTCTTCGAGAATGGCGGCGGAGGTCACCTGGACCTGATGACCGCCACCTTCATCCGCCAACAAAGCGGCGCCTTCTAGGTTGTCCCGACTCCGGGTGACTCCACCGTGGCGAGAGCCCCCGGGGAGCCCACCCGTCGATCTAGTCGGCTTTCCGGCGCCGGTCTAACCAGGCGCCTGTTTCTCTCACGAACCTCTTGGCCTTGGCCATTGCCTCCAGCGCTGTGGAATTGTCCCAGTCGTCCCCGAAGTGCGCCTCGTAATCCGCCTCTTCCCTGGACAACCGCAGCCCGCCCAGAAAGCGGGCCACATCTTTGGGAAAGTCGGATCTGTAGACAGCCAGGTAGTGAAAGCGCGCGCTGGTGCCCTGGTGTGTCCTGGTTTCCTCACCCAGGTGGGCCAGGATGCTCCTGGCCGCGTGAAATGCCGCGTAGTACGACATGGAAACCGCCGCACCGTACTTCCCCGATGGCCCGCACATCCTCGGCGTCCACCAGCAAGTTACGGGCAGCAACCAGATGGAGATCGGCCTCGTCATCG
>CAYWGY010000285.1:0-1997 GCA_964458055.1 uncultured Acidimicrobiaceae bacterium | reverse complement strand
ATGCCCTCCTCCGCGGTGGCGGGAGGTGATACGACCATAACTGTTGCGCCCGGCCTTGGATGCCCGGGGGGCCAGAAGTGACTTCTCCGGGCGGGATCGGGTGATCTCGGAGAAGTCGGAGACGGTTTGGAATCGCCGTCCGGGAGAAGTGGGTTTGCGTTTCTTGACAGCCATTCTTACAACCCGAACAAATCAATGGAATCGCCGTCCGCAAGGGTGACCAGGGCTCTCTTGGTGTCCTTGCGCTTTCCCAGGGTTCGACGGGTGCGTTTCATCTTGCCCCGCCGGTTGTAGGTGTTGATGGAGACCACGTCAACATCGAAGATGGTCTCGACCGACTGGCGAATCTCGGTCTTGTTGGCCCGCGGATCGACAACGAAGGAATAGGTGTTGTAGGCCTCGATGAGATCGAAGGACTTCTCCGAAACCACCGGTCCCAGGATGACATCGTGGGGATACTTCATGATATCTTCGCCTCCTCGGTTGTTGCAGAGAACATGCCTGTCTCCAGGGAAGGAGCACAGAAGAGCAGGTCCCGGGCCCAGAGGACATCGTAGGGAGTGACGTACCTGGCCTCGACCACCCGAACCTGGGGGAGGTTCCGAAAGGAACGGTGCTCCAGGCCGCCCAACCCGTCCACCACCACCAGGGTTTTGCCACTCAGACCGATGCCGTCCAGAAGGGCAAGGGCCGATTTGGTCCGGGGCGTCTCCCAATCAATGGGAAGCGTCGCAAAGATGGCCCCTTCGGAGGCTCGAGCCGAGAGAGCGCTTCGAAGGGCCAGCCGGCGCATCTTCGCAGGGGTGCGCTGGGCATAGCTTCGGGGACGGGGACCATGGGCCACGCCTCCTCCTCGCCACATCGGGGATCTGATCGACCCGTGCCTCGCCCTTCCCGTTCCTTTCTGGCGCCACGGCTTCCTCCCACCGCCCCTCGCCTCCGCCCGGGTCTTTGTGGAAGCAGTCCCCGAGCGTTTGCCGGCCATTTGCGCAGTGACAACCTGGTGGAGTACCGCCAGATTGGGCTCAATGCCGAAGATCTCCGAGTCCAGCAGAACCTCTCCCTGCAAAGATCCGTCCGGACCATGGAGGGGAGCGCTCAGATCAGCCACCGGCTTTGACCGCCTTTCTCACCATCACCAGTCCCCCCTTGGGCCCCGGGACGGCGCCCCTCAGAAGAATCAGACCCTCTTCTGCCAGCACCTTCACCACTTCCAGGTTCAGAACGGTCGTCTTCCGGGCGCCCATCCGGCCGGGCATGGCCTTACCTTTGAAAACTCGAGAGGGAGTGGCGCAGGCGCCGATCGCCCCGCCCGCACGGTGCTTCTTGTGATTACCGTGGCTGGCGCATTGACCGGCGAAATTGTGCCGCTTCATAACGCCTGCGAACCCCTTGCCCTTCGATACTCCGGTCACATCGGCCCGGACCCCGGCAGTGAAGACTTCGTCCACTTTGATCGTCAATCCCGGTTCGAACATGGCGGAGTCCTCCACCAGGGTCTCCACCAGGTGGGGTGAGGGCGACACGCCGGCTTTGGCGAAATGGCCTCCGGCCGCTTTGTTTACCTTGGCCGGCCGCTCCGACTCCAACGCAAGCTGGACAGCCTCATAGCCGTCCCGGTCGGCGGTCTTGACCTGTACCACCCGACATGGTCCGGCCTTTATGACAGTCACCGGGAGGGCGCGAGCGGACTCGGTGAATATCTGGCTCATTCCCAGCTTTGTACCCAGGATCGTGTTCATAGCTTTATCTCAACTTCCACTCCCGAAGGAAGATCGAGGCGCATCAACGAGTCCACGGTCTTGGTGGTTGGATCGAGTATGTCGATCAACCGCTTATGTATCCGCATCTCGAAGTGCTCACGGGAGTCTTTGTCGACGTGTGGGCCGCGAATCACGCAATACCGATGGATTTCCGTGGGCAAAGGAACCGGGCCTTTTATCTTGGCCTGAGTACGCGTGACTGTTGCCGCAATCTTGCGCGCCGACTCGTCCACG
>CAYWGY010000284.1:0-2010 GCA_964458055.1 uncultured Acidimicrobiaceae bacterium | reverse complement strand
CCCTAGCGGATGGATTCCTGATCGGAGTCGGACATGACGGTTATGCAAAGGTCTCCCTCCGCAGGAACGACGGCAAAGGCGGGTTTCGGGGGAAGGGGGGTATGGATTCCGGCTCACGGCGGCCGGAATGACGGCATGGGTGGAAGAGCGAGGGTCTGTAGATTCTTCGCGGGGCCTCGGAATGGAGGTTATGCAAGGTGCACATTCAGGGAGATGGGTGTGGGATATACTGTCGGGGCCGGCGGCCGGCAATCACAACTTCGTTCTCAGGGGAGTCCATCTCATGGCCAGCGAAAAATACAATATCGTGAAGGAGCGGATGGATGGTGGAGAGGTGATCCTCTTGGACGGTGCGATCAGCACGGAGATTGAGAAACGAGGGGTGGTGATGGACCGGTTGACGTGGTCGGGGATGGGCAGCAAGACCGGCAGCGAGACCCTGCTGGAAGTGCACAAGGACTACATACGCGCCGGCGCCGACGTGATTACCACGAACACGTTCTCTTCTGCCAGGCACAGCCTCGCCACCGCCGGGCATGGCGAAGAGACCCGCGAGATAAACGCATTGGCGGTGGCCCTTGCCAGGCAGGCCGTAGAGGAGGCCGGGGAAGGAAAGACGGTGCTGGTGGCGGGTTCAATATCGCCCTTCGGAGCCTACACCGAAATAGCCGGGTTCGAGACGCCACCACTGGAAGTTCTGAAGGACAGTTACCGGGAGCAGGCAGAGATACTGGCGGAGGAAGGGGTGGACCTGCTGTTACTGGAAATGCTGAGAGATGTAGAGAGGGCCAGCGTGATAGTCGAGGCGGCGCTTTCGACGGGGATACCTGTGTGGTCGGGGTTCAGCAGCCAGGTGGAGGAAAACGGGTCGGTAATGGCTCTAGGCGACTACACACCAGGCGGAAGCGTGGTTTTCGGGGAGATGTTCGAAGGCCTGATGGGGTTGGGAGGAGACATGGGTATCGTAATGCACTCTGAGGTCGAACACATTGCTCCTACGCTCGAAGTGATGGGAAAGAAGTGGGACGGGCCTCTTGGCGCCTATGCACACTCCGGGCATTGGAACCGACCCAACTGGGATTTCGACTCTGTGATCTCTCCCGAGAACTACCTGGAGGCGGCGAGGGGCTGGGTGGCTGCCGGGGCCCGACTAATCGGCGGCTGCTGCGGCATTGGCCCCGATCACATCCGCCTCCTCAACGAAAACCTGTCCCAGGTCCCGACAGCAAGTTGATGACCGGTTCGAGGCTACGACTCAACAACTCAAATTCCACTAATCCGACGTGAGCGATAGAAGCGGCGCGTCGCAGGAACCTCCAGGCGGGGGAGGGGTGGTCTCCGGGTTGAAGTCCTTCCGGCCCAGCCAGGCCTGGGCGGTAATTGGTGTTGTTTTCCTCGGAATGGCCGTAGCCATCGGCGGCACACATTACGCGTTTGGCGTGTTCGTCGAACCCCTGGAGAAAGAGTTCGGGTGGAGCCGCACCGAAGTCACGGCCTCGCTGTCATTTTCCGCTGTTTCGGCCCTGGTGGCCCCATTCATAGGCCGGGCACTGGACAAGTTCGGGGCCCGACCGGTGATGACCATATCCATCCTGACCCTGGCCCTGACCTTCGGTCTGCGGCCCCTGATGGAGAATGTATGGCACTGGTACCTGATCAGTTTCGTCCATTTCGTGGCCTTTCCGGGGGCGTCGATGCTGGCGGGGCCTAAACTCGTAGGGGTCTGGTTCCCGAGGACTCGGGGACGGATGATGGGAATGGCCTCCATGGGAGCGAACTTCGGGGGGATAATCCTGCCGCCTGCCCTGGGCGCACTCATTATGGCTACGACCTGGCGGTGGGGATTCATAGCGCTGGGGTCTCTGGCCGGGTTGGTGGGGTTGGTGGCCGTGCTGGTCGTGAGGGACCGGAAGGACGGGGAGGGGCAGACGGGTGCGGAATCCAAGGCTCGGGGCCCGGTCCTGGCCTTTGACAGGGGCGCCACGGTCAGTGAGGCGTTCCGCATCTACT
>CAYWGY010000283.1:0-2038 GCA_964458055.1 uncultured Acidimicrobiaceae bacterium | reverse complement strand
GAGGTTCTACGCACCGAGGTGCGGTGGATAAAGTGGATTGGCGGAGGCATCGGCGTGACTGTGCTGGCCGAACTGGTTGGCGGGTTCTTCCTTTGAGGTAGCCCGGTCTTGAATCTGGGTGCGGCAAGGAGATTCTCAGTATCGTCTGTGGCGAACCGACGTTGTGAGAGTCGACTTCAACCCTTGCCGGTGGGCCTGTCCGTTGACGGACCATAGCCTTGAGCTTGAGAGGAGAACCACATGGAAGCCTTGTTGATCATCGGTCGGATCCTGTTCGCGTTGATTTTTGTCGGGGCAGGGATAGGACACCTTGCCCAGCCCGGCGCCACTGCCGCATACGCGGCGTCGCGGGGAGTCCCGAACGCCGGGTTCCTGGCCCGGGTCTCGGGTGTGCTCATCGCCGCAGGGGGTCTCGGGGTCATGCTGGGCGTTTGGATGGATCTGGCCGCTCTCGGGCTGGCTGTGTACGCGCTGTTGGCCGCCATCATGGTCCATCACTTCTGGTCGGACGAGGAGCCGGTGAGGACCACGGAGATGTCGATGTTCATGAAGAACGTCTCCATCGCCGGCGCCGGACTGGTGCTCTTCGCTCTGTCCGCCACGGACGTGGAAATGGGCTGGCAACTGGGAGCCAGGCTGTTCGATCTCTGAGGTCCGCCCTTTCGGACGGAGAAAACGGGGTCGTCGGCTTATAATCATGAAGGAGCGAATACGGGAGGTGGGGTTAGTGAAAGCAGTCCAACGAACGGCCCTCAGGGAGGCGGGATTCACCGAGGCTCAGACAGATGCACTGGCCATGGCCTTGGAGCCGCTGGCAACCAAGGAAGACCTGCGGCGCATGGTTGAACTGATTCGCAATGACTTGCGGTGGATGAAATGGGTTGGAGGGGCTATTGGTATAGCGGCGCTGGCTGAACTGGTGAGCGGCTTCTTTTCCTAGAGCAACCAGGCCCAGGGCTCTTCGCACAACGACTGCAGGGCGTCGACAGCCGGAATTCTTGTAGGCTTCGGTAGATGGAAAGAGACCATTCCCCTTTGAGAGTCGCTGTCATCGGCGCCGGGTGGTGGGCAGTGGAGAACCATCTCCCGGTGCTCGGTTCCCGCGCGGACGTGGAAGTCCGGGCCGTGTGCCGGAAGGGCGCCGAGGAGTTGGAATGGGTGGCCCGGAAGTTCGATGTCCCGTTCGCCACCGAGAACGTTGAAGACCTGCCCTGGGACGAACTGGATGCGGCGGTGGTTGCCTCTCCCCACAACCTTCACCATTCCCACACCATGGCCGCCCTGGACCGGGGTCTTCATGTGATATGTGAGAAGCCGATGGCCATAACGGCAGCCGATGCCTTCGACATGGTCCAGCGGGCCGCCGAGCAGGACCTGGTTCTTCTGGTTCCCCACGGGTGGCAGTTCCTTCCCCAAGCGGCCGATGCCCGCAGGTGGATAAGAGAGGGCCGTATCGGGCGTCTCGAGCATGTGGTGGCATGGATGGCCTCACCTGCCCGGGAGTTGTTCTCCGGCGAGGAGGACGCCATCCCGGGGGCGGAGAGCCCACCGGAGCCCTCGACCTGGGTAGGCGAGGAAGGGGGATACGCCTACGGGCAATTGAGCCATCTCTACTCCCTCATCTTCTGGCTGACCGGGTTGGTTCCGTCCGGTGTACTGGGCGCGGTGACGGCCGGGCCCGCCGGCAGCGATCTGTACGACGCCTTGGTGGCCAACACCCGTCAGGGTCCGCTGATCTCGGTGTCGGGAGGAGCCGGCGTACCGACTTCTCAGCGCCATCACATGGAAGTCCGGGTCTTCGGCAGCGAAGGAGTGGCGATCGTTGACCTGGAGAGGGACCGCATCGAGGTGGTGCGCCAGGACGGCGACGACTATGCCTTCCCGTTGATGAGGGGAGCGACCTTGTATCCCGCAACGGCTCCTGTGCATGCCTTCTGCGATGTTGCCCTGGGACGCCCCGGAGCGGTGAACCATGGTGATCCGGTGGCGTCGGCGTTGGGGGTGGCGGTGATTGAAGCAGGTCTCCGCGCCGCACGAA
>CAYWGY010000282.1:0-2064 GCA_964458055.1 uncultured Acidimicrobiaceae bacterium | reverse complement strand
ACTGAGTTACATAAAGAACTCCGTGATCCCGCCGGGCGTCCCCAAGGCGCTCTTGATCCTGGTGATCCCCATCGATTTCATCTCCACCTTCGTGGTCCGCCCCATAAGCCTCGCCGTCCGGTTGTTCGCCAACATGATCGCCGGACACATCATGCTCACCGTTTTCTTCCTGACCTCTGCCTCCTACTTCGTGCTGGAGCCCAAGGCGGTGGCCTTCGTGATCCCGCTGGCATTTGCCATCGTCATCACCGGGTTCGAGATATTCGTGGCGGTGCTGCAAGCCTAGATTTTCACTTTGTTGACTGCTGTCTACATCGAGAGCTCCATACATGTGGAGCATTGACGCCGATTCGTTTGAAAAGGAGAAGAACCCTTGGAAGCTGATGCTGCTGCACTGATAGGTGCGGGACTCGCCTACGGACTGGCCGCCATCGGGCCGGGCGTGGGAATTGGAATCGTGGTGGGCAATGCCGTCCAGGCAATGGTCCGTCAACCGGAAATGGCCGGACAGGTGAGAACCACCATGTTCTTGGGGATCGCCTTCACCGAGGCACTCGCCCTCTTCGGGCTGTTGCTCTTCTTCATCCTGTTCGGCGCCGGAGGTTGAGAATGTCACCGGATCTCCTCATACTGGCCGCCGAGGGGGAAAAGTCGGGCCTGTTCCTGATACTCCCCGATCCGGCCGAACTTGTTTGGGGAGCGGTGAGCTTCGTCGCAATCGTCTTCTTGATCTGGAAGTTCGCCATGCCGGCTCTCGACCGGACCCTGGAGGCACGCCGCACGGCGGTGGTGGCCCAGTTGGAAGAGGCCGAGAAGGCCAAGGAGACGGCGGAGCGTTATCGCGATGATTACCAGGAGCGCAGGGACCAGGGCGCCGAGGAGGTGGACCGGATCATCGAGTCCGCCCGATCGGATGCCGAGAGCCTGCGCCGGGAGATCATCGACCGCGCCAACGCCGAGGCCGCCCAGATAGCCGAGCGAGCTCGAGCCGAGGCGGCCAACGAGCATGCCCGGGTGCTGGAGGAGGCGCGCCGGGAGATAACCGTTCTTTCGCTGGACATCGCCGAGAAGGTGGTCGGATCTCAGATCGACGACTCCGCTCACCAGCAACTGGTCGACAACTACATCCGGGACTTGGAGAGAGAAACGACAGGATGAGCGAGGTCACGGAGGGCTACGCGGACGCCCTGTTCGGCATGGCTGCCGCCGAGTCTCAGCTCGAGCAGGTGGAGAGTGAACTCTACGCGTTGGCGCGGGCGGTCGATGGCTCATCGGAGTTGTCCGAGGCCATCTCCGATCCGCTGCTGCCGGCCGACCGCCTGCATACCCTCATGTCCGGACTGATGGCCGATCGCACCTCGACGGTGACCCGGGAGGCGGTCGGGCTTCTCATACGCATGGGGAGGCTGTCGGATTTGGTGGTGATTGCCGACCGGCTCGCCGAGAAGGCGGCGCTCTCCCGGGGTCGGAAGATGGCCGAGGTGAGATCGGCGGTCTCGCTGTCCGAGGAGACCGTCTCTCGTCTGGAGGAAGTCCTCTCCAAGGTGGTCGGCCATCCCGTTGAGGCCAGGGTGGTGGTCGACCCCGAGGTCATGGGAGGTCTGGTTGCCCGGGTGGGAGACCTGGTGGTGGACGGGACGGTCCGCTCCAGGATGAACCAGGTACGCGCCTTGCTGGCCGACTTTTGACATTGAAGGAGTAGCCAATGGCTCAGATGACCATCACCGCCCACGACATAACCGAGGCGCTCCGCAAGACCCTGGAAGACTGGCGCCCGTCCATCTCGCAGGAGACGGTGGGCCATGTGGCTTCCATCGCCGATGGGGTGGCGCGGGTGACGGGCCTCCCCGAGGCCATGTCGTCGGAACTGCTCGAATTCGAAGGAGGCCTCCTGGGGGTTGTACTCGACCTGGAGGAGGACTCCGCCGGCGTGGTGATGATGGGAGAGTCCTACCACGTCGAGGAGGGCGATCCGGTGCGCCAGACTTCCCGGGTGCTCGAGATCGGTGTCGGCGACGAACTGCTCGGCCGGGTGATCGACCCGCTGGGTAACCCCATCGACGG
>CAYWGY010000281.1:0-2145 GCA_964458055.1 uncultured Acidimicrobiaceae bacterium | reverse complement strand
CGATCTCTCCAAGCAGGCGGTGGCCTACCGCGAGATCGCACTGCTTCTGCGTCGCCCTCCCGGACGCGAGGCTTATCCCGGAGACGTGTTCTACCTGCACAGCCGCCTGCTGGAGCGCTGCGCCAAGCTCTCCGACGAGCTGGGAGGCGGG
Source organism: uncultured Acidimicrobiaceae bacterium (assembly GCA_964458055.1). Lineage (GTDB taxonomy): Bacteria > Actinomycetota > Acidimicrobiia > Spongiisociales > ZC4RG35 > Bin76. Next base: position 1,994 of record CAYWGY010000281.1, on the reverse strand, counting down.
TCGATGACCGGCCTTCCCATCGTGGAGACCAAGGCGGGAGACGTCTCGGCCTACATTCCCACCAATGTCATCTCCATCACCGACGGACAGATCTATCTCGAGACCGACCTGTTCTATTCGGGTGTCCGTCCCGCGATCAACGCCGGAATCTCGGTTTCCCGGGTGGGCGGCGCCGCACAGTCGAGCGCCATGAAGAAGGTGGCCGGTCCCATCCGGATCAACCTGGCCCAGTTCCGGGAACTGGAGGCGTTCGCCCAGTTCGGATCGGAGCTGGACGCCGCCTCGCAGGCGCAGCTCGAGCGGGGCGCCCGGGTGGTTGAGGTGCTCAAGCAGCCGCAGTTCCGGCCCTTCCCGGTCGAGGACCAGGTCGTTTCCCTCTATGCGGTGACCAACGGGTTCATGGACGACATCCCGGTGGCAGACATCAGGCGCTTCGAGCGGGAACTGCTGGGTCACATGCGCCGCCGCCACGGGCACATCCTGCGGGGCATCGGCGACACCGGAGCGCTTCCCGACACCGGCACACTCGATTCTGCGATCCGGGAGTTCTCCGAGAGCTTCCGCACGGGAGACTGAGAGGCGATCCGTGCCTTCTGCTGAGCTTCGTCTAATCCGCCGCCGCATCGCCAGCGTCTCGGCGACGCGCAAGATCACCAGGGCTATGGAGTTGATCGCTGCATCCCGGATCGTCAAGGCCCAGCAGAGAGTGCTCCAGTCACGACCCTATGTGACGCAGTTGATCGAGGTCATCAACAACGTGGGCAGGGACGGGGGCGGCTCGGGACACCTGCTTTCGGAGGTCCGCGACGTCTCCACGGTGGGGATGGTCATCATCAGTTCCGACCGCGGCCTGGCCGGCGCCTACAACTCCAACCTGATCCGCATGGCGGAGAGGGCGATCGGCCACCACACCCTGGAGGGCCGCGACACTCGCCTGTTCGTGGTGGGCAAGAAGGCGCAGAGCTACCTGCGCTTCCGGGGTTACCAACTCGAACAGACCCTCGTCGGCGTGACGGACCGGCCCGACTACGGCCAGGCACGGGCGATTGCCAACCTGGTGATCGAGTCCTATGTCACCGGCGACGTGGATGCGGTGGAGGTCTATTACACCGAGTACCGCTCGGTGCTGCACCAGGTGCCCACCCGGGTGGAATTGTTGCCGGTTCGGCCTCCCGATTCCGACGGCAGGGGCGAGGGCGCCTCGGTGTCCTACAGCTACGAGCCCTCACCCGAGGAGATTCTCAGCCGGATCCTTCCCCGGTACGTGGAGGCGGCCACATTCGGGTTCCTTCTGGAGAGTTCGGCCTCCGAGCACGCCTCCCGACAGCGCGCCATGAAGGCGGCGACGGACAACGCCGGCGAACTGACCAAAGTTCTGACCAGGGTGGCCAATCAGGCCCGGCAGGCCGAGATAACCACCGAGATATCGGAGATCGTGGGCGGCGCCGAGGCGCTCATGGCCTCCAAACGCTAAAGACGAAAGAAAAAAGGAGCGGACAACGTGGCAGATGCGATCAGCGCGGGAAGGGTAGTGAGGGTAACCGGCCCGGTGGTGGATGCCGAGTTCCCCCCCGGGGAGCTGCCCGAGATCCTGCACGCCTTGGAGATCGACCTCGAGGTGGACGGAAACCAACAGACCGTGGTGTGCGAGACGGCGCAGCATCTGGGCAACTCGAAGGTGCGGGCCATCGCCATGCGTTCCACCGACGGGCTGGTGAGGGGGACCGAGGTCAGAAACACCGGCCAGCCGATCACCGTCCCGGTCGGTCCGAAGACCCTGGGTCACATCTTCAATGTCTGGGGCGAGTCGCTCGACGTCCCGTCGGAGTCTCTGGACCTCGACGAGTACTGGCCCATCCACCGGCAGCCGCCCGACTACGAGTTGGTGGAGCCCCAGAGCACCATCTTCGAGACCGGCATCAAAGTGATCGATTTGCTCGAGCCCTACATCCAGGGAGGAAAGGTGGGCATGTTCGGCGGCGCCGGGACCGGAA
>CAYWGY010000280.1:0-2190 GCA_964458055.1 uncultured Acidimicrobiaceae bacterium | reverse complement strand
TTGGCCGCTGGTTCGGAGAGACCCCTCCTCAACTGGAGCTTAGGCAGGGCCAGGTCGAGGACGCCATCGGCGAGGTCCGCCCCGAGAGGGTTGTGCTCGACGTTCCCGAACCCTGGCACGCCGCCGCCGTGGCGGCCGAGTCGCAACCACCGGGTGGTGTTTTCTGCTCCTATCTCCCCACGGTGCCCCAGTTGCAGAAGCTGGTCGAACGCCTGAGGGAAACCCGGGGGTTCTGTGAGACCGAGATCTTCGAGACTCTCCACCGGGAATGGAACATCTCGGGTCCGTCGGTGCGCCCCCAGCACCAGATGGTGGGGCACACCGGTTTCGTGCTGGTCTCCCGCATCAGAGCCCGAAACGCCTAGAGCGATCAAACACCGGCCGCGTCCCGGTCACCCGGCGATGCCTCCCCGGACACGCATCTCCAAACCCTCGCGACAGCACCGCTCCGTGAGGACTGCCCCATGCTCCTCCCGACACCCGCTCTTGCCCCGGCGGCGGTTTGCCGCGAAAAACAACCCCCTTCGTGGGTTTCCCTCCCGACCCGCCTGCTCACCTTGCCGACAAAGTCATCCGGATGGGCGCGAAGCCATCCGAACCGGTAACAAGGTTCCGGCTTCTGGGCGCCGGGCGGTGTCTCGTTCCGGGAGAAACCTCCGGCGTCACTCTCTTAGTGTGATCGAAGCGGCCCGGGCCGCTCACGATGTTCGTGATGACAGTATGAGCCGGCGCCGTGACGTGTTGCAACCCCTGGCAGAAGAGATTCTTCGCGATCTCGGGCGCCGATCCTTCCGAAAACAGGCCCCCATCCGGGCAGAGAATTATTCTCCGGAACGTCCGAGTCTTGGTTGCGGCGTTGAGTCAGCCGGAGCTAGGGCTCGATGAAGATGCACTCACCCGGGCACTCTTCAGCCGACTCGATAGTGATGTCTTCCTGGCCGGCTGGTACTACCGCGAGCCCGCCGGCGCCTTCTACGTTGCCCTCGGCCTCGGCGTAGATGGTCTCGCCATCACGGACATATGCCAAGCCGTCATCCAGAAGAACAAACACGTCGGGAGCAATCTCTTCACACAGACCATCACCCGTGCACAGATCCTGGTCAATCCAAACCTTCATAGCTTCTTTCGTTCTCCCGTTCCTGGAGTGCTCACCCTGATAATAACAAGTTTGACGATCCTGTGTGCAATCCTAATTTCGTATACTCACTCCCACAACCCAGAACCCACGACAGAGGAAAAATGTTCGAAAAACGTCGTCCCGACTACTCCGACCCCTCTGCTGTCATCGCCCATCTCGAGGGAGAGTTGGCCCGGCTGCGCTCGGAGACGCCCCGCCGGATAGACGCCCTTCAACACCAGATGGAACAGACTCGCCGCCAACTCGAGAGGGTTCGCGGCCAGAACGAGAAGCTGGGCGGCCTCCTGACCGAGGCTCGCGAGCAACTCGCCATGCTGCGCACCGAGGTTGAGAGGCTGACCAACCCTCCCAACGCCTTCGGCACGGTCCTGAAGGTGAACACCGACGGGAAGGTGGATCTGGTTACCGGCACCCGGAAGCTGCGCGTCGACGCGCAACCCTCCATCGAGGTGAAACTCCTCCAACCCGGCCAGCAGGTCCTGCTGAACGAGGCTTACTCGATTATCGACGTGCGCGACTTCGACGGGACCGGAGAAGTGATGGTGGTCAAGGACCGCCTCGGACAGGACCGCCTGCTGGTGCAGGCTCACGGAGATGAGAATCGGGTGGTCTGGATCGCCGGACCCCTGCAGGAGACACCGCTTCGCATGGGAGATAACGTGCGGGTGGACGTGCAGGGCAGCATGGCCCTCGAGCGCCTGGCCCGGCCGGAGGTCGAGGAGTTGATCCTCGAGGAGGTCCCGGACGTCACCTACACGCAGGTGGGGGGGCTGAAGTCCCAGATCGAGATGATTCGAGACGCCGTGGAGCTTCCCTACATCCACCGCGAACTCTTCAAGTGCTACAGCCTGAAACCGCCCCAGGGGATCCTGCTTTACGGGCCCCCCGGCTGCGGCAAGACCCTGATAGCCAAGGCCGTCGCCAACAGCCTGGCCACCGCAGTCGCCGAGAGGACCGGCCAGCCGGACACCCATTCCTACTTCCTCAACATCAAGGGTCCCGAACTGCTCAGCAAGTGGGTGGGGGAGACCGAACGCCAGATCCGCCTCATC
>CAYWGY010000279.1:1561-2228 GCA_964458055.1 uncultured Acidimicrobiaceae bacterium | reverse complement strand
CGTCCAGGGAACCGCGGCCGACATCATCAAGAAGGCCATGATCTCCCTGGCTCCCCGGTTGCCCCTGGTCAGTTCCCGGTGCAGCCTGCTGCTGCAGATCCACGACGAATTGGTGATCGAGACTCCCGAGGACCATCGCGAGCAGGTCATCGCTCTCACCAGGGAAGTGATGGAAGGTGTGGTAGATTTGGTGGTTCCCCTCAAAGTCGATGTAGAATACGGTCGCAACCTCGCCGAGTGCAAGAGCTAACGACTCATAAGGGCGTTTTAATTTGCGGGCAGGCGTTGGCTGTGCCAAACTTGCAGTCAGCCGCTAGGCTTTCGTGTGGGCCCGAACTGGAAAGGACCTTTCACCACTCACCAATGAACGAACAAGAATCAGCGTTGCCCGTCGAGGACGCGGCGGAACCAGCATCAATCGGGACGGCAGTCCTGGAAGATAAGCCAGAGACAGACAGTCCCAACTCGGAGAGGGGCGACACCGACACAACGGAAGCACTCTCCCCAACCAGTGACTCGGATTCGGATTCCGGCGAAGAAGGTATTGACATGCTCGATGATGCCGCCGTTTTCGAGGCAGCCCTGGGTCGTGAGATCAGGGCTTTCAAAGAAAACGAACTGGTGGAAGGAACGGTTGTCAGCGTCGACGTAGACGGAGCCCTGGTCG
>CAYWGY010000279.1:0-1551 GCA_964458055.1 uncultured Acidimicrobiaceae bacterium | reverse complement strand
CTCTGCTTCTGTCCCCCGGATACATTGGTTCCTCCCTGGTCGATATAGGTTTCAAATCGGAAGGGCTGATACCCGCCGCCGAACTCTCCATCCGAAAGAACGTCGACCCTCAGAAGGTCGTCTCCGTGGGAGACAGGGTCGAGGGAGTGGTGCTGACCCGAGAGGACGAGAACGGGCGTCCCATTCTCTCGAAGAAGCGGGCCCAGTACAAGCGCGCTTGGACCCGGGTGGAGGAACTCCACAAGGCAGAGAAGTCAGTCAAGGGAACGGTCATCGAGGTGGTAAAGGGCGGCCTGATCGTGGACATCGGTCTCCGCGGATTCCTTCCGGCCTCGCTGGTCGGTCTGCGGAGGGTCTGCAACCTACAGCCTTTTGTCGACACAGACATAGAGGCCAAGATCATCGAATTGGACCGCCAGCGTAACAATGTTGTGCTCTCCCGGCGCGCCTTCCTGGAGGAGGAGCAGGCCGAGGAGCGGGACCAGTTCATGAATCAGTTGGTGGAAGGCGAGATACGCGAGGGCGTCGTCTCCTCGGTGGTCCCCTTTGGTGCTTTTGTCGATCTAGGCAAGATGGACGGACTGGTCCATGTCTCCGAACTGGCTTGGACCCACGTCAGCCATCCCTCCGAGATGGTGGAAGTAGGAGCCACGGTAAAGGTCAAGGTCCTGGAAGTGGACCGGGAGCGGGAACGGATTTCCCTCTCGATGCGCCAGACGCTGGCCGATCCCTGGGTGACCTTCTCGGAGCAGAACGAGGTGGGAGACATCATCGAGGGGAAGGTGACGAAAACCGTGCCCTTCGGAGCCTTCGTTGCCATAGCAGAGGGAGTGGAAGGCCTGGTGCATGTCTCAGAGATCGCCATGCACCGGGTGGAATCTCCCGAGATGGAACTCTCAATAAACCAGACAGTCACAATAAAGATCACCGAGTTGGACACCAACCGCAGGCGCGTCAGCCTCTCGGTGAAACAGGCCCTCCCCGAGTGGAAGACTCGCAAACAACCCCGCCCCCGGCCCCGTCGCGAGGAGAAACCCCGTGCACCCCGGCAGAAGCCGGAGCGGGAGCGTCGCTCCGTCCGGGTGGACTCCTCGCTGGAAGCCATCCTGGAAGAACTCAAGAAACGCGGCATCGGGGGTCGATAAGCCTCGCAGGCCTCCCTCTGTGAACCGGACTCCCCCTCGAGTGGTGGTCACCGGAGGCATCGGTTCGGGAAAGAGCCTCGTCTGTGCTCTTCTCTCTGATCTGGGCGTCCACGTCATAGACGCCGACCGATTGGGGCACGCCGTCCTGGAACCTGGAGCAGAAGCCTTCGAAGCGGTATCCAGGCGCTGGCCGCGAGCGGTCGCCAACGGCCGGGTCGTCCGGTCCCTTCTCGGCCGGATCGTCTTCTCAGATCCCGCCCAACTCTCCGAGCTGATGGAACTGACCCACCCCCACATTCGTGCCCGGATGGAACGACAAGTGCGTCTTTATCCCGACCGGCCGGTGGCAGTGGAGATCTCCGCGCCGTCTGATCTGGTGACACCCGACTGGCCGGTGCTGGTGGTG
>CAYWGY010000278.1:0-2291 GCA_964458055.1 uncultured Acidimicrobiaceae bacterium | reverse complement strand
CATGGCGGGCGGCAATCTTGTGATCGAGGGCACCCTCCTCTACGAACATGCCTGGGGCTTCGTAGGTTATGACCATGTCTTGCACACTGTGGGAATGGGCGCCGGGGGCCTGGCAGTCTGGGAGTCAACGGTGTGGATGTTTCGAGCCACCGGCGGCAAGGAGGCGGCGATAGTGACCTTTCTCGGGGCCAATGCCGTCGGGGCCATTATCGAGATCGGCGAATACCTTTCGACCCTGGTGATTGACAACGTGAGGGTTGGCGCCTATGCGAACAACATGCAGGATCTCATAGCGAACCTGTTGGGGGCCTTATTGGCGGCCTGGTGGGCCAGCCGGGGGCCGATAGGGATACCTCGCTCCCGGTGAGGCGCGGCGAGCCACAACAATCACCGCTCGCCACCGGTCTCGGTCGCCGGTATAGCCCTCCGGTGGAACCCGCACCCACTCGGCGCTGACGATTTCGAGGTGAGCCAAGGCACCGGCCAGTTCGGTCGGGGTCGCGATGTGATCAGGATGGTCGCCCTCGCCGTGCCACTCTCCCACTATCAGCGTGCCGGCCGGCGCCAGGTGCCCGGCGGCGAGGGACAGGACCCGTGTCCTGTCCGGACCCCGCGGCGGTAGAGCGTAGGAGATGAGGATGAGGTCGTAGAGCGTTTCGGACTTCCAGGTCCTGATGTCGGCGACCACGAATTGTACCGGCACCCGCGCTGCTGCGGCATTGATACGCGCGGAGCGGATCGCCTTGGAAGATGCATCCACTCCTGTGGTGCTCCATCCCCGCTTTGCCAGGCCGATGGCGTTTCCGCCGGCGCCACAGCCCAGGTCGAGAGCGTTGCCTGGAGCCAGTCGCAGGGCGGACGAGAGCAGTCGATGGTCGAAGTCGGCCGGGTCCGTGCCGTCGCCCGCGTAGATGTCCTCCCAGTCGGCGCCGCCCGGTCCCACGGTTGACATGCGGTCAATCCAGCGGCAGGTGCTTGGCGGCTTCGCGGAAGGAGAGTTCCGACATCCGAGACCTGTTTTCCAGGAGAAACCGGGAGACTTCCTCGGGGGCGACCCGGGCATGTTGGCGGAGTGCCCATCCGATGGCCTTCCTTATAAAGAACTCCGTCTCTTCCATGGTGAGCAGGCAGAATCGGAAGAGTCGGTCTTGGTCACATGCCTGTTTCCACTTGAGTTGATGGAGCAGCGCCGCTCGGCGTAACCACATGTCCGGATCCCGGATCCACGTCTCCATCATCTCCGAGGAGGCCGGGAACCGCTTTGCGATCCCGCCCACAACCGTGGTCGCCAGCGGATCGCAGGAATCCCACCACGGTTTGTTGACGATCATCCACCTGGCTTCGGAGAGGACCTCCCCGGAGAGACGATTGCTTGCCTTGCGGAATAGATCTATCGCCGCGTACTGGAATTCGCGTTCTGGATGACTCCAGCAGGCCCGGGCAAGGTCTATTAGATCGTCCTCTTCGGGGCGGGGAAGTCCGGAGAGGGCGACTCCCACCAGCCGCCGACGTTCGGGAGCGGAGATACCAAGGAAGGGGAACCGGTGCTTCATGTAGGCGCTCATGGCATCAGCCCTGAGAGGGTCCCGTCGGGGTGAGAGAGAGGCCACGATCGCCTTCTCCATCAACTGAGCCAGTCGGGTCATCCCATGCCCGATTCTATGAGAGGTCGAGTCGTCTCTGCCTTATTCGGCTGAGGGTGTGGTCACGGCTGCGGAGTTCCCTCTCGAACCAGGTCGGCCAGCAGATTGTCCACCGACCCGGTCACCTCGTGGACCCTCTCCAACATGGCTTCCCATCCGTGTCTTGTCAGCGAGTCAAGAAGCCGACGCGGCAGGCTGTCCGGTCCGGCCACCCTCACAACCGCGCCCGAATCCGAGAGCATCGCCTCAAGAGTCTCCGGCAGCGAGAGAAAGGAGGCAAACCACGTGAGGGCAATGAGACCGACCACCATCCAAACCAGGCCCATGAAGGCTCCGACCAACCGGTCCAACGTGTTCAGTCCCGGGAATCTCGCCAAACCGGCGAGTGCCCTGAGCGCCACCCAGCCCACGACGGTGACAGCCGCGAACAGCACGAGGCCCACCAGCATGAGGGCGGCCCCATAGGGAATGCCCAGCCACCGCTCCGTAACCGATGCCCAGTCGGGGGCCAGTCGAACCACCATGAGTAGGCCGATCGAGAAGGGGACAACACTGGCGAGCTGACGCATCATGCCTCGGCGCCAGCCGAGAACGGCGAGGAGAAATCCCCCTATGACGACAGCAAGATCAAACACGGGGACCCAAGGG
>CAYWGY010000277.1:0-2314 GCA_964458055.1 uncultured Acidimicrobiaceae bacterium | reverse complement strand
GTGCCTGCCGGCACCAACATGCAGTTGAAGAACGTGGCGGCGGTGATGGTCACCCCGGTGACGATGGTCACCATACGCTATCGCAACCGCTGGGCGGGGCTCTTGGAGGGAAGTGCGTGGTCGATCTACGGCGTGCCCCACATCGCGGTGGGGATGGCCATGATCGTCTTCTCGCTGCGGGTGGCCAGGCCGCTCTACCAGACGCTGGCCCTCCTCGTCGGCGTGTACGTGATCATGTTCCTGCCACAGATCCTGGGTCCCAGCAGGGACTCGCTGGCAAGGGTGTCACCGTCGATGGAAGAGGCCGCCCGCAGCCTGGGGAGGTCCCCGCTTCGCACCTTCGCCGGGGTCACCCTGCCGCTGATGGCCCCGGGTCTGCTCTCGGGCGGAGCGCTGGTCTTTTTGACCACCCTCCGCGAACTTCCCGCCACCCTGCTGTTGCGACCCGCCGGTTTCGAGACCCTGGCCATCCGGGTTTGGAGCGCCACCGGCGAGGGCTTTTACACTCAGGGGTCACTGGCCGGGTTGCTCCTGCTTGCGGTAGCCGCACTCCCCCTGGCCATCGTCACCCGCCATGAGCTCATCCGCTAACCACCGCCCCCTCTCCGCCCAGGGTCTCCACAAGAGATTCCCCAATGCCGTGGCGCTGGACGGATTCGACCTGGAAGTCGACCGCGGGGCTTTCCTGACCGTGCTGGGCCCTTCGGGAGTGGGAAAGACCACCGCTCTGCGCATCATCGCCGGCTTCGAGTTCCCAGACTCGGGAACGGTGCGGGTGAACGGGAAGGTGGTCAACGGTCCGGGGGTTTTCGTTCCTCCCGAGCGCCGCCAGGTGGGAATGGTCTTCCAGGACTATGCCCTCTTTCCCCATCTCAGCGTCGACCGCAACGTGGCCTTCGGGCTGGACCGCTCCGGGCGCCGCGCCCGGGTGGCGGAGGTGCTGGAGATGGTGGGACTGGCCGGCCTGGAGTCCCGGATGCCCCACGAACTCTCGGCGGGCCAGCAGCAGCGGGTCGCCCTGGCGCGGGCGCTGGCGCCGCGGCCGCAGGTGATCCTGGCCGACGAGCCCTTCTCCAACCTCGACGCCGCCCTGCGAAAGCGGCTCCGCTCCGAGGTGCGGTCGATCCTCCGGGAGGCCGAGACCACCGCGGTGATGATCACCCACGACCAGGAGGAGGCGCTGGCGGTGAGCGACCAGTTGGCTCTGATGAACGAGGGCCGGGTGGTCCAGACGGGGCCTCCCGACCATGTCTACAGGAACCCCGCCACCTCCTGGGTGGCCGAGTTCCTGGGCGACGCCGACTTCTTCGACGCCGAGGCCCGGGGAGGGAGGATCACCACTCCCTTCGGGACCTTCCCCACCAACCGCACCGGGAAGGTGAAGGTCATGCTCCGTCCCGAGTCGGTGACGGTCTTTCCCCACGCACAGGGACCGGCGGTGGTCATCTACCGCGAGTTCTTCGGACACGACCAGTTGCTGACGGTGAGGATGCCCGGAGACCTCACCCTCAGAGCCCGGTGCTGGCCTCAGCCAAGCCTGGCGCCCGGCGACCGGGTGGCCGTCTCGGTCGACGGAATCCACATCTTCGACGAACCACGCCAGCCCCCCACCCCGACAGAGAGCCCACCGCCGGGCGCTCCCATCCCCCAGCGCGTGGTGATTCCGCGATAGAAGGGGAACTTCCTCTGACGGTCGTCAGGTTGCTTCCTGTGGGTTCAGGACTTCCTCCAGCCGTTCAGGCACCAGGAAATACCGATGCTGCCTGCCTGCCCTACGGCGCCGTAGTAGCCCGATGTCATGCAATGCCAGCAGGTCATTGTAAGCGGTCGGGTATGTTACTCCATGCCTCGCCTGCTGCCATTGGATGGTATAAGACATATCAGGATGTCGCAGCGCATGTCCAAGAAGAGCGATCTGACGATGGTTGAAATCAGAATGCCCTCGCACTGCCCGCTCAACCTGGCGCACCTCGGCGGCTTTGGCCTCCAAATAACCCCTGAGTTCCTCAATCGACCTCCGGAGGACTTCAAGTTGTTGGAGTAAAAAGTAGGTGAAGTCCGCACCGTCGGTCTGGGTGTACAGAAAGGCCATGCCGTATTGCGCAGGTGCTCGAAGTAACAACCGGGAGATCGAGAGGTACTCTGCCAGCCAATACCCCTGCCGCAGCAGGGACCGGTAGAACAAGGCTCTTGCCGTGCGGCCGTTTCCTTCTACAAACGGGTGCAAATAGGCAAGATAGAAGTGCATGGCAATCGCCCGCACCAGAGGATGCACAAAGTGCCCCGAGGTCACACCGTTGGCAAAGCCCACCAG
>CAYWGY010000276.1:0-2332 GCA_964458055.1 uncultured Acidimicrobiaceae bacterium | reverse complement strand
CGTGCCGTGATGGGTCTGCGCCGCCAGCCCCCGCACCGCCGTGGCCACCCCCGGACTCTGGGTCTGCGGGCCAATCGGCGGGCCAAGGCCTACGGGATTCCGCTGATTGCCAGCCATGTGGGCGCCGATGCGGTGGCATGCCTGGAAACGGTCCGGCTCGGCGAGGAGGGAAGGACCGAGATGCTGGTGGACATGGGAACCAACACCGAGGTGGTGCTCAGTCACCGGGGCCGGATGTGGGCGGCGTCGTGCCCTGCGGGCCCGGCATTCGAGGGGGGCCTGGTCACATACGGCATGCGGGCCTATGACGGCGCCATAGAGTCGATGCGGCTGGGGACGGACGGGACCGCATCCTCCTACCGGACCATCGGGGGAGAACCACCTGTGGGCATCTGCGGTTCGGGGCTGGTGGACACGCTTGCGGAGCTTCGCCGCCAAGGCCTCATGAACCAACTGGGCGCTTTCGTTCGTGATCGGAGGCAGTTCTCTGTCGATTTGGTGCCCGAGCATGGCATAACCTTCTCACGGGAGGATGTCAGCAACCTCGCCCAGGCCAAGGCCGCCAACTATTGCGGTCAGTTCATAGTGATGCGCACTGCAGGGATTCAGCCTTCCGATGTCGACCGGCTCTATCTGGCGGGAGGTTTCGCCACCTACCTTGATGTGGGCAACGCAATTGACATTGGCCTGATCGCCCCGGTGGCCGAAGAGAGAGTGGTGAAAGTGGGGAACGCCGCCGTTGAGGGCGCCCGGGCTCTGCTGCTCTCCACCCGAAAGCGCCGATGGGCTGAAGGGCTGGCGGAACGGGTCAACCACATCGAGTTGGAGACCACCCCGGATTTCTTCGATATCTTCGTGGAAGGGTGCCAGTTGAAACCGATGCCCGCAGTCCTGTCCGATCAGGGCCTCATGTCCCGGTTGGTGGCGCCATGATTCCCGAGCGATTCACGCTCATCGGGGAGAACGTCCACACCACCAGGATCGTGCTCCGGAAGGGAAAGCGGTTCGCCACCGTGGGGGGAGTGGAGGGAGTGACGTTTGTCTCGGAGGAGGGCGAACCGGGTCTCTTGCCGATATCGGACTCCATGCGCGGAACCCAGGCCTACCGGGAGGGTCGGATCAAGCACATCGCCCTGGCTGTGGAGGCGGCTATGAGCGGTGGAGTCGATGGGCCCACCGGCCTGGAGTACCTTCGCCGGGTCGTGCTCGACCAGGAGAGGGCCGGCGCCCATTACCTGGATGTGAACGTCGACGAGATCTCTCTCAAGACCCCGGAGCAGCGCCGGGCGATGGCCTGGCTGGTGGGTTACGTGCGGTCTCTGACCGACCTCCCGATCTCGGTGGACTCCTCCGACCTCTCCGTCATCGAGACCGGTCTGACTGCGGCCGGCGGGGGAGGATGGAGGCCGATGCTCAACTCGGCTTCCCTGGAACGGACCGAGGCTGTCCGGTTGGCGGTGGAACACGGAGCCCGGGTGATAGTGACCGCCGCCGGGGCGGAGGGCATGCCCTCTGATGCCGCCGAGCGGGCTGACAACGCCTCCCGGATGGTGGAGGCCGCCCTGGGTTCCGGAATAGAGATGAGAGACATTTTCGTGGACCCCCTGGTGTTCCCCATATCGGTGGACGGCAGTTTCGGGCTGCACACTCTGGATGCCATCAGGACCCTGCGGGGCAGGTTCGGAGCCGAGATCAACATCACCGGCGGCATGAGCAACGTGTCCTTCGGCATCCCGGCCCGCAAGTTGATGAACACTGTCTTCATCAACCTGGCGGTCGACGCCGGCGCCGACAGCGGCATCATCGACCCGGTGATGAATCCCCTCTCCGATGTGTTCGCCGCAGACCGGGACTCGGGGCCTTATCGCCTGGCCGAGGACGTCCTGTTGGGCCGGGACGAATTCTGCATGAACTACATCACCGCCTGGCGAAAGGGCGCACTGAGCCCGTAGATGGAAGGGCTGGCCCCGGAAGCCCGGCCCGGGAACCGGTGTGCCTGGTTGAGGACTTACTCGGTGCTGTGGAGGAGGCCCCTTATCCGTGGTATTTTACGATGGCTAACCATGTATACAGATGGGTCATCCCGTCCGAGGCTTGATATACTTGAGCTTTCAAAGCGACCGGGGAATTCCGGGAAAGGGGGGTACTGATGGCCGGCGTCGAGATCAGGCAGTCGGGGATGGAGCAGGGCGGACCGGAGGCGAGGGCAGCGAGCCTTGAGGCAGGTCCGGGAAAGCCTGTCAGGCATCAAAGGGGGGAATTCGACGACTTGAAGGATCGAGTGTTCGAAGTCCGTCTGGAGGTTGAGAAGGTACGCACGGAGATGGGGGAG
>CAYWGY010000275.1:1885-2374 GCA_964458055.1 uncultured Acidimicrobiaceae bacterium | reverse complement strand
CTACCGATCAAGGCGCTACCCACGATGCCGACGACGATGAAGGCGCCGTAGAAGGGAGCGCGCACCCACGGGCTCTCCTCCGCCAGATCGGTGGCCCAGGTCCCGAGCCAGTATTCGAATGAATAAGCCACTGCCGTCAGCGCTCCCCACAGGAGCAGGATCATCGAAGATCCCGCCAGGTACATGGAACTCCTCGCCCTGTCCATGGTGGTGTGGATCACTCCCAAACTCTGGTCAGGCGTGAGAGGGGCTCCTCCACCTTCTGATCCCTGCATTGCGAACCTCCTAGGTTTGTAATGCAAACCAGTTTATGCACTAAGTTCAGTTTGTGTCAAGTCGCCTCGCCGGAATCCGGAGTTGAACAGCATTCATCGAGCCTCCACTTCTGCAACAACCAAGGAGTTGCAGTCCAAATCCGGAAGAGATCAGTCGTTACCTGTGCTGTCGGTCACAAAGACTGCGCTGGGCACGTTTCTCGGTATGAGTACG
>CAYWGY010000275.1:732-1875 GCA_964458055.1 uncultured Acidimicrobiaceae bacterium | reverse complement strand
CCTGATCGCCACCTCCGACAACTGCTCGGGGACGGCCTCGATGGGTCCTCCCATGGCCTGCGACAGCGTTGACCGGTCGGTGCGTCCGAACAGCCCGTCGGTCGCCGCCAGAATCCTCCCGTCTCCCAGTGGGAGGGAGGTGGTATGAACGCGCATCGGCTGGAACGAACTGTACCCTCCCAGGGTCTGGGTGATATACCCATCCTCGGAGTCGTCGACCGTGGCCTGCACCATCTCGTCACCGGTGTGCAAGTACACCCGCGAATCGCCCACATGGAAGACGGTCACCGTGTCAGCCGTCACCAGGACGCCGGCAACGGTGGTCCCCATTTCCTCCAGGCTGGGATAGGCGAACATGACACGATACAGGTGCCGGTTGGCTTCATCCAAGAGCGCGGTCATATCCCTTCCGGTCTTGACTCGGGAACTCCCCGACGCGATGACATCAGCTGCCAGAGACGAGGCGATGTCACCCCCGGGATGGCCGCCCAGTCCGTCGAGAACGGCCACCAGACCGGGTAGAGGCGAGGTAAACACTGCAGTAGTGGACAGTTCACTGGCAACGACCGTGTTGTTGACAACCACCCTGTCCTGGTTGATCACTCTCAGCAGGCCGCGGCGGGTGAGAACCGCAACCTTCAGCATTCAAACGACTCCCGGACGGAAGGGAGGCCCTGCCATCTCTTCGAAAAGGCCACGCCCATACCGGCGCATCATATAGCCGGCCCGTCTCCTTGTCTCGGATGTTCCCCATCAACAACCTGATCCACACAGACGGCGGTGCCTGGTGCGCCGGGCGTCTGCCGGTGGGTGCCTCCCCCGCCCTTCTCCAATCGGATCCGGGTCTTCCCCCGCAACCGGTTGCTTTCCCGACGGCAACATCCTCTCGAAGCCGGAATGCCAGAATGCCGTTTCAGCCGTAGTCCACCGCGATCTGGGGGGTGGTGGGAAGTGCCTGGCAGGTGAGAATGACGCCGCGGGCCATCTCGGCCCTGGTGAGCGCCATGTGTGCGCGCAGGTGCACGGAGCCGGACTCCAGGCGTGCCCGGCAGGCGCCACAGACGCCGGACTCACACGAATACGGGGGCGTGGCCCCGGCGCCCCGCACCGCGTGGAGAACGGTCTCCCCGGAGGCGACCGGCA
>CAYWGY010000275.1:0-722 GCA_964458055.1 uncultured Acidimicrobiaceae bacterium | reverse complement strand
GGACAGGGTTGTCCCCCTGAGCCTCACCGTCACACTTGCCGCAACACCCGGGACCGAGTCGTCCGGGGGCATGACAGCTCCGTAGCTCTCGGTGTGCACCCGTTCCTCCGGCACGTCGATGCCGAGCAGGGCTTTCCGGACTACGGCGTTCATGTCACCGGGGCCGCAAACGTAATAGCGGGTGTCCTGGGCGTAGGGAGCATGCTCATCGATGAACATGGCCACGTTCCGTGTGTTGATCCTGCCCCTCCGCCACGATCCGACTCGGGACGACGGTGAAGGAGAGGACAGGACATGGCGGACCGTCAGACGTCCTCGCCACTCTCTTTCCAGGCGAGCGAGGTCCTCCCCGAAGATGATGGTGTCGACATCGGTATTGCCATAGAGGAGGTACACCGCCGAGTGCGGTTCTGCCACCAGCACCGAGCACAGCATGGAGTACAGGGGCGTGATGCCGCTGCCCGCGCCGAAGAAGTAATAGGTACGACGCCTCCGGGGGTCCGGATCGATGCAGAAACCTCCGAAGGGCGCCATGACCTCGACGGTCCCGCCCGGGACCACGTGCCGGATGATGTGATTGGAGACCAACCCTCCGCGCACTCGCTTCACGGTGATGCGCAGGGGGCCGGCGCCGAAGGGGGAATCGGATATCGAGTAGGAGCGTCGCCTCTCCCGCCCCCCGATTCGGAAGCGCAGGGTGACGTGCTGGCCGGCTCGCCAGC
>CAYWGY010000274.1:0-2399 GCA_964458055.1 uncultured Acidimicrobiaceae bacterium | reverse complement strand
CCGCGAGACTTCGGCGATCTCCTGCTGGCGGTTCTCGGCGTTGCGGGACGATGAGACGCCCGAGGACGGCATCAACTGCAGGTAGTCGATGATGACCAGGTCGAGGCCCTCCTCATAGCGCAACCGGCGGCACTTGGCTCTTATCTCCGTCACCGTCGGTTCGGCAGCATCATCCAGATAGAGCTTCCAGTCGTGGATCTTGCCTGCCGCGTCCAGGAGTTTGTCCCATAGCCATTGGTCGTTCGCCACACCTGATCGGATCCGGTTGGAATTGACTTCACCCACCATCGACAGGAGGCGGGTGAGGACCTCCTCCTTCGACATTTCCAGGGAAAAGAGGGCTACCACCTTGTTGTCTCGGGCTGCGTTGGCGGCGACGGTCTGGGCGAATGCCGACTTTCCCATGGAGGGGCGACCCGCCACCACCACGAAAGTTCCGGTCTTGAGGCCCATCAACTGCTCGTCGAGGTCCGTGAGGCCGGTGGGCAGGCCGGTCAACTTGTCGTCTTGCTTCTCGATGACGTCGAACACCCGGCTCATCAGGGACCTCACCGGTTGCAGCCCCTCCTCCACCGCCTCGTCATTGACGTCGAGCATCATGCGTTCGGCCTGGTCTATGACGGTGTCGGTGGTCCTGTCCAGGTTCATGGCCAGGTCGGTGACCTGCTGACTCACCTCGATCAGTCTTCTTCTCTGGGCGTGTTCCTTCACGATGGCCGCGTAGCGGTCGGCGTGGGAGATATTGGGAACGCTCAGGCTCAGGTCCGCAAGCCGTTCGTGGCCGCCGATCTTTTCGAGGGAGTCCGTCCGGCGGAGTTCCTCGGCCAGGGTGAGCACATCGATGGCTCGGCTTTCGTTGAACAACCTACGGGCAGCATCGAACACCAGTCCATGCACCGGTTCATAGAAGTCATCGGCTTCGAGCCGTTCCATCACCCTGTTTGTTGCGTCGCGGCTCAGGAGGATGGCCCCGAGCACCGACTGCTCCGCCTCCCGGGAGTGCGGTGGGACCCGGCCGACCCGGCCGCGGCCCCTCTCCGGTGGTGGCTCGTCGCGGTAGGCGTCTTCGGGAAATCGGTCATAGGCCATGGGCGAGCGGACCTCCGGTCGGGGATAGGGGCTGGCGCGTGTGCTTGAGAGGGCGGTTGCTTAAGAAAAAGTAAAGAATCGAGGTTCCCGACATACGGGACGATTTCGCGTTCTCGGGCATTGATCGGTTATCTAGCTGGGCTTCGGCTGTTTTCCCCACTTAGGGGTCTTTTTTCATGGACCGCATAACTTTTTTCACAGTGTTCCAAGAGCTTGGCCCGTGGGTGTGACACCAGTCGGCGGGAGTTTGGGATGGACGGCCTACTGGGGATCGTCGGCAGCGGTCGCGGCGGTTCGCGTACGGCGCACTCGGAACCGCGTGTCCGTCCCATGACGACCCAGGGCGAGGCCGGCGACGTACTCTCCCAGGACGGGCCCATGCTTGAACAGGTGTCCCGATCCTCCCGTTACCAGAATCAGGTTCTCGTGGTCGGGGTGGTGATCGATGATGAAGTGGCGGTCGGCGGTGTTGACGATTTGGCACACCTTCTGGTCGGTGATCACAGAGTCGGCCAGTTCGGGAAAGCGGGTGGCAAGGTAGCGCCGGCATCTGGCCACCGTTGAGGGATCGGTTACCCGGTCTGATCGGTCGATGTCCATCTCGGCATGGTGCCAGGCAAAGGCCGCTTTGAAACCGTTGCCCCCTACCGCGGGAACGCCGTAGGCGGGATAGCCGTGATCTATCCACCCCGGCATGTTCTCCCAGTCATAGCGGGTGTCTCCCACGGGTGGGGACACCAGGATCACGTCTTGGCGTACGATGGTCAGAAGCTTCCGCAGGGTGCGGGGAAACAGGTCACCCATCCAGGCACCGCAAGCCATGATCACCAGGTCAGCCCGGATCGGCCTGCCGTTGAGGGTCGGCCACTCGGATTCATCGGTTTGCGCTCGGGCGCGGACCAACTCCCCACCCTCGGAGAGGAAAAGCTCGACGGTCGCCACCAGAGCGTCCTTCGAGAGAATGAAACCCGCTTCGGGCTCCCACAAGCCGTAGGCGATCCCGCGAGGGTTCACCACCGGCAATCTGATGGGCAACTCCCGAGGAGGGACCGTGAAGAAGGGAATCCCGAGCCGCGCGAGGGTGACCTGGGTGGCGTCCTCCCACTCGGAGTGACCCTCGGCGGCAAGGATCACCACACCCGACTCGTAATAGAGACGGCGTCCGATCCTCTGGGACATCTCCATCCAGCGGAGGCGGGCCTCCCTACTCCACAGGGTGTAGAGCTCGTCGGTCCCATGGGTGCAACGAATCAAACGGTGGGTGCCGGCGGAAGCCGCCCTGGCGTGGCCCGGGTCCCATGCGTCGACCA
>CAYWGY010000273.1:0-2433 GCA_964458055.1 uncultured Acidimicrobiaceae bacterium | reverse complement strand
CATCCCGAGACCGAATCGAGGACATTCTCATCGAGAACGGGAAGGTCACCAGGTTGGGCGACCTGGGCGACTTTCCGGCCGACCGGGCGGTGGATGCCTCCGGAAAACTGGTGATCCCCGGAGGGATCGACCCGCATACCCACATGGACACTCCGGCGGGCGGCACCGTCATCTCCGATGACTTCTTCACCGGCACGGCGGCGGCCGCGGTGGGAGGGACCACCACCATCATCGACTTCGCCATCCAGAAACAGGGCGATGACCCCCGGGTGTCGCTCGAGGAGTGGTTCGGCAAGTCGGAGGGCAAGGCTGCCGTCGACTGGGCTTTCCACCAGATCATCACCGACCTGCCGCAGTCCTACATGCCTTCGTTGGGAGCGCTGATGGAGGAGGGTGTTGCCAGCTTCAAGCTGTTCATGGCCTACCCCAATGCCTGGATGCTGGATGACGGGACGATTTTCCGGGCGTTGCAGTGGACCGCCGACAGCGGTGGGCTGATCATGCTCCACTGCGAGAACGGTCCCGCCATCGAGGTCCTCATCCAGCAGGCGCTGGCCGCCGGGCAGACGGCGCCCCGCTATCACGCCGCAACCCGACCCTCCATCGCCGAGGGGGAGGCAACCTCTCGCGCCGTAGCCCTGGCGGAAATCGCCGGAGTCCCCGTGTACGTCGTGCACCTGTCGGCGTCGGAGGCACTGAGGGCAGTGGGACAGGCCCGCCACCGGGAGTTGCCGGTCTATGCGGAGACCTGCCCCCAATACCTGCTCCTGTCCGACGACATGCTGGCCTCGCCAGGCTTCCAGGGCTCCAAGTACGTCATCTCCCCGCCGCTTCGGCCCACTTCCCACCACGAGAAGTTGTGGAAGGGGCTGGCTTCGGGTGACCTGCAGATGGTCAGCACCGACCACGCACCCTTCCATTACAAGGGACAGAAGGAGTTGGGGAGGGGGGACTTCACGAAGATCCCCAACGGGATGCCGGGAGTGGAGTGGAGGGTGAGCCTGCTCTACCACTTCGGAGTGAAGGAGAACCGCATCTCACTCAATCGCTGGGTGGAGATCACCTCCACCAACGCCGCCAAACTGTTCGGCCTCTACCCGCAGAAGGGTGAGATAGCACCGGGATCCGACGGCGACCTGGTGATCTTCGACCCCGAGCGGGAGCACACCCTCTCCGCCGAGACCCAGGTGACCAACTGCGACTACAACCCGTACGAGGGATGGGTGCTGCAAGGCGCCCCCGACACGGTGTTGGTGCGCGGTGAGCCGGTGGTCTCGGACGGAAAGTTCGTCGGCCGGGCAGGCATGGGCCGGTTCATCAAGCGCCGCCCGTCCGAGTTGATCGCCAACGACCTGATTACCTGACCTGAAGGACAAGAGATGACCACCGTCAGAACCGCACTGATCCAGATGACCACCGTCTACGACAAGAAGGCCAACACCGCCAAGGGAGAGCGACTGGTCCGCCAGGCGGCAGACCGGGGTGCGCAGATCGTCTGTCTGCAGGAACTGTTCAACACGATCTACTTCCCCTTCGAGATGGATCCCCGCCACCTCGAGTTGGCCGAGCCCATCCCCGGGCCCACCACGGAGCGGATGCAGGAGGTCGCCCGCGAGACCGGGGTGGTCCTGGTTGCTCCCATCTACGAGAAGACCATCGAAGGGATGCTGTTCAACACCGCCCCGGTGATCGGGACCGATGGTGAGTTGCTGGGCATCTACCGCAAGAGCCACATTCCCCTGGTCAGCACTCCGACACTGACCGGGCTGGAGAAGTATTACTTCGCACCCGGCGACACCGGGTTCGTCACCTTCGACACCCCCTTCGGGATCAAGTTCTGCGTCTACATCTGTTATGACCGCCACTTCCCAGAAGGCGTGCGCGCCTTTGCGCTGCAGGGCGCGCAGTTGATGGTGGTCCCCACCGCCACCACCGGGATGAGCCGCTACCTGTGGGAGTTGGAACTACGAGCCCATGCGGTGGACAACATCATGTACGTGGGCGGAGTCAACCGCGTCGGCGTCGACCAGGGAGGATCAGACTCCCACTTCTACGGATCATCGGTCTGGGTGGACCCCAAGGGACAGATCATCAACCAGGCCAGCGACCAGGACGACGAGATCCTCATCGCCGACCTGGACTTCTCGGTGGTGCCCGGGATCCGCAACGAGTGGGGATTCTTCCGCGACCGCCGCCCCGACCTCTACGGCGCCGTCGCTACCTGATCTTGGGAGCAGCCACACCCGGCACGGGAGGCAACCTGTGAAGGCTAAACGGCAGAGGATCCGAAAAAAGGCGTACCTCGGACGCGGGGGATACACGACAGACAAGAAGGTGTCGCTGTCGAAGTTGCCAAAGGGACCGGGACCAGGAGCCTCTAAACCTCCCAAGGACCCCAAAGAGCAGTAGAACCTCTCAGGAGCGAGGGCCGTC
>CAYWGY010000272.1:0-2475 GCA_964458055.1 uncultured Acidimicrobiaceae bacterium | reverse complement strand
GTCGGCCAACTCGAAGGGCCCCATTGGGTGGTTCAAACCCAGTTTCACGGCCGAGTCGATGTCCTCGCGGGTGGCGACTCCCGATTCGAGCATTCGCACTGCCGACATCAGGAAGGGCGTGACGAGGCCGTTCACCACGAATCCGGCCTGATCCCGGCAGAGCACCACGACCTTGCCCAGACGGGAAGACACGTAGTCGCTGACGGTCTCGACAGTTTCTTCGGAGGTGGCGATGGCCGGGATAACCTCCACCAGTTTCATCACCGGAGCGGGGTTGAAGAAGTGGATCCCGACCACCCTCTCCGGACGGGATGTGGCCGCAGCCAACTGGGCGATGGGAATCGAGGACGTGTTGGAAGCCAGAATTGCCTGCCTGTCCTCGACCAAGTCGTCCAGTCGTTCGAAGATGCCCAGTTTGAGGGCAACCACCTCCGAGACCGCTTCTATCACCAACTGGCTGTCTGCAAGGCTTGCCATGTCGTGGCTCACGGTCACCCTGGCAAGTATCGACTCCTGTTCATACAGGGTCATCTTGCCCCTCGCCATGGCCTTTCCCGTGGATCCGACAATACGCTGGTAGGCGGCGTCGGCGCGCTCGGCGTCGGCTTCCACCACTCTCACCTCGCTTCCGGCCCTGGCGCACACCTCGGCGATACCCGAACCCATGAGGCCGCCTCCGACCACCCCCACTATTGTGATTTCCATCTGTCTATTCTCCCCCTGGAGTTTCCGTGGTTTGCTAGTTCAGGCTATGGCGAGCCGTTCGGGCCCGCTCCCAGGAACACCAAGTCCTGTTCTCGCCTTAGGGAAGTGATAGTAAACGACTCATCCAGGGAGACATCCGCGTAGGTGAGGGGAGTTCCTGCTTCCAGGTCGTTGACGAGTCGAGCCCCGGTGGCCAAGCCCAGGGGCAGGAGGTCCTCTCGGCGGGCGATGTCGACCCTCTCGATCGATCCGTACACACAGAAACCGCCGATGCCGTCGATCAAATCGCCGCTCCGCAACCTCCTCTTGGCAATGGTCACCGTCTCGGCGGAAGGCGCCCGGTCGGTGGCCAGGGTCGTCTCTCCGTACAGCACTGCCTTGGCTATAGAGACAGGTGTCTCCAGGCTGGTGAGATGGTAAGGGCGGTAGAGGGCCCAGTAGGGCCCGTCTCCCACCTTGAGGTATTGAAGATCCCGGGCCAGCTTGGGATGATCGGTGGTGAAGACCACAAAGACCCCCGGAGCGACTCCCCGGCCGTAATCAACGCGATACCTACCCGAGAAGATTCCCCCGTCGTCAGAGGGAATATAGGTTGACGCCAGGGTGTCGGGAGTCACCTCGGGGCCATGCATACCCCGACGGTCGGGCATGTAGCCCAAGGCGTTGGAGACGGTGGTCATCTCCATCATTGTCTTGCTGCCGTCCACGAAAGAGGACAGCATCTTGGGATTCATCATCTGACGGTGGGCTGTCTCCGCCACCGTATCGGGATTGGCCGTGGGGATGAGCGGGTTGTTCTTGCCCTTCCCCACGCTCACGACTTCGTATCCCAGAAAGGTGGCAAACTCGTACAACTCGGCGATGGCGCCCGGCTCATCTCCGCCGGACAGCGAATAGACAACGCCGGCTTCTCGCGCCTTGCGGCGGAGCAACGCCCCGACGGTGGCATCGGTCTCGATGTTCATCTGCATCATGTGCTTACCCGCCGAGACCGCCTGAAGCGCGACCTTGGCGCCAACCTCCGGTATCCCCGTGGCCTCCACCGTCACATCCAAAGGCGGTGCGCTGGCCAGGGCGGCGTTGGTAGTGTAGACCCGCTTGCCCTCTGTGATCGCCTCCGATGCCGTGTCGATGTCGTCGGTCCGGACGAGATCCTCTTCATCCACCCCGGCCGAGCGGTAGATCCCTGCAGAGCGCCCACTGCCCGTGTCGACAATGACGCCGGCTTTCATCCCCTCCATCCGCTCCATGGTGATGGCCAAGCCCTCGCCCATTTGCCCGGCGCCCACGATCCCCACCATGATCGGGTCACCGGCGGCCTGCCGGGAACGAAGAAGAGCGCTGAGCGTCACGTGACTGTCAGTCTATGAGCGGCGGTCCGGCCACAGTGAGCCCTTTCTCCTGTTAACAGGCTCCCGATGGGCCGCCTGACGGGGTGTCTGCCACAGGCGCCCTTGACATTTACTGATGCGGCGGCGTGAAGGCGGGGCGCGACCGGATTCACCGGGACACCAGGACTCCCGGATTGAGTATCCCCTTGGGGTCCAGATACTCCTTGGCCCGGGACAGGGCGTGGCCGAACAGCCCGGGGCGCTGTCTTTCATACCAGGGTTGGTGGTCGCGTCCTATGGCGTGGTGATGAGTGATGGTGCCTCCGTTGTCGATGACGGCGTCCGAGACGGCCCGCTTGATTTCCTTCCACTGGTCCAGCATGGACGCAGGGTCAGCAGTGCAGTGGAAGGCAAAATAGGGAGCGGGGCCGTCGGGATA
>CAYWGY010000271.1:0-2486 GCA_964458055.1 uncultured Acidimicrobiaceae bacterium | reverse complement strand
CATCGTAGAGTGTTCCAGCATCCTGGGGATCCTCCCTGGCCAGCGCCAGCCTTCTGTTCAGGAACTCGTCGGTGGCGCCGCGGGATCTCAGCCGCCTCTCCAATTCTCCAGGATGCGGGGGCTGCAGAAGCACGGCAACCGTGTTCTCGAACAGTTCTCTCACCACCATCGTCCCCTGCCGCTCGATCTCCAGAACCGCCACCCCGCCCTTCTCAACGACCCTCTCCACGGCCGCCCGGGGAGTCCCGTAATAGTGCCCGTCGTAGAGCACCCACTCGAGGAATTCGCCCCGGGATACCATCTCAAGGAAACGCCCTTCCTCCACAAAGTGATAGTCAACTCCGTCAATTTCGTTGGCTCGGCGCTTTCGCGTTGTGATTGAGGTGATCACACTGACATTGCGAAGGTCGGCCAAGGCGGCAAGCGCTGTCGATTTTCCGACCCCCGAGGGGCCGGAGACAATCAGGACCAGGCTCGTTAACTCGGTCAAGGCCTCATAGCGGCCTTCTCAGGAAAGCTCCCGGATCAGAGCTTCCCGCTGGCGTTTACCCAAACCCCTCAGCCGCCGGTTCTCGAGAATACCGACACTCTCCATTATGCGACTGGTCCGCTTCTTCCCGATTCCCGGCAGTGCGGACAGCATTGCCGATACTTTCATCCCGCCCACCAAGGGGTCATCGGTCCTGTCCAGAAGTTCAGAGACGTTCAATCGACGATCGCTGAGATCGGCCTTGATCTCGGCCCTGGCTCTGCGAACGGCCGCGGCTTTAGCGAGGGCTTCTCTGCGCTGTTCAGGGGTTAGCGGTGGTGGGTTCATTGTCGCTCCTATGTCCATTATGGCTGTCGGCCAGGATGTCGTCCCACTAGATGGGAATTCCTTATCAAATGTCCCCAATAGGCGGCATACCCTAACAAAACGGTCCAGGGTACCGCAAATCATGCTCTTTCAGGGCCCCGCAGGGACACTCCCTGGGAGACAATCACCCAATCAGCGCCTCCCTCAAGATGGGCATCTATCTGTTCGTGCGTCGTGTCTTCTGTTGAGGATAAACGCCCGGTGGCCTCGGCCATCCTGGTGAAGCCCCCGGAGTTTCCCACTCTCGAACCGCCTCGCGCTCTCGCGGAGACCTGGACCGCCACTCCCAACTCCCGGGCCGGGAAGATGATTCCGCCGGCGCCCGCTCTCTCAGCCAACCGGGTCATTCGGGAAACCTGGCGTCCCGGGGAATCGCTGATCCCGGCTGCGGACATGTCTTCTCTTCCGGCCCAACCGGGTAAAGAAGCCGACACCACCACTGCCGTCCCGGGGAATCCGGCAGCCTCGGCCACCGCCGACTCGATCGCCCGGTGTCCCGACAAGCCGGAAACGCTGACCCAACGGGCCCCCAGCTTTCCCAGACCACCCACCACCCTGGCCACCACCGGAGCGCTATCGAGAATCCCGATGTCAACCAGGACCGGCCGCTCCACGGCGCACAGGGTCGCCACCAAGATAGGACCTCGTTCCACCAACAAGTCAGTACCCACCACAAAACCACCCACTCCATCGGCCATCTCCTGGGCTGCTCTCACTGCTCCTTCGGCATCCTGGCCTTCCAAACGGACCAGCGTTCGCCGGGTGACGCCGCTCACACGAACCAGTCTTGAAGGCTGCGCGGCTCCGCTATAGCGGTGAGATCGGAGACCAATATCTCGGAAGCAGCGCTGGCCGCCGCCAGGGTGGTCATGTATGGAATCCCGTCCTGCCGGGCAGCCCGGTACAGCTTTCTGCCATCGAACCGCGACACATCGCTTCCGTAGGTGTTGATCACCATGGCGACTTCCCCGGATCGGACCATCTCGAGACTCTGGTTCCGACCCCGTTCACCGGGGGCCAGCGAAGCCACGGAGGGGTGATCCCAGTTGGCAGCCGCTCGATGATCGGCGATCAGACTCAAGCCCGTCCTGGCCAACTCCTCGACGATCACCGCGCCCGGTTCCAGATCGACCTCCGCCAACAACATGAGCACCGCTCCGGAGTTCCTCAGCCGGTCGCCGGCGCCGAGGAGAGCCTTGCCATAGGCGGTCGTCCAGTGGGTTGCCACGCCCATGACCTCCCCGGTAGCTCTCATCTCCGGACCCAGAACGGGATGGGAAGTGGGGAATCGATCCCAGGGGAGGACCGCCTCCTTGACTCCCACCATCCGGGGTCCCTCCCCTTCTTCATACATGCCCTCAGCCTTCAGTTCGGCCAGGGTGGCGCCCATCATCACCCGTGCTGCCACTTTCGCCAGGGGCAGTCCTCCGACCTTCGATATGAACGGAACCGTCCGGGAGGCGCGAGGGTTCGCCTCCAGCACGTACACATCCTCACCCTGAACGGCGAACTGGACGTTGATCAACCCCCGGACCTCCAGACCTCTGGCCAGGGAGGCTGTCATCTGGTGGATGGAGTCCCTCGAGGCTGCACTCAGCGTCCTTGGGGGCGTGATGCAAGCCGAGTCTCC
>CAYWGY010000270.1:0-2498 GCA_964458055.1 uncultured Acidimicrobiaceae bacterium | reverse complement strand
TGCCGTCCGGGATGCGGCGGTGTACGAGTCGAACCTTCACCGGAACGAGGCAGACCGAGCGCTGGCTGACGTGCACAGATTCGAAAAGGCCCTTGATGATATCGATGCCCGGCGAGAGGCGCTCCTGGCGAGGAGGGACCGCCTGCTCGACCGCCTGGGAACCTACGAGGACGTGTTCTGATGTCCACCCTGGCACTGATCGACGGACACTCCATCGCCTACCGGGCGTTCTACGCCCTTCCCAAAGACCTCGCCACTTCCTCGGGACAGGTGACCAACGCGGTCTTCGGCTTCATCCGCATGCTCATCAGATTGCTGTCCGATGAGAACCCCGACGCGCTGGCCGTTGTCTGGGACGTCTCGCGCCAGACCTTCCGGCTCGATCTCTACCCCGAGTACAAGGCACAACGGGCACGCACTCCCGATCTATTCCGCCCCCAGGTCCCGCTGCTGCAGGAACTGTTGGAGGCTTTGGAGGTGCCCCAACTAAGCATGGAGGGCTTCGAGGCGGACGATCTGATCGCATCCCTGGGACGGCAGGCCGCCTCCGAGGGATGGCAGGTGCTGGCGGTCACCGGTGATCGGGATGTGTTCCAGTTGATCGACAACGATTTCCGGGTCATCTACACCCGGAGGGGAGTCTCCGACACGGTCAAAGTCACCCCCGAATGGGTGGAGGAGCGTTACTCCGTTCCGCCCGACCGTTACGTGGAGGTGGCGGCGCTGAGAGGAGACAACTCCGACAACCTTCCCGGCGTCCCAGGGGTGGGAGACAAGACGGCGGCCCGCCTGATCAAACAGTACGGGGGAATAGAGGCAATCTATGAGAACCTTGACCGTTTGACGCCGAAACTTCGCTCCAACCTGGCCGCCAGCCATGACCGCGTTCTGATGAACCGACAGATCATGACCCTGCGGTCCGACCTCGAGTTGGATGTCACCATCCCCGACTTGACCCGCCGACCCTGGGACGTAGCCAGGGTGAGGGATCTCATAACCTCCCTGGAGTTCTTCAGCCTCTGGAATGATCTGCAGGGAGTGCAGGTGGGAGGAGCAGAGACCCACCCGGACACCCTGGAAGTGGAGACCCGGGTCCTCAGGACGACCCAGGCAGTGTCTGCCCTGGGAGAACTCGAGGAATTCGTCCTGGATTTGGTGGAGGACGAGCACTTCCTCGGGCTGGCGATCCGCGAGGACGAGAACCGGATTGCGCTCGTTCCCGCAGACCTGTTGGACGGGTTGGCAGAAGCTCTTTCCGACTCCGGGCGACCCAAGGTGACTCATGACGCCAAGCCCCTGATGAGGTGGTTGGAGGACCGGGAGATGCAACTGGAGGGTCTGGCTTTCGACACCGCCCTGGCGGCTTATGTGGTCAACCCTGCCACAGGTCGCTACCAACTGGATGAACTGGCCGCTCAGATGATCGGGCTGACCCTGGCCGATGAGGCCGACGACGACCGTCCGGCCCAGGGAAGTCTGGTATTCGATCCCATGCCCCGGTTCGAACAGATGGGCAGGCGGGTGGAGGCAATCTCCCGCCTTGTGGATCCTCTTCACAGGGAACTGGCCCGGCGGGAGATGCTCGAATTGTTCCTGGAGGTGGAACTTCCGCTGGTGGCGGTGCTGGCCGAGATGGAGGCTGCGGGCATCGGCGTGGACAGGAAGTACCTGCTCGGGTTGAGCGAACAACTTCGATCAGATATCTCCGGGTTGGAACAGCGCATATTCGAGCACGCGGGCGGAACCTTCAATGTCAATTCCACCCTGCAACTACGCCATGTTCTTTTCGACAAACTCGGCCTTCCGGTGATCAAGAAGACCGCCACCGGAAAGCCGTCCACGGATGCCTCTGTGCTCGGCAAACTTGATCATCCGCTGGTGACGCTTTTGCTGGAATTCCGCCAGTTGGAGAAGATACGGTCATCACATGTAGATGGTTACATCTCGCTGATTGATAACAATGGACGCATCCACACTCGTTTCAACCAGATGGGAACGGCAACCGGTCGTGTTTCTTCGGAGAACCCGAATCTGCAAACCATTCCCATCCGAAGCGAAGTGGGGAGAACGGTCAGGAGAGCTTTCGTAGCAGGACCCGGACGACTGCTCGTGGTGGCCGACTATTCCCAAATAGAACTGCGGGTTCTATCCCATATGAGCCGCGACGCCTCCCTGGTCGAGGCCTTTCTCTCCGATGTCGACATCCACACCGCCACCGCCGCCCGGGTGTTCGAAGTCGATGTCACCCAGGTGACGTCGGACATGAGGAGGCGAGCCAAGACCATCAACTTCCCAGCGTCTGGACATCTCCCGGGAGGAGGCCGCCGAGCACATAGAGTCCTATTTCGCTCAGTTCCCCGCCGTCAAGGCCTTCATGGACGGAATGGTGCTTGAGGCGCGGCGCAAAGGCTACACCACCACGCTCTTCAATAGGCGGCGCTACCTGCCGGAACTGCGCAGCGACAATTTCCGCATCCGCCAGATGGGAGAGAGGATGG
>CAYWGY010000269.1:0-2503 GCA_964458055.1 uncultured Acidimicrobiaceae bacterium | reverse complement strand
CCCGACCACATCAATGTTCACCGCGTGGGCACCGCCGCTTTCTTCGGCGCCTCCGATCTGGGACGTTTCCCGCTTGAGGACGGCGAAGCGTTGTGGGAGCCTCTCAAGCTCTACTGGTCGGTGTGGCCGAGGAGCAGGATCGTCAACTACGCCAGGATTCGACTGCAACGCGGGGAGATGACCCGGGAGGAATTCGAACAGGCCCGTTTTGCCGGCACTCCCGACGAAGATGTCAACTGCTCCGTAGACGTGCGCGATCGGGTGGCCACCAAGGTGGCAGCACTCCACGCTCATCGCAGCCAGGTCCCCTCAGACTGGTCCTGGATGACCGTTCCGGAGGAATTGCTGCCCGAGATGGTGGGGAGGGAGACGTTCCTGCGGGTGTTCAGCCGGGTGGAGTGCCCCCACCGCGAGGACGATCTGTTCGTCGGTTGCGGGGAGAGTCCGGTCCAGGAATAGCATGGCTTCTTCCACTTCTCCGGCGGCTCGGTGGAAAGCGGAGTTGGAGTCTTGGGCCATACCCGAACATCTCCTGGCCCGGGTGGACGAGTCCCCCTACGGATGGCCGGCCGAGTTGTGGAAGCGGCGCACCCAGGAGAGCCGAGCCCGCAGGGAAGACACTCCCACCACTTCGCTGGTCTCTCACATGCTGGGCGGGAGCGGGGCGTTGATAGACGTGGGCGCCGGTACCGGGCGCAGTTGCCTGCCCTATGCGCGGATGGGACACCGGGTCACCGCGGTGGAGAAGAACCCGGGAATGGCGGCGGGCCTGCGAGAGGAGTCGGCGTCGGAAGGGCTGGAAGTGCAGGTGGCGGTGGGCGCCTGGCCGGAGGCCGGCGAGTCGCTGCCGGCCGCCGACGTGGTGTTGTCGAGCCATGTGGTTTACGACGTGGCGAACATCGTCCCCTTCCTCCGGGCCATGCATCGCCACGCCCGCGAGGGAGTGGTGGTGGAGATGACTGCCCGCCATCCCTGGACCACCATGAACTATCTCTACCGGGCCATACACGACCTCGACAGACCAGAGGGCCCCTCGGTAGAGGACTTGGTGGAGATCATCCTGGCCGAACTGGGCGCGGAGGTGGGAGTAGTGAGGTGGGAACGGGCTCCCGACCTGTGGTTTCTCAGTTGGGAGGAGATGCTGGCCTACTACGGGAGGAGGGTCGTGGTGCCTCCGAAGAGAAGGGCTGAACTCCGGCCCCTGCTCGAGGATCATGTGGAGGCCAGGGGAGACCGACTCTATGTGGCCGAAGGCCCTCGATCGTTCGCCACTTTGTGGTGGTCTCCCGGGGAGGAGTGACTTTTCGGGGCTGTGACAAGGAGGGGCGCTTGCCATAATCAGGGAGATGAAGGACAGACCCCTGCCGGTGGGCGGTTCCGGGGACAGCGCCGCCTCCCAAAGCGATCCCCGCTTGGAAGAGGCGCGCCGCACCCTGGGCGAACTGGAGAGGGCACAGGCGGCCGATGCTCTGGCGCCAGCCGTGCGGCTGGCCGATCTCTTGGAGGACCTGCTGGACGGAGAGGAAGGGGAAGGAGACTGAAACGGCGACGACTCGACCAGGAGATGGTGGAGAGAGGAATGGTCCGCAGTCGTACCGAAGCCCGGCGTTTGATAACGGCCGGTGAGGTAAGGGTCGATGGAGTCATCACACCCCGACCCGCCACCCTGACCGGCAGGGACACTCCCGTCTTCTTGAATCCCTCCATCCCGAGGTTTGTTTCCCGTGGCGGTGAGAAGCTTGAACACACTCTCGAGACCCTGGGGGTGAGCGCCGAAGGCAGGCGCTGTCTGGATGTGGGAGCGTCGACGGGGGGATTCACCGATGTTCTGCTGCGGCGGGGGGCGAGTCGGGTGACCGCTCTGGACGTGGGATACGGCCAGTTGCATCCCCGCCTGGCCGGAGATCCCCGGGTGGAGGTGAGGGACCGGACCAACTTCCGTCATGTGGATTCGTCCGATCTGGGGTTGTTCGAAGTGTTGGTGGCCGACCTATCCTTTATCTCGTTGTGTACTGTGGCTGATCGGCTGAGCGTTCTGGCCGAGGAGGGAGCGGACTGTTTGACGCTGGTGAAGCCCCAGTTCGAGGCGGGACGCCGGCTGGTGGGGAAGAAGGGGGTGGTGAAGGATCCCGTGGTCCATGCGCAAGTGATTCGCAAGGTGGGGACTTGCCTCGGCGAGGTGGGTCTGGGTCCCCGCCGCGTTGTGACCTCACCGATTCGGGGCGCCAAATCGGGAAATCGGGAGTTTTTCATCTGGTCGGTCAAGGGAAGCCCCGAGGTGGGAGGTTGGGAGGAACCGTGCGAATAGGAGTAGTGCCCAACCGGGTTCGGGAGATGGCCCTTGCGTTCACCGACAGGTTGGTGGCCGAGGCGCAGGGTCGCGGTTGGGAGGTTTGGGTGGACGGGAGGGACGGGGTCGATCTATCTTCCGACCTCCCCTTGGACATGGTTATCGCCACCGGTGGGGACGGGACCATGCTGAGGGCGGTGAGTCTGGCATTGG
>CAYWGY010000268.1:0-2540 GCA_964458055.1 uncultured Acidimicrobiaceae bacterium | reverse complement strand
ATGGCGGCCTCGCATATGGCATGGGTGCTCCGCACCGCGTCGATCGCCACCTCCATGTTGCGCACGTCGTTGAGGGAATCGAATACGCGGAATACATCGATGCCCTGGCGGGCAGACTCCACAACGAACTCGCGGACGACATTGTCGGGGTAGCTGGTGTAACCGACCGCGTTCGACGCTCGTAGGAGCATCTGGAAGCAAATGTTGGGAACAGCATCCCGCAGGAGACTCAAGCGTTCCCACGGGTCCTCAAAGAGAAAGCGGAGAGCGGCGTCAAAAGTGGCGCCTCCCCACATCTCGAGACTGAACAGGTTGGGGAGTCGCCTGGCAACCGCACCTGCGGTCCCGAGGAGATCATAGGTGCGCACCCTGGTGGCCAGGAGCGATTGGTGTGCGTCACGGAAGGTGGTGTCGGTCACCAGCAGACGCTCCTGGTCCCAGACCCACTCGGCAAACTTGTCGGGTCCCAGGTCGAGCAAGAGATCCCGGGAGCCCGGCGGAGGGGGAACGCTCATGTCTACCGGAACCAAGGGAGGCTCCGCCAGATTCTTCGGGTGTTCCTTGCCGGCAACCGTGGGGTTGCCATTGAGAATCGTGTCGCCGATATAGCCGAGCAGACGGTTGGCCCGGTCACGGGGAGGCTGGATTTCGAAGAGTTCGGGCGTCTCTTCCAGGAAGTGGGTCGTCACGGATCCGCTCTGGAACTCCGGGTGGTTGATTACGTTGCGCAAAAACTGGATGTTGGTCTCCACGCCCCGGATGCGGAACTCCTGGAGTGCCCGGTCGGCCCGGGTGCAGGCATCGGGAAGGTTCGAGTCCCAGGCGGTTAGCTTGACCAGCAACGAGTCGTAGAAGGGGCTGAGCACCGCTCCCGCGTACGCAGTCCCATCCAGGCGGATTCCCATCCCTCCGGGGCTCCTGTAGGTTTGCAGGCGTCCGTAGTCGGGAGAGAAGTCATTCTCGGGGTCCTCGGTGGTGATCCGGCACTGGATGGCCGTCCCCCTCCTGGGAATCTCGTCCTGGGGAGGAATGGAGATGGGGGCCTCGTGGAGCCGGTAACCCTGGGCCACAAGAATCTGGGAACGCACGAGGTCCACGCCGGTAACCAACTCCGACACCGTGTGCTCCACCTGTATGCGGGGGTTTACCTCTATGAAGAAGTACTCACCTGTGTCGGCGTCGATGAGGAACTCGACGGTGCCGGCATTGACGTAGCCGGTGGTCCGGGCTACCCGGATCGCCGCCGCGCATATCTCGTGGCGGAGTTCTTCACTGAGATTGGGTGCGGGGGCCAATTCGACCACCTTCTGGTGGCGCCTCTGCACCGAACAGTCCCGCTCCCACAGGTGCACGACCGAGCCATGGATGTCCGCCAGGATCTGCACCTCGATGTGGCGGGCCCGGGCGACGTAGCGTTCCAAGAACACCGAACCGTCTCCGAATGTACGCTGGGCCTCACCCCTCGCCTCCTCCAGCCTTCCCAGCAGTTCTTCCGGCCGGTTGACCACACGCATGCCGCGTCCGCCGCCCCCGAATGACGCCTTCACGATCAGGGGGTAACCCACCGACTCGGCACTGCGAAGAATCTCTTGGGGATCCTCAGGAGCGAGCCCTGTGCCAGGGACGGTGGGGACGCCTGCGCTGTTGGCGAGGCTCCTTGCCGCGGTCTTGTCTCCAAGGGCCTCCAGCAACTCGGGAGGCGGGCCCACGAAGGTGATTCCTGCCTCGGCACAAGCCCGGGAGAACCGGCTGTTCTCCGACAGGAACCCGTATCCGGGATGGATGGCGTCGACCCCCCGGTCCTTCGCCAGGGCGATAATCCCGTCAACGTCAAGATACGCCGCCACCGGTCCCTTATCCCTTCCCACCTCGTAAGCCTCGTCAGCCTTGAACCGGTGGAGGCTGAAACGGTCCTCGTTTGAGTAGATTGTGGCCGTCCTCAGGCCCAACTCTGTTGCAGCGCGCATGATCCGGATGGCGATCTCGCCCCGGTTGGCTGCCATTATCTTCTTCATGGTGGTAGAGACTACAACAGACTAGAACGATGTCTTTCGCTTTAGCGTAAGACCTGTCCGGTTCCCTTCAAAACTCAGAATGCACCCGGCAAAGGCTGCCCCGCCCATCATCAGTTCGGCCCCTTGCCGCCATCCCCTCCGATTCGATGATCGGTCTTTTCAGAACCCAAAGCGGTCCAGCAAAATGGAACTGGCCTGCCATTTCTTCTCCACCACCACCCGAAGATCCAGGTACACCCTTGCCCCGAAGAATGCCTCCAACTCCCGGCGGGCTGCCGAACCCGCATCCTTGAGACGGGCGCCCCCCTTGCCTATCACGATGCCCTTCTGCGAGGGGCTCTCCACTACAAGTTTGGCGGTGATGACCACCATCCCATCCTGGCGGACACTGAATTCTTCAACCGCCACCAGTCGGGTGTGGGGAAGTTCCTGGCGTAATCCAGGCAGATATTTCTCCCTGACCACCTCGGCTGCATAGTGTGAGTCCGGTTGAATAATTCAGTGTCCGCCAGGATGGGATGGTGG
>CAYWGY010000267.1:0-2609 GCA_964458055.1 uncultured Acidimicrobiaceae bacterium | reverse complement strand
TCACTCAAGTCCGCTCTCCAGACCGAGGCGCTCCACCACGATTCGTGCAGCGTCGGCGGCCGTGGGCACGCAGATCATCAACGCCGGGTCGACGCCAAACCTTTCGATCATCATCTCAGCCAAACCTAGAAAACTCTCTCCCACCGCCACATGGGGCTTTCGCAACCGCGCTTCGGATAGGGATGCTTCCCGCCAAACCTCGCAGAATTCGACTATGGTACCGATGCTACCTGGCAGCGTGATGCTGGCTGAAGCCAAATCCAGCAGGTACCGGTCCCGTTCGAATATGTCGTGGGCGGGTATCTCGGTGCGGACAAAGTGGTTGGGTCCGGCCCGGTGGGAGAAAAGGTGAGGGGCGGTAACGCCAATCACCTCTGTTCCTCCTTCGGCGGCGCCCCGGGAGACCGCTTCCATAACCCCTCCGTATCCTCCGGTGGCCACCCTGGCGCCGGCCCGGGCCAGGGTCAGTCCCATCTGTCGATACTCGGCGTACTCGGGCTGGTCCGGTTTCAGCGCGGACGAGCCGAATACAGTGACGACCGGCCGTTCTCTCATTCAGCCAGAGTTCGCATGACGCCGGCGGTTACATCGGCCACATCGAGGACGCCGTAGGCCTCGAAGGCGAAGGGGGGGAGAGGAGCGTCGAATCCGGTTACCCGGACCACCGGCGCGGCCAGGTCGTAGATCGCCTCCTCAGCCACGGTGGCGGCGATCTCGGCTGCCATTCCGGAGGTGTGCGGGGGCTCCTGAACAACCACCAAGCGCCCCGTGCGGGTGACGGAGGAGAGCACGGCCTCGGTGTCCCATGGGTAAAGGGTGCGCAGGTCTATAACTTCCACAGAGGCCTCTCCAGCGAGTTGTTCGGCGGCCTTCAGAGCCACCGGCACCATGCCTCCGTAGGTGACCACGGTGACATCGTTGCCCTTCCTGCGGGTGGCGGCCCGGCCGATAGGTATGGTGTAGTGGCGGCTGGGGACCGACTCCCGGCCCGCACGGTAAAGGACCTTGGGCTCGGCGAAAACCACCGGATCGGGTGAGTCGATCGCCGCCGCCAGAAGTCCCTTGGCGTCGGTGGGGGTGGATGGACAGATCACCACCATGCCGGGGAGGTGGCAGAAGAGCGCCTCGGGACTCTCGTTGTGGAACTCGTGGGCGTTGATCCCGCCGCCGTTGGGGAAGCGGATCACCATCGGCAGGTCCAAGCCTCCCTGGGTGCGGTAGCGCATGCGGGAAAGATGGGTGGCGATCTGTTCGAAGCAGTTGTAGATGAAACCATCGAACTGGATCTCGACGATGGGCCGGGCGCCGGCGATCGCCATTCCGATGGCGGTGCCGACGATGCCCGTCTCGCATAGCGGGGTGTCGATCACCCGGTCCTCACCGTACTTGATCTGCAGGTCCTCGGTTATGCGGAACACACCTCCGGTCCGCCCGACATCCTCTCCCATGATGATCGCCTCCGGGTACCGGTCCATGGCCTCGGTGAGAGCCCCGTTGATGGCCTGGGCCATGTTCCAGTTCTCCGAAGGCTCCGGGTCGGGTACCGATCTCTCACCGAGGCGCCAGGTCAGGTGTGACAGGTCGTCGGGTGGTTGTCCGCGAGCCTGCTGGGATCTGCGGAACTGCCCGGCCAGGCCGGAGGGTATCCGCTCGTAGACCTGGGTGACGGCGCGGCGTCTTTCCGGCTGAGGCCCGGATTCGAGTTCTTCCATGACCCCGTCCATGGCCGCGGTCATGTCCGCGGCGGCTTCTACCTCCAGGCGTTCGTCCCAGAGGCCCAGGTTCTCCAGGTGGACCCGCATCCGGATCAGCGGGTCACGGGCTCTCCATGACTTCTCCTCGTCAGGCGAGCGATAGCGGCGGGGATCGTCGGCGGTGGCATGAGGGCCGAAGCGATAGGTGACTGCCTCGATGAGAGTGGGGCCCTGGCCTTCTCGAGCCCTCTCGGCGGCCTCGGAAACCGCCGAATGAACTGCCAGGGCATCCATGCCGTCCACCCGCACGCCTCTCATGCCATAGGCCAGGGCCTTTTGGGAGATGGTCTCCGACCCCGTCTGCATGTGGAACGGCAACGAGATGGCGTACTGGTTGTTGGAGCAGATGAAGAGCACCGGCAACTTCCACACGCTGGCGAAGTTCATCCCGGAGTGGAAATCGGATGCCGAGGTCCCCCCGTCTCCGAAGTAGACGGCGGTTACGCCCGGGTCGCCCCGCAGTCGGGCGTAGTAGGCCCTACCCACCGCATGGGGGAGATGCGTGGAGATCGGAATCGTGTACAGGCCGATACCCAGCCCGCGGACATCCCAGTTGGCATAACCGTGCCCCCGGTAGAACTCCATGAGAGTTCGGAGCCCCAGTCCCCTCTTGAGCACCGCGGCGTGCTCCCGGTAGGACGGGAAGATCCAATCCTCGGGGGACAAAGCCATCGCCGACCCTACGCTGATCGCCTCCTGTCCCTCCATGGGAGCGAAGGTGCCCATCCTTCCCTGCCGCTGAAGAGCCATCATCCGCCGGTCACAGGCCCGTCCCGCTGTCATCTCGGCATAGAGACGTTTGTGAAGGTCGGGTGGGAAGCGCTCAGCAACCTCAGGCAGAGCAACGGACCCGTC
>CAYWGY010000266.1:0-2630 GCA_964458055.1 uncultured Acidimicrobiaceae bacterium | reverse complement strand
CCGATTGAACTGGCGAGGGTTGACGTACAGCGACATCAAGACCAGGCGGCACTCCCGGCGGGCCTGCGATATCAGTGACAGATGTCCTTCGTGGAGGTACCCCATGGTGGGAACCAGGCCGACCTCGCGGGAATCCCCCGCCGTACCGGTGCCCGCAAGTTCCTCGGCGACAGCCCACCGGGCGGCTTCGAAGGTAGACACCACCCTCATGGCGCTGGACGCTCTCCAAGGGCAGCCAACAACCGTCGGGAACTCTCTCCGGCTCCTCGCCGAGCGGCGGCAGTCAGGCCCAGCATCCGGTACTGGCGGGCAAGATTCTCCGACACCTCCTCGGCGGCCCGCAGGTGACCCTCTATGGTGCCGCGGTCACCGCGTAACACCGGACCCGTGAGCGCCCGGTCGGGACCAAGCAGAAAACAGTTTTCCACCACCTGGGAGGCCAGGCCCCTCGCCTGGTCCAAAGACACACCCGCCGCCGCCAACAGATCGGCAGCAACGCCCAAGGCAATGGGCACGCCCAGCGCCACGGTGGCGGCGCCGGCATGGTAGAGCGGCTTGTGACGGTCCTCCAGGTCGAAAGTGGAGATGCCCAGGCTGTGGGCGAAGTCATGCAGCAGTAGCGCCGCCCTGTCGGTACGGGCAGTCACGGCCGCGGCCGATCCGCGAAGAGCCTGAGCCCCCCGCCGGGGCGTTGGGAGGGTTTGGAGCGGATGAAGGCATCCCACCTCCACTCCCATCCTCTCCAGGGATGCCAGCCGGTCTATGGAACCGAATCCGGAAAGATGGGCTGCAACCCGGACGGAAGGCGAATGCAGGGCAACCCGGTTAGCAACCTCCTCGATCATGTCGTCGGGCGTGGCCACCAACACGAGGTCGCAGGCGGACAGCGCACCAATGTCCGGCACAATGGTGTCGGCCAGTTCGGCAGGGACGGAGCCGGAAGGGCCGGGAACCGTCTCCACCCTGTGGCCCACCTCCATGGCGGCGATGGCGATGGCGCCGCCTGCTCTGCCCGGTCCAACCACCGCCAAGCCGAGGGGGCGCTTCACTCTCCGCTGGGGTAGCTGGGAACCAGGGATCGTCCCTTGGCGCCGATGGGACGCCCGAGGATTCGCTCGATGATCGTCACAGCCTGGACCGGGTCGGGGATCAGCCCGGTATAGACCAGAAAACCGCTCATCAATCCGGCCAGATTCTCATCAATCACATCCTTGTGTACCAGGACCCTGGTTTCAGGATTGGCCAGCAACTCCCTGAGTCGGTCGTAGAGGCTGTGGCGCTCCTCGTGCTCCACGTCATCGCTGATGGGGACCTGGTGGGCCCCGAGGCCCGAATCCCGGTACACCTTTATGTTCTGGTTGTAGGGTAGGAGGCTCACCACATCGGTGATGGCCGCCTTCTTCTGGAGCCAGAGGACTTCCTGTTCACGGCGCACTTTCCGGTGGGCGATGCCCTGGCCGCCCAGCCGCTCGCTAACCGCCAGGCGGGAAGCGATGATCCACCGGAAACCCCTGGGTTCTAGGATGCCTGCCCGCACAGTTCGGCTACGAGGGGTGGGGAGGGTCGTTCCGGGTTGCGGCGGCCACCCGGTCCCTGCCGGGATCCCCCCCGTTCAACCCGGGGGGTGGCAGCAGGCGCATCTCGTGGGTGTCGGTGGCTTGCCACTTGGGTACGTCGTGCAGGACCTCTGCGATCTGCTCGACGTCCAGGGTTTCGTCTTCCAGCAGAGCTTCCACCATCCGCTCGAGAGCAGGACGGTGTGCCTCGAGGATCTGGCGGGCTTCGGCGTGGGCGACCCTGATGAGCTTGCGCACCTCGGAGTCGATGTCGGCGGCCAACTCGTCCGAGTAGTCGGGTTGGCGGGTGTAGTCGCGGCCCAGGAACACTTCGCCCGCATGCTTGCCGTATTGCATCGGGCCCAACTCGTCGCTCATGCCGTATTCCATCACCATCCGGCGGGCAAGGGCAGTGGCCTTCTCGATGTCATTGGCAGAGCCGGTGGTTGGGTCGGCGTAGATCAGCTCTTCCGCACTTCTCCCCCCGAGCAGCATCGCCAGTTGGTCCAGGAATTCCGAACGCTTTACCACATATTTGTCCCGGGTGGGGAGAGCCAGGGTGTGACCCAGCGATCGACCCCGAGCCACGATGGTCACCTTGTGGACCGGGTCAGCCATGGGAAGCGCCCAGCCCACGAGCGCATGGCCGGTCTCATGGTATGCGATCAGCCGTTTCTCGTCCTCCGACATGATCCGGGCCTTCCGTTCCGGGCCTGCGATCACCCGGTCGATGGCTTCCTCCAGCTCGTCCATTCCCACCTGTTCCTTCTTGTGGCGGGCGGCCAGCAGGGTAGCCTCGTTGATCAGGTTGGCGAGGTCGGCGCCCGTGAACCCGGGGGTGCGACGCGCCAGGACTTCCAGATCCACCTCGGGCTTTAGGGGCTTGCCGCGGGAGTGGACCTCCAAGATGGCCTCCCTTCCCTTGATGTCGGGAGAGTCGATGACGATCTGGCGATCGAAGCGACCGGGCCGCAGCAGGGCTGGATCCAGGATGTCGGGGCGGTTGGTGGCCGCGATCACAATCACCCCGGTGTTGGTGTCGAAGCCGTCCAGTTCAACCAGGAGTTGGTTGAG
>CAYWGY010000265.1:0-2635 GCA_964458055.1 uncultured Acidimicrobiaceae bacterium | reverse complement strand
ACGGATCCAGGCGCCGTATGAGTACGCCACCTGCGTTCTGGGTTCCTGAGCGACCCACAGCCCCGCCCGGACCCCCCACTATCCTGTCGTATGCTTGGTGGGCGGGAACCAGTTCCGACCTGACCTGCACGCATCGCCCACGACGGAGGGCCACTTTGAGTAGCAAGCCGGATGCCGAGCCACTGCCGGTCACCGATGGTCTGGTGGTGGTGGTGAAAGATGATTGCGAGACCTGTCACCTGACCGTTCCCGTGCTGGAACAGTTGATCGCCGGGGACCAGCCATTGGCGGTCGTGACACAGGATCGCCACGACTTTCCGCCGGGTCTCGACGTGATCCACGACCGGGAACTGGACATCTCCTGGCGCCTGCAGACCGAGACCACCCCAACCCTCTACCGGATTGAACGGGGAAGGGTGGTCGACCGGCAGGCCGGTTGGCTGAGGAGCGGGTGGGAGCGGGTGGCGGGAGTCGGCGGTCTGGGGATGGGCCTTCCGGAACAACGGCCGGGATGCGGCTCGGACACCATGCTCCCCGATGTCCACCAGCGTCTCCTCGCGAGGCACTCCCCCCACCGGTTGTCATCCCGACGGGTCGAGTTGGGAAGTACCGAAGACCCCATCGAGGCGGCTTTCGCCCGCGGCTGGACCGACGGCCTTCCCGTGATTCCACCCACCGAGGACCGGGTGGCGAGAATGCTGGGGGGTACTTCTCTCTCACCGGATGAGGTCATCTGCGTCCTCGCTCCCGACCTGGCCGAATGCACCGTGGAGAAGGTGGCGATCAACGCGGTGATGGCGGGGT
Source organism: uncultured Acidimicrobiaceae bacterium (assembly GCA_964458055.1). GTDB lineage: Bacteria > Actinomycetota > Acidimicrobiia > Spongiisociales > ZC4RG35 > Bin76. The sequence continues at coordinate 1,831 of CAYWGY010000265.1, read as the reverse complement.
GCCTGCCGGAGTACCTGCCGGTGGTACTGGCGGCGGTCAGAGCGGCGTCGACTAGCGAGTTCAACATCCACGGCGTCTCGGCCACCACCTATTTCACGGGACCGGTCATGGTGGTCAACGGCCCCATCCGCCGGCGGATCGGAATGAACTCGGGAATAAACGCCCTCGGTCCGGGCAACCGGGCCAACATGACCATCGGCCGGGCCCTGAACCTGGTGGTGCGGAACGTGGGGGGCGCCCACCCCGGTGGGGTGGACCGGGCGGTGCTGGGAAGTCCGGGGAAGCTCTCCTTCTGCTTTCCCGAGGATGAGGAGGGTTCTCCATGGGCGCCTCTGTCGGTGGAGCGGGGGTTCTCGCCCGAGGAGTCCACCGTCACCCTTTACGCAGGGCACGGGCCGATCGAGATAGTGGACCAGCTATCCCGGAGCCCCGAGTCTCTGGCCAAGAGCTTCGCCCTGCAGTTGCGGATGATTGCCCACCCGAAACTGGCCGGAGTGGCGGGCGCCATCATGGTGATCACTCCCGAGCACGCCCGGACCTTCCGCAATGCGGGATGGTCCAAGGAGCGGCTGCGTCGAGAGATCTACTCTCACCTCACCATTCCCGGAGCCGAACTGGCGGCCGGCGCCGGCGGGGTGGCCGAGGGGATGCCGCCCGCTGTAACCGCTTCGGGTGAGGGGGTGGCCAAGTTGCCACCCGACGGACTCTGGTTTGTCCACGCCGGGGGCAGCGCCGGTATGTTCTCCGCCATAATCTCGGGTTGGATCGGCGGATCCGCCAACTCACAGATGACCACTGTCGCTATTGAAAGTTGAAGGGAACTCCCGATGACCGCACTGTTAGACCCGACCAGCGAACGAGCGCCGACGGAAAGGTCACTGAGTCCACGCATCTCCGACCTCTCCACAACCACGGTGGCTCTGCTCGACATCTCCAAACCGAGAGGAGATGTGTTCATCAAGAGACTGGAGGAGTTGTTCAGGGGAAAAGGAGTGAAGGTGCGCCACTACCGCAAGCCCACCTTCTCCAAACCGGCTCCAGTTGACCTTCGCCAGCGCATCGCCGCCGAGTGCACAGCCGTGGTCGAGGCTCTCGCCGACTGAGGATCGTGTGCGTCGTGCAGTGTGCACGACATCGTCGATCTCGAAGACCGCGGCGTCGCCGGAGTCTTCGTGGCTTCCAATCGCTTCTCCCAGGCAGCCGACACACAGGGAGAGGCCCTGGGCATGCACCCCCGGAGGGTTCTCACCGCCCATCCCATCCAGGACCGGAGCGATGACGAGATGCGTGCCCTGGCCGAGACCGCATTCCCACAGGTTCTCGCCGCTCTATCGACCTGAATACCCTGGCGATTAGGAGATTCATGGGTTCGGAGCGTCCGCAGGCAGAGGACTACCGCGCGTTGACTTTCGACTGCTACGGGACGCTGGTCGACTGGGGATCGGGAATAGTCGGCTACCTGCAGCCGGTGCTTGCCGGCCACAGGGTCAGGGTGACGGACACCTCCCTGTTGGGACTGTTCGCAGAATTGGAGCCGGAGGTGCAATCCGGCGGCGGTCGCTACGCCGACGTCTTGAAGGAAGTTCTCCGGAGGATGGGAACCCGCCTGGGCTTCAGACCCTCGGAGGATGAGGTGGATGGGTTTGCAGGAAGCGTGGGAGACTGGCCACCCTTTCCCGACACGGTGGAGGCCCTGCAGCGATTGGGCGGACGGTTCGATCTGGTGGTCATCTCGAATGTGGACAACGACCTGTTCGCCCGCACCAATCGACATCTCGGGGTCTCCTTCAGCCACATCATCACCGCCGAGCACGTAGGCGTGTACAAACCG
>CAYWGY010000264.1:0-2664 GCA_964458055.1 uncultured Acidimicrobiaceae bacterium | reverse complement strand
CGTCTGGGCCGTCATAGGAGCGGCCCTGTTCGTGGCGATACTCAATCTCATCAGCGGCAGGCGCGGTGGCCGGCCTGGCTGACCCTAACTGCTTGTAACACCGGACGGCGCCGGATCCGTCAGCCGATGGCGCCTGCCTCGGCCATGTTCAACTCGATGAGCCGATTCATCTCCACCGCGTACTCCATGGGGAGTTCCTTCACGATCGGCTCGATGAATCCGGCGACGACCATGGACGTGGCCTGGTCCTCGGTGAGCCCGCGGCTCATCAGATAGAACAACTGCTCCTCTCCGACCTTGGAGACGGTGGCCTCATGGCCGATCTCGGCATCGTTCTCTTCGATCTCCATGTAGGGGTAGGTGTCCGAGCGGGACTCCTCGTCGAGGATCAGGGCGTCGCAGCGGACAAAGCTCTTGGAGCGCTCCGCGCCCGGTTCAACTCTCACCAGACCCCGGTAGCCGGCGCGCCCTCCCGCCCGCGAGATGGACTTGGAGACGATGGTGGAAGTGGTGTCGGGAGCGACATGTACCATCTTGGCGCCCGCGTCCTGGTGCTGCCCGGAGTTGGCGAAGGCGATCGACAACACCTCCCCGTGCGCTCCCGGCTCCATCAGCCAGACAGCCGGATACTTCATTGTGAGGCGGGACCCCAAATTGCCGTCGACCCATTCCATGGTGGCATCGGCGTAGGCGGCGGCTCGCTTGGTGACCAGGTTGAAGACGTTGGTCGACCAGTTCTGGATGGTGGTGTAGCGACACCGACCCCCGCGTAGCACCACGATCTCCACCACCGCGGAGTGGAGGGAGTCGGTGGTGTACTGGGGCGCCGAGCAGCCTTCCACGTAGTGGCAGTAGGCGCCTTCGTCGACGATGATCAGGGTGCGTTCGAACTGACCCATGTTCTCGGAGTTGATCCGGAAATAGGCCTGGAGAGGCTGCTCAACGTGTACGCCGGGAGGAACATAGATGAACGAGCCACCCGACCAGACCGCCGAGTTGAGCGCCGCGAACTTGTTGTCGTTGGGAGGGATAACGGTTCCGAAGTACTTCCTGACCAGGTCGGGATACTCCCTGACGGCGGTGTCCATGTCGCAGAACAGCACACCCATCTCTTCGAGATCCTCCCGGTTGCGGTGGTAGACCACCTCAGATTCGTACTGGGCGGTGACCCCGGCGAGGAACTTGCGCTCAGCCTCGGGAATCCCCAGCTTCTCGTACGTGTCCTTGATCTCTTCGGGAACCATGTCCCAGGTGTCGGCCTGCTGGTCGGTGGGCTTCACGTAGTAGTAGATGTCGTCGAAGTTGATCTCGTCCAGCAACCCTCCCCCTCCCCAGGTTGGGATCGGCCTGGCGTTAAAGCGCTTGTAGGCTTTCAAACGGAAGGAGAGCATCCACTCCGGTTCTTCCTTCATAGCCGACATCTGCCGGATGATCTCCTCCGAGAGCCCTTTCTGCGGCTTGAAGACGTAGTCGTCCTCGGAGTCATGCCATCCCAGTTTGTAGGCGCCCAGATCAATATCTACGGTTGCCACCACTTACCTCTCTTGCCAAGTCCTTGCCTCCAAATGGTACCACCTGCGAGGTGAAAACTCAATAGCGGTTAAGTAAATCAGGCACCGATCGCAGAAACCACCAGCGGTTGAGTGGGCCCCAGCGGAACCCGGCGGGCCGCTTCGAGAACCCAGAACCGCGCCGCCTCCCGCTGCCAGGAACCCAGTATCCGTCCGGCGATCACACTCCTGGTGTGCTGGAGATGGAGACTGACGAGTCGGCGGATCTCCTCGCTGTCCTCCTCGGTGGGCCTGCGAACCGCCGGAGAAGTGTCGGCAAGAAACCCGTGCAGGCGGAAATCGGGGTCCCACACGTAGCTGACCCCGCCGGTCATCCCGGCGGCGAAGTTTCCTCCAACAGCCCCGAGGATCGCCACCTTACCCCCGGTCATGTACTCACATCCGTGGTCCGAGCAACCCTCGACCACCGCCGTCCCTCCCGAGTTGCGCACCGCGAACCGCTGTCCCACGGTCCCCGCCATGAACAGGGCGCCCCCGGTGGCGCCGTACAGCACGGCGTTTCCCCCTGCATGCGGAACCCCGTCGGGGTGGGAGTCGCTCCGGCGGGGAACCACCACGATCCGGCCTCCACCCATGCCCTTGCCCACATAGTCGTTGGCGACTCCGTCGAGTCGGAGGGAAATCCCTGGAGCCAGCCACGCTCCGAAACTCTGTCCGGCGGTCCCCGCAAGGGTCACCGAAACCGAGTCTTCGGGGAGTCCCTTCTCTCCCCATCGCTCCGTAACCATGCCCGAGAGCCGAGCACCCACCGTGCGGTCGGTGTTGGATATGGGATAGGACAATCCTATTGAAGTTCCTTCTTCCACCACCTTCTCTGCCTCCTGGGCCAACCGGCGCGAGAGCTTGGAAATCCGGAACCGGCGGAAGCCGGGGTGCCGGGGTCGGGAGTCGGACCTGACCAGCAGGGGACCGAGGCTGGAAGCCAGCGGATGATCCACCGGCGCCAGCAAGTCGGAACGGCCCACGATCTCCTCCAAGCTCCGGGCGCCCAGGAGGGCGAGGTATCGCCTCACCTCCTCGGCCAGCATGGTGAAGACCGCCACCACATGCTCGACCTCTCCTCCGTACTTGGCTCGCAGGTCCTCGCGCTGGG
>CAYWGY010000263.1:0-2710 GCA_964458055.1 uncultured Acidimicrobiaceae bacterium | reverse complement strand
CATGTCCGCATGGGGTGCCGTCGGGTAGGAATTCGGCCGGCAACAAAGAGAAAGTAAGGTAGGAAAAAGACATGCTCGATACCCAGAGTTCACTGGACCTCTCCGGTGATCCTCGGCGCCTGCGCCATGAGCGCACCGTGCGCAGGGTATTTCTGTCGGCCGCCGTCTTCACAATCCTGGTGAGTGTGGCCATCGTGCTCAGCCTGGTTGGGGAGGCGGTGGCTTTCCTGCAAAGCATCGCCTCCGAGGTGGAGGAAGGACTGGGGTCGCTGTTCGCCGATGGCTGGTTCCCCCGCCGGGATCGTTTTGATCTGCGCACCATAGTGTGGCACACCCTGGCGGTGTCCGGCATCGCCATGGTCGTGGCCACCCCCCTGGGTCTTGGCGCCGCCATCTACCTGAGCGAGTACGCCAAGCCCTGGGTGCGGAGAGTGCTCAAGCCGGTCTTGGAGATCCTGGCCGGTGTACCGAGTGTGGTGCTCGGCTACTTCGCCCTCCGGTTCATCACTCCCGACATTCTCCGCAACATCTGGGACACGACCCAGCAGTCGAACCTGATGGCGGCGGGCATCGGAGTGGGGATACTGATTGTTCCCCTGGTGTCGTCGGTCTCCGAGGATGCCATGCAGGCGGTGCCCAACGCTCTCCGGGAAGCCTCCTACGGGCTGGGCGCAAAGAAGTGGCACACCTCGCTGCGGGTGGTGTTCCCGGCGGCCCTCTCGGGGATTGTCGCCGCTCTCATTCTCGGTCTCTCCCGCTCGATCGGCGAGACCATGGTGGTGGCGATCGCCGCCGGCGCCACCGGCGGGTCTCTCCTGCAGTTGAGCCCCTTGAACGGCGGTCAGACCATGACCGGCGCCATGGCCTCGCTGGCGATAGGTTCCGACCAGGTCGCAGGTGGCGTGGCGGCCTTCCAGAGCCTCTTCTTTGTGGGACTCCTGCTGTTCTTGATGACACTGGTCCTGAACATCGGAAGCGAGCGCCTGGTGCGGCGCTTCCGCCAGAAGTATTAGAGATTGTGGAGGAATAGAATGGCAACCCGCACCATAGGCTCCGGCGCCACAGGGGTCACCCAGGACATGCTGAGGAGGGCGTTGGAGGGCCGAAAGATCAGCATCGTCAACCCCCTGGTGGCACTCACCCTCCTGATTTCGTTGCTGGCCTCGCTGGCGATCCTGGTGGTGTTGCTGTGGGACGTAGTGGCCAAGTCGATGCCCGTGTGGGAAGAGCGGGGATGGTCGGTGATCACCAACGATCTCTCGCCGCGTCCCGAGGAGACGGGGATAATCCAGGGAATATTCGGGTCGGTGATGCTCACCGTGATCGTGGTGATACTCTCCTTCCCGCTGGGAGTGGCTGCGGCCATTTACCTGGAGGAATACGCCCGGGATACCCGCCTCACCAGGATCCTGGTGGCCAACATCCGCAACCTGGCCGGGGTCCCCTCCATCGTCTACGGATTGCTGGGACTCACCGTGTTCGTCAAGCTGATCCTGGAGGGAGTGGTGGGCCAGATCAGCGGGAGGACCCTGATCGCCGGAGGGCTGACCCTCTCCATGCTGGTGCTGTCGATTATGGTGATCACCACCCAGGAGGCACTGCGCGCCGTCCCCCTGGCTATACGCGAGGCATCGTACGGGGTGGGCGCCACTCCGTGGCAGACCATCCGTCACCACGTTCTGCCGGTCGCCAGTCCCGCCATCTTCACCGGTTCGGTGCTGACCCTGGCGCGAGCGTTCGGAGAGTCAGCTCCGTTGCTCTTGGCGGGGGCCGTGCTCTCAACGTTCTTTGCCGCGCCCGAGGGGACTCCACTCACCTCGCTGGTGGCAGCGGAGAAGTACACCGCCCTGCCGATCATCATTTACAACTGGTCGCGGCAGCCGCAAACGGAGTACGTAGCGCTGACGGCGGCCGCCATCGTGGCGTTGCTGGTAATTTTATTGGTGGTGAACGCAGGCACCATCCTGGCTCGCGATGCTTTGGAACGGCGCAGGATACGGTGAACAACCCGGAAGCCGAACGACACCCATTGATCAAGGAGAATATATGTCAACCCGCATGGAATCGCCTTACACCGTGGTAAAGGATGCGGTAACGTCCGGCCCTTCCGTGGATCGGGAGCACCCGGTGGGCGCATCCGCGATCTTCGAGATAGAGGACCTGAATGTCTACTACCGGGCGTTTCATGCAGTGGCGGATGCCACCCTGAACATCTACCAGAACGAGATAACCGCCTTGATCGGTCCGTCCGGATGCGGCAAGTCCACCGTCATCCGGTGCCTGAACCGCATGAACGACTTGATTGACGGCGCCCGGGTGGAGGGCACGGTTGCCTACCACGGCATCGATCTTTACGGATCATCGGTCGACCCCGTCGAGGTCAGGCGTCGCATCGGAATGGTGTTCCAAAAGCCGAATCCCTTTCCGAAGTCGATTTATGAGAACATCGTGTTCGGCCCCAGGGTGGCGGGTTGGAAGGGCAACTTCGACGATCTGGTGGAGGAGTCCCTGGTCAAGGCCGCCCTGTGGGAGGAGGTCAAGGACAAGCTGCAGAACTCGGCTTTTGATCTGAGCGGGGGACAGCAACAGCGCCTCTGCATCGCCCGCGCGATCGCCACCAGCCCCGATGTGGTGTTGATGGACGAGCCGTGCTCGGCGCTCGATCCGGTCGCCACCTACCGGATCGAGACTCTGATGCGGGAGTTGAAGG
>CAYWGY010000262.1:0-2716 GCA_964458055.1 uncultured Acidimicrobiaceae bacterium | reverse complement strand
CGTGACGACCTTCTCCTTCCGGAGGTGGCCGAACACGGTGACGAGATGATCTTCTCCAAGACCTCGGCCAGCGTTTTCAATTCCACGGCGATCGACAGCGTTCTCAAGCGCATGGGGATAACCAATCTGGTGATCACCGGCATAGTCACCGAGGGATGCGTTGAACTCTCGGCGCGCGATGCCGCCGACCGGGGGTACACGGTCACCCTGGTGAACGATGCCTGCACCTCCTCGACCAAGGAACTGCACGAGAACGCCCTCGTCCGGATGACGGACGGCGGCTTCATCGCTTCTCGAACAACCGACGAGATCTGTGAGGAGCTTACGAACCCGCAGCCGTCGGCGTCCTATCAACCGGCGTCCGTCCCGACCCCCAGCAGCTAAAGGAGCACATAATGGCTGAAGGCAAACTGACCCACATCTCTTCACCCGCCGAGCGGGAAAGGCGCCATCGCGTGCTGCGCGAGGCCATGGCCGAGGCAGGAATCGATGCTTTGATAATCTGCAGCCGCGGCGACGAGTTCGTACGGGGCCGCGTCCAGTACGTGAGCGACATCTTCCAATGGGCCGGGTGGGGCATGGTGCTCCTTCCCCAGAAAGGGGAGCCCACCTTCATCGGTGACCCACTGTGGGGTCTCTCGAGGGTGGCACTTGTCAACTGGATCCAGGACTACCGGGCAACCCAGACTCCGGCCACGGAGATCGCCGGGATCCTGTCCGACCACGGGATATCCAACGGCACCATCGGGATCGTGGGTCTGGCCGACATCACTTCGGCTGCTCATTACCGGCAGTTCCAGGACGCTTTCGGGAAGACCGCAACCCTCATCGACGCCACCGACTTCTTCGACGACATCCGCTCCATCAAGAGCGCCGAGGAGATGGACAACCTCCGGGAGACCTCGCGGATCATCCGCCAGGTGTTCGCCAGCCTGGAGGGTCACATCCGTCCCGGCGCCATCGAACGGGACGTGTTGGCCGAGGCCCATCGCCTTTGCCGCCAGTACGGCTGCCTGGACGGGATCGCCCAGATGACCCGTCCGCCCTACCGGGCCTACACCTTCGGCATGGACGCCGAGATCGACCGCGACGACGTCCTCTGCATCGACCTGGAGTGGGGTGGCCCCTCCGGATACTGGGTGGAGGTGCGTAGGACCTACAGCTTCGGGCGTCCCTCCGATCAGATCCTCCGTTATTGGGATACTCGGATCGAGACTCTGGACGCCTGCATAGACGCCATGAAGACGGGAGCCTCCTCCGACGAGGTACTGACAGCCCGTGACCGCGTGCACCGCAAGTACGGACAGGGAGGTTTCGACTCGGTGGCCTACACCGCCCACGGGATCGGACTCGACTCACATGAGCCTCCGTGGATTCCCGGCAAGGAGCGGATCATGCAGACCGACATGGTCATCAACCTCCATCCCCAGATCACCTTCGACGATCCGGAGGAGGCCCTGGCGGTGGGCGGCATCTGCGTCTCCGACAACGTGCGGGTCACTCCGGACGGAGGAGAGAGGCTCACCTACGAACAAGACATCATTGTCGACCTCGATGCATAGCAAAGCAGCTCTGGTGGTTGCTCCGGGGAGGGTCGAGGTCACGGACATCGTGCTCGACCCTCCCCGGGAGGGGGAGATCATCCTCAAGGTGGGAGCGGCCGGGGTGTGCCGTACCGACTACAAGGTCTCCAAGGGCCTTCAGTCGGGCCGGGATCCCCGCTATCCCATGCTGCTCGGCCACGAGGGCGCAGGGGTGGTGGAGGAGGTGGGTCCCGGAGTCACACGCCTCAAGGTCGGTGACCGGGTGGCGGTGGGATGCCGGGTGCCCTGCGGTTCATGTCCCATGTGCCGCCGCAACGACCCCCGTCGCTGCAACTCCTCGTCAGCCCGTGCGCCGGTGGTGTCGCTGGTGTCCGACGGTTCCAGGGTTGAGGTCCCCATGGGCCTGGGAATGTACGCCGAGCGGATCCCCGTGGATGTAGGGGCTGCCTTCACCGTCAGTGACGGTATGCCCCTGACCTCGGCATCCCTTCTGGGGTGCGCGGTAATGACCGGCACCGGCGCGGTCTTCCATACCGCCAAGGTGTGGCCCGGCGCCACCACCGCCGTGATCGGCTGCGGGGGTATCGGTCTTGCCACGGTCCAGGGCGCCAAGATGGCCAACGCCGCCAAGGTGATCGCCGTGGACATCTCCGACCTGAAACTGGAGTGGGCCCTGTCGATGGGCGCCACCCATGCGGTCAACTCGGCCCGGGAAGACGCAGTGGAAGCGGTGAGGGCACTGACCGACGGAGCAGGAGTGGACTTCTCCTTCGAGGCGGTCGGCATGGGCGCCACCTTGGAGCAGGCCCTGGGGATGCTGTCCTACGGAGGAGTCGCCACCATGATCGGGGTTCCACCGGTGGGGTCGGAGGCGGACCTGAACCCTTCGGCGTTCTTCCGCAACACTTCCACCCTGATGACCACCCACGGCGGCGAGGGGATCCCGGCCCAGGACTTCCCGGTGCTGGATTCTCTCTACCAACTCGGCAGTCTTGACCTGGACGCCATGGTCACCCATACCATCCCCCTCTCCGACATGGAAAGGGGATTCGAGAACCTGGAGTCCAACTCCGCCATCCGCACGGTGGTGGTTCCCGGCTGAGGCACAACTGGAGGACAGTCATGCAATTCGATGCGATCAACCCCGAGGGGATGTGCGAACCTCCCGAGCC
>CAYWGY010000261.1:0-2780 GCA_964458055.1 uncultured Acidimicrobiaceae bacterium | reverse complement strand
GGTTGCCACCTTGGTCCTGGGAGTGGCACTCCCTGTTCTGGCCCAGGAAACACCGGAGGAACCCGCGGAGATCGTCCCTGCGGTCGTGGTGGAGGAAGGCGCTCCCACCGAGACGGTCGCCGACTGGACCTATCGTTATCTGGTGCCGACCTGCCTGGCCCTGGCTCTGGTCTTCTGCGTCATCACGGTGGTGCTCTACTTCACCAAGGTAGTCAGATCCCGGTACAAGTCGGTTAGTTGAGTAAGCCGCCATCCTCTCCGGTGGCCGATGACAATGTCTGCGAGGTTGACACCCGGCGCCTGACGCAGTTGTGCGCCGACATCGAGAAGCGGGTGGAATTCCCGCCCGGTCCCCTGGTGGTGTCCCTTTCGGGAGGGGCGGACTCGGCCGCGGTCGCCTGGCTGGCGATCCGGGCCGACAGCCAGTGCCGCGCCATCCACGTCAACCACTCCCTCCCCTATTCGTTCCGAATGGCCGCAGCCGCCCGGGCGGTGGCCCGAAGGCTCGGGATGGATCTCACCGAAGCGTCCATAGACACCGCTCCCGACACCTCGGAGCAGGCATTGAGAGCAGCGCGATACCAGGCGCTGGCGGACTTTTCGAGGGCGGATGAACTGGTGATGATCGGCCACACCGCCGACGACCAGGCAGAGACGGTGCTGATGAACCTGCTCCGCGGCGCCGGGCTCTACGGGATGGTCGGGATCCCGGCGCACCGGGGACGCTTCTACCGACCCCTGCTGGGAGTGTGGCGTTCCGAAACCCGTGAACTGGCCACGCTGGCCGGCCTCCCCTGGGAGGACGATCCGCAGAACGATGACCCGACCTATCTGAGAAACCGGATCCGGCGCCGCCTGATCCCGCAACTCGAGGCGGAATACCAGCCAAGGCTCCGGGAGGGTCTGGTGAGGCTCTCGGCGCTGGCCGGGACCGACGTCGCCTATCTGGAGGAGGTGGCGGCGCGGATACCCCTCCGGACATCGCCCACCGGGTGGGTGGAGGCCTCCTGCGACCGATTGGTGGAACTGTCGCCTGCGATCTCTTCAAGGGTCATCCGGAGAGCGCTGCGAATGGTGCGAGAACCATACGCGGGAACGGGAGCGGAAGTGCAGAGAATCCTGGATGTCGTCCACCGGAGGGCTTCACGCGCCCAGTTGGCGGGAGGCGTGAGGGTATTCCGCTCCGGAGACCGGTTGCTCTTCGCCAAAGGCAACTAACGTTCTACGGATCTATGCGGTCGCACCGAGATTCGATAGAGCCGTTCATCTCCGCCGAGGAGATCGCTGGGCGCCTCCAGGAGATGGGAAAAGCCATCACCGCCGACTACGACGGCGTGGACCTGCTTATCGTGGGTGTGCTCAAGGGAACATTCATGGTGATGTCCGACCTTGCCCGCCAGGTGAAGGTCCCCGCCCAGTTCGACTTCATGGCGGTCTCCTCCTACGGAGCAGCCACCAAGACCTCGGGGGTGGTGCGGGTCCTGAAGGATCTCGACCAGGAGATCGCGGGTCGGCACGTACTGATTTGTGAGGATATAGTCGACTCGGGCCTGACTCTGAACTACCTCACCAAGAGCCTGCGCGTCCGCGGCCCGGCCTCGCTCGAGATAGCGGCCCTCCTCTACAAAGAGGGCATCCAACAGGTTCCGGTGGACGTGAAGTACGTCGGGTTCAGAATCGGCCCGGAGTTCGTGGTGGGTTACGGACTCGACTACGACGGGAAGTACAGAAACCTCCCTTACATAGGGATTCTGTCCCAGTCGTAGTCTTTCCGTCCCATGTCCTGATTAAGTTGTCCCAGGTGGTGATTAACATCCAAGAAGTAGTCCCCCACTCCGTCTACCATGAAACTTGTACCTATCCCTTTACCCCAGTGACAGTTCTCTTTAAGGAATAACCTTGCGCCGCAGTTTTCGCATCTTACTCATTTACGGTCTCATGATCGTGACAATGGCACTTCTGTTCCAGAACTTCGGTGACGACGAGGGGCCTTCACAGGAGATCACCACCGGAGAGTTCCTCGACGCTCTGGAGGCGGGTGAAATCGAGTCGGTCCTGGTCCTGACCCGATCCCTGGAAGCCAGGGGCCGGTTCCAGGGTTCCACCCTTCCCGCTGGTCGGTTCGACTTCCTGGCCCGCTACCCCGAGGGTTTCGAGGGCCAGTTGGCCGAGCTCCTGGAGGAGCGAGGAGTCTCATACGACACCGACCACGAGCCGCCCGGGCCGTGGAGTGTGCTGGTGGGAATGCTGCCCTGGTTGCTGCTGATCGGTTTCATGGTGTTCATCTTCATGCAGATGCAGCGTTCGGGCAACCGCATCATGCAGTTCGGGAAGACCCGGGCCAAGATGGTCAAAAAAGACAACCCCGACGTCACGTTCGCAGATGTTGCGGGCCTCGAAGAAGCGATCGAGGAGCTGGGAGAAATCCGAGACTTCCTGGCCGACGCCGACCAGTTCCGAGCCATGGGCGCCAAGATTCCCAGGGGAGTGCTGCTGTTCGGACCTCCCGGGACCGGCAAAACCCTCCTGGCAAAGGCTGTGGCCGGTGAGGCGGGGCGGCCCTTCTTCTCGATCTCGGGCTCGGATTTCGTTGAGATGTTCGTGGGGGTGGGAGCCAGCCGTGTCCGGGACCTCTTCGAACAGGCCAAGCAGAACAGTCCGGCCATCATTTTCATCGATGAGATCGATGCGGTGGGTCGGCACCGGGGCGCCGGTCTGGGCGGAGGCCATGACGAGCGCGAGCAGACCCTCAACCAGCTCCTGGTTGAACTGGACGGCTT
>CAYWGY010000260.1:0-2804 GCA_964458055.1 uncultured Acidimicrobiaceae bacterium | reverse complement strand
CTTCTCACAGACTCCGCCGTTACCAAGGTGAAGTCACTCCTGGTACCCGAGGGTGATGAAGACCTCGGCCTGCGGGTGGCGGTGAGGCCCGGCGGATGCTCGGGGTTCTCCTATGAGATGTTCTTTGACGCCGACGTGGAGGACGACGACATCGAAATCGATTTCGAAGGCCTGCGTGTGCTGGTTGATCCCCAGAGCGCCAAGCGCCTGACCGGAGCGGTGCTCGACTACCGGGAGGGCCTGATGGAGGCGGGATTCTCCATTGACAATCCCAACGTCAGCCGCTCTTGTGGTTGCGGCAACAGTTTCGCCTAGTATCCGCCGCATGCCGAAGAAAGCTCATCGACTCAATAGTGCCCCTGCCCCTCTGGCTCCCTACTCGGTGGTAACAGAGGCGCATGGCCTGTTATTCATCTCCGGCCAGGTCGCCATCGACCCGAACACCGGAGAAACTCCGGAGTCGGTGACCGCGCAGACCGAACTGGTTCTCCGGAACATCGGGAACATCCTGGGCGAACTGGGTCTCGGCTATTCGGACATTGTCAAGACCACTGTCTTTCTGGCCGACATACGCGACTATGCAGCCGTCAACGGCGTTTACGGCACCTTCTTCGACAACGACCCGCCCGCTCGCTCGGCTGTTGGCGCCGCGGGCCTGCCCCTTGCCGGTTTGAAGGTGGAGATCGAGGTTATCGCCGCCCGCTGATGCTTGCCTAGAACACTTCCTGGCACCAGGGTTGCGGGTGCCAGTCGAACATGGCGTCAGCAAGAGCCAAGGCCTCGGGGGCGCCATCAAGGCGGCCCACCCCCGCCAGGCGCCGGAACCGGGAGCGCCCCAGGTACCCGGAACCAAGGTCTTCGGCGTCCAAGATGATGTCCGGCGTATCCGAGACCGCACGACAGACTCCCACCCCCTCGGTCACTTCCAACCGGTAACGGGTCCTGTCCTCTCCCACTGGGTCGACTACCTCGAAGACCAGAGCGCCGTCGGCCGAGTAGCGTCGTTCCGACAGCGCAGCCTCCACGTCCAGGATCCTGACCCATAGGCCGTCGCACACGGTCTGGAAGTCCCGGAAGTTTGAGAACACGTCCTGCAGGGCCGTCTCCACGGGGATATTCCATGCGGAGAGCTTCCGGATGAGATCCTGGTTGACCAGGAAACCCCACAGCCCCGAGTATGCCTCCGGGGTCAGCGCGATGATCTCCTCGAGGTCGACGTCTATACCCATCGAGATCCCCTCCCACGTGCCCTCGGTTCGGTACTGGACATATCCGACACCCTCACCCGCCGCATCGAGAGCCACGGCATAGCGATAGGTACTGGCGCTCTTGCGGTGACGGGCGTAATCACCCAACGACTCCAGTTCCCACCACGCCGGCGACCGTGCGAACATGCCGGGCACCTCCCGGCGCTTGCGATCAAAGAGCAACGGCAGGACCTCTCTGGCATCTCCCGGGTCCAGGATCATCACCGGCGCAGGTTCGGGCGCCAACCGGTGGGGAAGGAGAGGGAAGCGATCAACCACCAGATGGGATGTGATCGTGGCCGCCCCGAATCCGAACCGGCCGTACAACGGGGCCTCCGAGGACCAGAGCACCGAGAGAGCGTCCCCCCGGGACCGGGCGTCAGCCAGCATGCCGGTCATCATCTTCCGCATCAAGCCCTGGCGACGGTGGCTGGGTAGGACGGTGACGTTGCTTACCCCAGCCGCCGGCACCCTTCCTCCGGGCACGGTGAGGTCCAAGCTGTATGCTCCGGCGGACCCCACCAACCGCGCTCCGTCGTAGGCGCCCCGATTTCGATCGAGTTCCACCAGTCTCCGGTCCCTCTCTTCCTCGGCAGGATCGGGGTCCTGGCCGAAGGCAAGAGCCACCGTCCGGCGCAGGGCATCCAGGTCGTGGGGTTCAACGGCGCGTATCTCGACGGCCACCGCTGGAGGGTCTCTAGGAGCCGATGGTGTTCTGGGCTCTCGTCACCGCCGAGACAAAAGCGGCGGTGGCCGCGTCAAAGTCCAGTGCTGCCTGGCGGCGGATCTCCCCCGTGTCGGAACTGCGCAGACCTTCCACCAGGTTGGTTGCGGCCACGGCCGCCCTCGTGGAGGCAGCCAGCATGTCCTGATGGGAAGCAGCCAGGACCGACGGGGCGGACAGATTGATCACACCGTCCTGCCACACGATCACCTCGTCCATAACCGACACAAACCTCTCCTCGGCTTCTCCAAAGGCGATGCTCCTGTCTTCCCAGCCCGTGTTCACTTCCCTGACCTCCCTGGCCAGCGATGCCAGTTGTTCTCCGAGCGCATCGATGGATGTCATGTAGGAAAGGACGGCAGGGGGCAGGGTGGTGGAGGTGGTGGAGGTCCCGTCTACCTGCTCCTCGTCCCCTTCGGTCTCGGACTCATCCTCGGACGAAGCTGAGGTGGTCTCTGACGAAGAGTCCCCCTGAGTGATGGCGGAGGCGACGGTGGTTACCGGCTGTGGTTCGACCTCGGCCTCGGGCAGGGTGCGAACGAACATGAAGGTAAACGCGAACATGGCCAGAATGGCCAGGGGAAGGAGCCATCGGCCCGGTTTGGGATCTGGGTTTACCACCATACTTCCAAGGAAGCTTAGTTGAGATCAATCCCTCTGTGATGACACGCGGATGCGTTCGCGATCCAGTGATTTCTTTCGCGGTCCTCAACCCACCCCTTGAAATCGGGTGCCAGATGGCTTCAAACTGGGGGATGGACGATTCCAAGACATCAGATCAAGAAGTATTCGAGTCCATTCCCTGGGAGGAATTGCGGGATCTGGGGGACACT
>CAYWGY010000259.1:0-2811 GCA_964458055.1 uncultured Acidimicrobiaceae bacterium | reverse complement strand
TACGGTGGACATCCCCACCAGGTCGGCGCCCAGGCGTCGGGCCATCTCCACCTCGGCGGGAGTCTCGAAGGTGGGACCGAGGAACCATGCGTAAACCCCCTCGGGCAGGGCGATCCCCTCTCCGGCGGCCACTTCGGCGGCCAGGCGGCGGAGGTCGGGAGTGTAGGTGTCCGACATGTCCGGGAACCGCAGTCCCAGGCGGGGATCGTTGGGGCCGACCAGCGGGTTTATCCCCGCCAGGTTCATGTGGTCGCGGATCAGCACGATCGAACCCGCCGTGAGGCCGTCGCCGCATCCTCCGGCAGCGTTGGTGACCACCAGGGTGTGACAGCCCGCTGCCAGGCTTGCCCGGACCGCAAACGTGAGGACGTCGGGCGGATAGCCCTCGTAGGCATGGACCCTTCCTCCCAGGAGGAGGACCCGGTTGCGCCCCAGGGTTGCCGAGTAGAGGGTCCCGGCATGGCCCAGCACGGCCGGGACGGGAAAACCGGGAAGGTCGGCGTAGGAGACGGCGGTCACCGAGTCCAGGCGGTCGGGAAAGTCGCCGCACGCCGACCCGAGCACCACCACCACGTCGTGGGCGGGATGGCCGGTGGCCTCGGCGATGGCTGTGGCGGCTGTCTGCATTCTTTCGTAGATGGCGCTCATATGCAACTACTCCATGTGCTTTTAGCGGATGGTTTCCAATACGAGGGGGGCAGGCTCGGGTGGCTCCTCCGCAATGGTCCAGGCGTCAGCCAGGGAGGCTCTCACCGACTCCCAGCGGGCACCGTCGCGGTAGAGAATCTCGGCCAGTACCTGGCCCGTCTCCACCCGGTCGCCCGGTTTGGCGACAACAGTGACGCCGACTCCGGGGTCGATGGAGTCTTCTTTGCGCTCCCGTCCCGCTCCCAGGCGGGCGGCCGAGACCCCCACCGTCAGGGCGTTGCATGCCGTCACCCAGCCCGGAGCCGGGGCAAGGACCTCAGCCCGGTGGGGCGCCGATGGGAGGAGGGAGGGATCTTCCACCACCTTGGGGTCCCCGCCCTGGGCCTCCACCACCCGGGCGAACACCTCCAGCGCGGCACCCGAGGAAACCGCCCCCTCCAGCATGCGACGCGCCTCGGCAGCCTCGGTCGCGGTCCCGGCGAGGAGCAGCATCTCGGTCCCGAGGGCCACGGTGATCTCCTGCAGGTCCTCGGGGCCCTCTCCCCGCAGTGTCATGATGGACTCTCGGACCTCCGAGGCGTTGCCCACCTCCCTTCCCAGGGGTGAGTCCATGCTGGTCAGAAGGGCGCTGGTCCTCACTCCGTGGGCCTTCCCCAGGCCCACCATCACCTTGGCGAGGCTCCGGGCTCCGGCGGACTCGGACATGAAGGCGCCCGCGCCGGTCTTGACATCCAGCACCAGCCCGTCGAGGTCCTCGGCCAGTTTCTTGGACATGATGGAGGAGGCGATGAGCGGGAGGGAGGGAACCGTGCCGGTGGCGTCGCGGAGGGCGTAGAGCTTGCGGTCGGCCGGCGCCAGGTTCTCCGACTGGCCTCCGTACACCATCCCGTGGGACCGGAGAACCTCCATGAACCGGTCCGAGTCCAGGGAGGTGGTCAGGCCCGGGATGGCCTCCAGCTTGTCCCGGGTTCCGCCGGTGTGGCCCAGACCCCGCCCGGTGAGCGTGGGCGCCAGCACTCCGCACGCCCTCACCATGGGAAGAAGGGGGATTGTTACCTTGTCGCCCACGCCGCCGGTGGAGTGCTTGTCCACCTTGGGACCGTCCAACTCGGAGAGATCCAGGGTGTCTCCCGAGTACAGCATGGCTTCGGTCCATGTGGCCAACTCCTCGGAGTCGAGACCGCGGAGGTAGACGGCCATGGCCATGGCGGCCATCTGGTAGTCGGTGACCTCTCCGGTGGTGAAGGCCGAGATCAGCCATCGGATCATCTCCGCGGACAACTTGAGCCCGTCTCGCTTGCGTTCGATGAGTGCCACTGCCGAGAAAGTCATGCCACGTCCTTCCAGAACGAGTCAGCCGGCCACTCGGCGCCAAGGCCGAACCCCTCGGTGATGGTGGCTGCCACGTCGCCGAAACGCCCCCGGGTCCCCAGGTCCACGCCGGCGGAGTTCCTGCCCGCCACCAGCAGGGGGACGTACTCGCGGGTGTGATCGGTGGAGTCACCGGTGGGGTCGGTTCCGTGATCAGCGGTTATGAACATGAGATCCCGTTCTCCCAGCGCTCCGGTGAGAGCGCAGAGGCGGGAGTCGATGAGTTCGAGACCCCCGGCGTAACCGCGGGGATCCCGGCGGTGGCCGAAGCGCATGTCGAGATCCACCAGGTTGGTGAAGACCAGGCCCCGCTCTTGCCGGTCGACCATCTCGTCGACGGCGGTCTCCGTTCTCATCAGGCCGTCGAGGTCTCCCTCGGTGTGCTCCGAGCGGGTGAGGCCCCTTCCGCAGAAGAGGTCCTCGATCTTTCCGATTCCCCACACCGTCATCCCGGCGTCGGCCACCACGTCCAAAAGCGTGGCGGTCGGAGGGGCCATGGAGAAGTCCTTTCGGTCGTAGGTTCGCACAAAACCACCGGGTTCTCCCACGAAGGGTCGGGCAATTACCCTACCGATGCGGTACTCGTCGCACCGGCGCCGCGAGATCTCGCACAAGCGGTACAACTCCGAGAGTTCCAACACATCGGTGTGGCAGGCGATCTGGAACACCGAGTCACCGGAGGTGTAGAGGATGGGCCTCCCGGTGGCGAGATGCTCGGTGCCCAACCGATCGATGATCACCGTGCCCGAGGCCGGGTAGTTGCCCAGGAATCTCCTGCCGAACTCCTCCTCG
>CAYWGY010000258.1:1552-2825 GCA_964458055.1 uncultured Acidimicrobiaceae bacterium | reverse complement strand
GTGGCTGCTGCCCGGAAGGCCGGGTACCGGACCCACCTGCGGTTCGACGGCGATCTCCGCCAAGTCCCGCTCCCCGATGTTCCTGTGGGGGTCGGCGCATGATCGTCGAGTTGATAACCGTGGGCACCGAGTTGCTGTTGGGCCAGATAGTCAACGGCAATGCCGCCACCATCGGGGAGGCCCTGGCTGCGGCAGGACACGACGCCCACTATCAAGTGACAGTGGGGGACAACCTCGATCGCATGGAATCGGCCGTTTCTACGGCCCTGGACAGGGCCGACGCCGTGGTCATCACCGGCGGGATCGGTCCGACACCCGATGATCTGACCCGGGAGGCGATCTGCGCCGTCACCGGCCGCCCGATGATGTTCAGCGAGGAGTGGGCGCGGATTCTGCGGCGACGCTTTTCCGAGAGGGGATGGGCGATGCCTGCCAATAATCTCCGCCAGGCCGAGTATCCGGAAGGGGCGGAACTGATGCACAACCGGAAGGGGACCGCTCCCGGCCTCGCCGTCCGGCACCGGGGCAAGCTGATCTTCGTCCTGCCGGGGGTGCCGATGGAGATGCTGGAAATGCTCAATCACCAGGTCATTCCCCGGCTCGACCGGGCGTCCGGAGTTTCGGAGACCCTGGTCAGCAGGGTGATCAGGACCTGGGGCCGTTCGGAGTCGCGCACCGCCGAGTTGTTGGGAGACCTCTATGAGTCTTCGAAGAATCCGAGCCTCGCCTACCTGGCTTCTGCCGGGGAGATCAAGGTGCGTATCAGTGCCAAGGCTTCCGACGCCGCCTCCGCGGAGCGCATGATCGCTCCCCTGTCCGAAGAGGTGTGCCGGAGGCTGGGTTGGGCGGTGTTCGGCTTCGACGACCAGACCATAGAGCGGCAACTCCTGGAGTTGGCGGGGGAGCGGGGCTGGACCTTGGGGACGGCCGAATCGATGACCGCCGGCATGGTTGCCGCCCGGATCACCTCGGAGCCCGGGTCGTCGCGGGTGTTCCGGGGGTCGGTCGTCAGCTATTCCACCGACATCAAGGCAGGTCTGTTGGGGGTGAGCGCCGGGGCGCTCGAGGCCGGGGTGGTGTCGGATGGCACCGCCCGGGAGATGGCGGAGGGCGCACGGCGCACCCTGGGGGTGGACGTGGGCTTGAGCGTCACCGGCTCGGCCGGACCCGCTCCCGCCGACGAACCGGTGGGAGTCGCGTATGTGGGGGTGTCCACGCCGGAGAGAACGGCCGCGCGGCGGCTGCGGATGCCCGGCGACAGGGAACGGGTGCG
>CAYWGY010000258.1:0-1542 GCA_964458055.1 uncultured Acidimicrobiaceae bacterium | reverse complement strand
ATACACCACCACTGCCGCACTCCACCTGGCGCGGCTGGCCATGAGCGGGAAATGGTGGAGTCTGTAGGCCGGATCTTCCTGGCGGTCGACCTCACTCCGGAGGCGCGGCAGGTTCTGAGCCACCGGGTGCTGCACATGGCGGGAGGAAAGAGACTCCCCGGGCGGCCCACCCTTCCGCGCAACTGGCACATGACGTTGTGGTTCCTGGGCGAGATCGCTACCGATCGCTTCGAGATGATGTTGCACCTTCTCTCGGAGGCGCCGCTGGGCGGTGCTTTCGGATGCCGATTCGGAAGGTTGGGGAGCTTTCCCAGGGCGAAACGGGCATCGGTGCTGTGGGTGGGGGTTTCCCGGGGAGCGCGGCCTCTGGCGTCCCTAGCCGGAGAAACGGGGAGGGCGGTGGCGGCGGCGAACATCTCCTTGCCGGAACGGCCGTTCTCCCCACACCTCACGCTGTCGCGGGTGCGGCCTCCCCAGGACCTTCGAAGCCTGGTGGACTCGGCGGCCCCCGCCGAGGTGGAGATGCGGGTGAAAGAGGTCACGGTTTTCCGAAGCCACCTGGGTGGCGGGCCTCCCCGTTATGAGGCCATGGAGCGCATACCCCTGGACTGAGGATGAAGGTCGATGGGGGAGGGTGATCTCCTATGTGATGACCGCAACGTTTGGTTACTCGAACATGCGTTCGGTATAATGTGAAAAGATGCGGTCGCCATCGCTTGGAAAAGCCTTCGTAACCGAAGCACAATTATGTAGTTTTGTCACAGCGGTCCTATAGCTTTTGGCTATGACCGTCCAAGCAGAAAGGAAACAACCGATGGACAGGGATAAAGCCTTGGAGATGGCCGTAGGCCAGATCACCAAACAGTACGGGAAAGGGGCCGTAATGAGGATGGGGGCGGCCGCCCAGATGAGACCGGAGGTGATCTCGACCGGTGCCCTGTCCCTGGATGTGGCCCTGGGCATAGGGGGCATGCCTCGGGGCAGAGTCGTGGAGATATACGGTCCCGAGAGTTCGGGAAAGACCACTCTTGCCCTCCACGTCGTGGCCGAGGCGCAGCGCAACGGGGGAATAGCGGCGTTCATCGACGCCGAACACTGCCTCGATCCCACCTACGCCGGTGCTCTGGGGGTGGATGTGGACGAACTTCTCATCTCCCAGCCGGACACCGGTGAACAAGCTCTGGAAATCGCGGACATGCTGATCCGCTCGGGCGCCCTGGATGTCCTGGTGATCGACTCGGTGGCGGCACTGGTGCCCCGCGCCGAGATCGAGGGTGAGATGGGAGACAAGCATGTGGGGTTGCAGGCGCGCCTGATGTCCCAGGCTCTCAGAAAGCTGGCGGGCACGCTCAACCGTTCGCGTACCACCGCCATCTTCATCAACCAGTTGCGGGAGAAGATCGGGGTGATGTTCGGATCTCCGGAAACGACCCCTGGGGGGCGGGCCCTCAAATTCTTCGCTTCAGTGCGGGTGGATGTGCGTCGAATAGGTTCCATAAAGCATCGTGGTGAGGAACTGGGGAACCGCATCAGGGCGAAAGT
>CAYWGY010000257.1:0-2888 GCA_964458055.1 uncultured Acidimicrobiaceae bacterium | reverse complement strand
CGCAAGAGCACTCCTCCGACCGGGCAATGTCACCCGATGGAATGTAGACGTGCTGCAGCATCGTAAGATGACCGAACAGGCCATTGTCAGACATCTATCTTCACCACCTTTCCACTGATTGAAGACTCGATAAGGGCACGGATGGCGCCCATGTTGATCCTGCTCTCGGATAGGGGAAACGCCGGATGCGCTCCGTCGAGGACCATCTCTTCCATTGCCTTGACCTCCTCAAGATAGGCGTTGGCACCCTCGAAGGTGTGCGTCTCGGTTCTAAGATCACCGACTTCATCGCCGAACGCCCGCCTGTCCGTCTCGCTGTCCGGCGGCAATAGCCCCCGATGGGGCGCTCCCACAACCACTTCGACCCTGGAAACCAACTCCACCTGGCTCAACCAAGGGTAGGAGACTCGAATCCTGCCCTCAGAGCCAACGAACTCGGCGCCCCACGAGGGCACAGCCTCCATGCTGGTTACAAATTGGCCGACAACACCTCCCTGGTAGAGAATCTGAGCACCGAAGGTCATGTCCACGGACCGGCCGGCCGAGCGCCGGAATGCCGCCACCTCGACGGGACGTCTCTCCAGAACGGCGCCGAACAACGTAACCGGATAGCACCCCAGGTCCCAGATCGATCCGCCGCCCCGGGGGTCCAGCCGGATGTCGTCGGAGTAGAGCAGATTGAAGCTGAACGATCCCGACACCCAGCGGGGAACCCCGATGGTTCCCTCGGCCACCAGATCGGCAAGCATCTCCGTCTGGGGATGGAAGCGCATCATTGAAGCCTCCTGGATCACCACCCCGTGTTCCCGGGCGGCCCGCTCCAATTGCTCCACCTCACCCGCCAGGATGGCAAGTGGCTTCTCGATCAGGACGTGCTTTCCCGCTCGGGCCACCCGTAAACCCCAGGGGCCGTGAAGCCAGTTGGGGAGGGCAAGGTAGACAACGTCCACATCGGGAGACTCGAGCATCCGGCCGTAGTCATCGAAGTAGTCGGGGATCCCCCTCTGACAGGCATAGGAGCGAGCCTTCTGTGCGTTCCTGCTGGCGACTGCGGTCACCCGCGACCTTTCGGACAGGGCCACCGCATCGATGATCCTGTCATTGATACGGGCCGTACCCAGCAAGCCCCATCTGAGGATCCGCTCGCTTGATGACAAGTTCAACCTCCAGGCGTCCCGGCGCCTTGCAGCGCTCCAACGGAGACCTGGCTCACAGGGTTCCAGAGCATCCAGCCCAACTCGAAGTCCTCGGCGGCGTCGATAGAGGACCGCACCTGGTCATCCCGGTGGCCGAAGTCCTGCAACCATGGGCGGATCACAATCCCGGTCTGCATGCGATCGAAAGCATCCTCGAGGGCCGCACTGACAACCCCACCGGGATGATCGTTCGGCCGGTCAAAACCGAACCAACCGTCGTCGTAGTGGCTGGGGTAGAGCATGGGGGAGACGACATCAAGCACCTGCGTCAACTCTTCCCACTGCTGGCCGATTCCGCCGTCATCGGTGACGGTGGTGACGAAGCCGAAGATGTCCGCCGCCACCGCGCACCCCAGGGCGGACAGGGCGGTGCGCGCCTCCTCCGCAAAGGAGGTGATCGTGGTAATTCTCGACTCGGGGTCTATGGGGCCGTCGAAAGTGGCCGACGGCCGGCGGGAGTCGGGAAAACGTATGTAATCGAACTGGATCTCGTCCACCCCGAGCGAGCAGGCCTCCACAGCCAGGTCAAGGGCGTAGGAACGGGCCCTGGGATCGGTGGGGTCCAGGAAGTATTGATGGCCCTGGCGGTAAGGCTCGTCGTACTGGCGGTCCCACACGGCCATTGCCGGGTCTCTGATGCTCGCGATGGGATCCTGGAAAGCGACGATCCGTCCGATCAGGTAGATGTCCTCTCTTTCCAGTAGCTCGGCCAGTCCCGCCAAGTCGTACCGTGGATTGATGGCTCTCACCTCCCTGGCTGCCTCCACCTGGGTGTCGTAGAAGATCTGACCCGTCTCGTCCTTGAGATCCAGCATCACCCCGTTCAACTCTGTCTCCTTCACCAGGCCCACCATGGCATCCCATTGCTGACGATCCCCGGCGACCTCTCCCGACACATGGACTGCCTTCACCACCAGTGGGGCGATGGTCACCTCGGCGTCCCCCGGCCCTCCGTCCCAGCGGACCTCGGCATCCACCCAAGCCGGCCTGGTAACCCTGATCCGGCCACTCTCCAGCCCTTCCAGCACGAAGTGCCCGTCGATTCCCGTCACCGTGCTGAGAGATTCTGCACTGACTAGAGCCCCGGACACGGGGACACCATTGGGGTCGGTAACCCTACCTCGGAGCGTTGTCGGCCTCATGTACACCACCGCCGAGTCTTCGGCAGGACCGGCGAGAGTGACCGTCCTCCGCAGGTGCCCGGGGGACACCAGGGTAAAACGCTGCCCATCCGGCGACCAGTCGAGACGGGCCGCTCCCTCGGGGTCGGTGACCTCCACCACCTCACCGTCGACCAGGACGCTGACATCGCTCAGGGGAAGCCCGTCCCCATCAAGCACATACAACACGAAGGGCTGGCTGTCATCGAAGATCAACCATGCCATCCAAATGACCCAGCCCAATGTGAACAGGGTCAGCATTCTCCGTACCCAGAGCCGACGCCAAGACATAGGTATCGTCGAGATTAGACCGGAGGCGGGATAAGGTATATCACGTGTTCGGATTCCTGCTCTCAGTCTTCATCGCCGCCATCGCCGGAGCAATAGGGTCGCGGCTGGCTGGAGGTCCGTCAACGGGGTGTTGGGCATCCATAGCCCTTGGCTGGGTGGGTTCCCTCCTGGGATCCTGGTTGGCCGGCCTCCTGGACTGGCCGACACTCTGGACGGTGAGAGATTTCCCTGTCGTCTGGGC
>CAYWGY010000256.1:0-2932 GCA_964458055.1 uncultured Acidimicrobiaceae bacterium | reverse complement strand
TCTCTAACCTATAGGGACATGCCCATATAGGTTAGAGATGCCCCGTGGGCCGGTCTTCCGCTAACGAAGGGCGCGGAACGACCGGTATCCCTCCGACTCAAGTCGGGCGGTCAGTTCGGGTCCTCCGGTCTCGACCAGCCTTCCTCCCACCAGCACATGGACAAAATGGGGTGTGATGTAGTCCAGCAGCCGCTGAAAGTGGGTGATTATCAGGAATGCCCGCTCCGGATTCACCATGCGCATTACCCCTTCGGATACGGTGCGCAGGGCGTCGATGTCCAACCCCGAATCCGTCTCGTCGAGGATGGCCAGCTTGGGCTCGAGGATGGCCATCTGCAGAATCTCGTTCCGTTTGCGTTCTCCGCCCGAGAAGCCCTCGTTGAGATAGCGGTCGGCAAAACTCCCCGGTATCCCCAGGCTGGCCATGGCATCCATCACCTTGAGACGGAGTTCCAGTACCGAGTAGTCGATGCCGGTCCGGTTGGACAGCGCCTGTCGCAGGAACTGCACCACCGGCACGCCGGGAATCTCGGTGGGGTGCTGGAATGCCATGAAGATGCCCCGGTTTGCCCTCTTGTTGGGAAGGTCTCCGGTGATGTCCTCCCCTTCGAAGTAGATCGCGCCCTCGGTCACCTCCAAACCCGGATGGCCCATCAGTACCGATGCAAGGGTTGTCTTTCCCGACCCGTTGGGCCCCATGACAGCGTGGATTTCGTTGCGGTGGACATCGAGGTCGATGCCGCGCAGGATCGGGACGCCATTGGAAGCCGCGGACACGTGCAGATTCTCTATACGAAGGAGGGGTGTGGTGATCACGGGCTGAACACTAATGGGGAGCGGGAGGCAATGAAAAACCCATAAGTGAAGCAAGGTGCTGTTGAGGGGGCAAAACCGCCTGCTCTGGGTCTGCCTCCCATTATCGTGTGACAGTGTACGGTTGTTTCCGCTAGCACCTGGAGGATCTCAGATACCGGAATTCCCTTCTTCGTTCATGGGCTACCAGCGCAAGGCAGTTGATCGCTATCTTCGGGAACTCTCCGCATCGAGTAGTGGCGTCTCCGAGGACCCTGCCCCATTTTCTGCCTCGCCCCTCACCACCGAGCATCTCGAGCGTTACCGGGACCTGGGAGTCGAGATAGGTGACCTCATATCGGCTGTGCAGGTCACTGCTCACAAGATCAAGGAACAGGCAGAAGTGGACGCTGCCCGATGGCGCAGGGAAGCCGGTACCGAAGCTGAGATAACCGGCGCCGAGGCGCAGGCTGCCGCCGAGCAACTGCGGGCCTCGGCATGGGACGTGGCCAACGAACTGATCACCCAGATCCAGAGTATGGAAGAGGAGGCCTACCGCACCATCGAAAGGCGCTCCCAGGAGGTAGTTGCCGAGGCCGAGAACGAGTCGCATCGGATCCGCGCAGAGGCTCGCCGAAGGGGAGAATCCATGCGCAGCCAGGCCAACGTGGAGTCGTTGGAGGTTGAGGAGAGGACTCGGGCCCTGTGTGATCAGATGATCAAGTCGGCCGAGCAGAGGGTCTCCGCCATCCAGGAGAGGGTGCTGGCCTTGGAGCGGCACCGAGATCAACTGTTGGAGGAGATCGGGGGTATCCGGTCGGGAGCGCCACCGATAGGAGTGAAGCTTGTGGATCAGACCGGCGCTTTGATCTATGGAACACCGGACCAGGCCGCAGAGCCGGGCCATGTCACGCCCGAGCATGAGATGTCAGGATTGGTGAGGGTGATCTCCTCGAGCGAAGCGGCTGCTGCGGAGGCCGCCAAGCCTGCGGAACCCGAGTCGCCCCCTGCGCCCGCGTCCTCCGACGACGGCCCGCAGGACAACCAGACAGCAGATCCCGAGGATCCAATCCCTTCCGCTGCTGCTCCTCCCGGTTCATCCTCGGAGATGGAAGATCTCTTCTCCGCCCTCCGGAAGGCTCCAACCTCCACAGGGGCCCCCCGGCGTGAGAAGGCGGAGCGCCAACCTCCTGCTCAAGTCCCCACCGGGATGGGAGAGAATGCTGAGCGGGAGGAGAAAGAGAGTCTGTTGCTCCCCATAATCGGGCAGTACCTCCGCCTGTTCAAGAGGCTGCTGGCGGAGGAGCAGAACCGGGTCTTGGAGGGACTGCGAACCGGCGAGTTGGCGTGGGAAGCGAGAGATGTGGAGCGACGTTTGGGATCCAACGTGGAGATGTACCTTGAACAGTGTCATGAAGCCGGCCATGGCGCTGCCGAGCGCGTTGCTGGACAGCAAGTCCCCAAGGCCGGCTTGGACCTGACTTCCGACCGGGGCTTCTTCCGCAGTCTGGTGACCGATGTCACCGAAGCCATCGAGGGAGTGGCCTCTTCGGCGGACCACTCGCAACGAAGCGTGGTCGCATCCCGCGTATTCCGGTTATGGAGGAGCGAGAAACTCGAACGCCACCTACAGGGTCTCGGTTCCCGGTACTACGAGGATGGCTACCGGGGAGCCCTGAAGGCGGCCGGCGTGGCCGGCCGCTGAAGACGTTGCCGGCGAACAAGGGTACGTTGCCGGCGCACTGACGGTGGCGTGGGGTTCCGGGCGCCCGGGGGAAGGAGTACCTTCTCATAGGACTGTCTTCGAGGGGCTCACGACTCGGCCATTGCACCCATCCCGGTTAGTAAC
Source organism: uncultured Acidimicrobiaceae bacterium (assembly GCA_964458055.1). GTDB lineage: Bacteria > Actinomycetota > Acidimicrobiia > Spongiisociales > ZC4RG35 > Bin76. The sequence continues at coordinate 291 of CAYWGY010000256.1, read as the reverse complement.
AGGGGTCGGGTAAGGTGAGAAAGGGTTGATCCTGAGGCTCCTCTCCGTCTTCACCGCTGCAACGGTCCTGGTGGCCTGCGCCGTCGCCGGGGAGGTCGAAGAGAGAACAGAGGCCGGTTCTCGCACAGCTCCGGCCACTTCCGACCCAAACGTCAGCTTCCTGCTGGTCACCGGCGTCGGGGGGGACGTGCGGGTGATCGAACCTGACGGGACGCCGGCAAGACAAATGCGGGGACCGACCCCGCCTGACCACCCCAGCCTGCAGCCGACATGGTCACCGGCGGCGAAGGA
>CAYWGY010000255.1:0-2938 GCA_964458055.1 uncultured Acidimicrobiaceae bacterium | reverse complement strand
CAATGCCAACTGGTGGCTGGCCATTCTGACGCTGCTGGTGACCATTGCCGCGGCCATCTTCATGAGGGGTCTGTGGAAGATGCTGCCCATCCTCAGTGGAGCGGTTGTCGGCTACGTGGTGGGCGCCATCGCCGGAGAGGTGGACTTCGACCCGGTGGCCGACGCCGATTGGATCGGCCTGCCCGACTTCACTCTTGCCAGCTTCGAGTGGGGAGCCATCATTCTGATCGCGCCGGTGGCCTTTGTCACCATGATCGAACACGTCGGTGACATCATCACCAACGGCCGGGTTGTGGGCAAGGACTTCTTCAAGGAGCCGGGCCTGGACCGGACCCTCATGGGCGACGGAGTGGCTACCTTTGTCGCAGGACTGGTTGGCGGTCCTGCCAACACCACTTATTCGGAGAACACCGGGGTATTGGCGGTCACCAGGGTCTACGACCCGGCTGTCCTGCGCATAGGGGCGGTAGTCGCCATCATCCTGGGAATCATCCCCAAGGTGGCGGCCATCCTCCAATCCATCCCTCTTGCCGTCTTGGGCGGGCTGTCAATCGTCCTGTTCGGCATGATCGCGGCAGTGGGCCTCCGCACCCTGGTGGAGAGCCAGGTGCAGATGTCCAAGAGTCGCAACCTGATCGTGGTGGCCGTGATCCTGGTGCTGGGACTCGGCACCTCGGGTCTCGAGAACCTCCAGATCGGCGGAGTGGCCATCTCCGGTTTGGCCCTCGCTGCCGTGGTCGGAGTGCTGCTCAACCTGGTGCTTCCTGTCGACGACTCCTAGTACGACTTTCGTATGAGTCCCCTCACCGAGGTGTAAGGGGATTAGTAAGGCAGAGCCGGGATCCCTGTTGTGGGAGCCCGGCTCTGCTGGTTGATGCAGGCTGACCCGGCGTCCAGCCATGGGTGCCTTATGGGAGTGGAGGCTGCAGCCGGGATCTGCGAAACTGTCCCGGTGCAGCCGGCGCCGATGTCGTTCCTTAGATCAATCCCTGGCGCATTGCTGTGAGGACAGCGTCCAATTTGGTTTTGGCCCTGAGTTTGTGGCGGAGGTTGCGCACATGGTTTCGCACGGTATGGGGGCTGATACTCAGGTTTTCGGCAATTCGCATGGTTCCCCAACCTGTGGACACGAGGCGGAGGATCTCCAATTCTCTGGGGGTGAGCCGGGCGCGACGCACCGTGAGTGCCGGGGAAGGGGGGCGGTCCGAGACGATGTCGATGCCGCTATTGGTGAAGTCGGTTCGCATCGGCTCAGGCGTGCGGGGTTGTGATTGTGGGGAGACCGGGTCGAACAGGTGCACCAGCACGGGAGCCTGGTTATCTTTGTCTACTACCACCATGGGAGTGACTGAAACCTCGATGCGATCTCCCGAATTGGCGAGGAGGTGCATGGTGGCCGACTGCGGTACCCTCCCGGCTCTCAGAGCACGAACTGACGGGCATCCGTACAAGCACGCAGGAGAGAGACCTCCCGGGGCCACCCCCTGCATGACCTCATAACAGCGGCGTCCGACGACCGCTTCGGGGGGGTGACCGAGGATCCGCTCTGCTGCCTCGTTCCAGAACAGGATGGTCTGGTCGAGAGATACCACATAAGCGCCGCATTCGGCCCCGGAGAGCAGTCGGTGGATGCTGTCAGAACTCACAGTCTCTGTCCTATCGGAGTCACGCCCGGAGACATGCGCGGGGCGGTTAGGAAGCCGACTGGGAAAAGGACTCCCATTCGACATGTTCGTGGTGTTGGGATTTGCAAACTCTGCACTGAATACCCTTTTTTAGCAACATGCTAACATGATTTATCATCGCTATTGTCGGAATCTGAATAGAAACGTGCTAGCAAGGCTAGCTTAAGAACTTCGTAGGTTGTGGCATGTGAGTCCGAGAAGCAGCGGAGGAGCTTCAGTTCGGAGGAGGAGGGTGTGGTGGGTTGGCATGATCCTTCTCTAGAGTAAACAAGTCGCGACTACAGTGTCATGTTTTCCTGGCGCATGCGTCGTGACGGGGTGGTGATCCGGTCAGCGCCAGTCGTGCGAGACGGGCATCAAGATGGGGATGTCAACTGCTTCCAGAGAGGAAACGATGATGGAGGTGGTGCCGTCCCACCGGGATATCACACCTTTCACCAGTATCACCTGGCTTTTCAGTTGCCTTTTACAGCGGGCAAAGACATCCGGCCATATGATTAACTGCACATCCGCGGTCTCGTCCTCGATGGTGACGAACACGGTGCCGCTCAGTCCACGCGGGTGTTGGCGGGCGATGGGCCAGCCGGCCACCACGACCTCTTCATCCTCGGCGCAGTTCTCCACCTCGGCGGTGGTCAGCACCTCGGCGCCGAGTCCATCCCGGAGGTATTCCATGAGGTGGCCTTCCGGGTAGATCGCCATTGTCTCGTAGGAGTCGGCCATCTTCTGGTAGTCGGTGAAATCATCCAGATCGGGTCGCTTGCTACCCACGGTGGTATCAAGGACGGTCTGTCCGTTGCGGGAAGGGCGTTCCGAAAGCCCCGCATCCCAGATGGCAGCCCGACGGTTGGGGACGACGCCGTCCAAGGCGCCCGCTGTTACCAGAGAGGTCGCCGCCTGGGGTGTTACTCCGGTGCGTCGCACCAGTTCGTCGGCGCCGCGGTAGGGGCCGTTGCGTTCTCTCTCGGTAACGACCATTTCTGCGGATCGGCTTCCCACATCCTTGACCAGGCCCAGTCCCAATCGCACGGCGCCGTCCTCAGGGACGCATTTAACCTCACTGCGGTTGATGCATGGACGGAGAAACGGCACGCCGAAGCTTCTTGCGTCCTGTTTCAGGGTTTCCAGTGGATAGAACCCCATGGGCTGGTTGTTGATAAGAGAAACAAAGAATTCCAGGGGGTGGTATCGCTTGAGCCAGGCCACCTGGTAGGCGGTGATGGCAAAGGCGTGCGAGTGGGATTCGGGGACCA
>CAYWGY010000254.1:0-2972 GCA_964458055.1 uncultured Acidimicrobiaceae bacterium | reverse complement strand
CCTGGCGGGACAGGTGGCATTCGACGCCGATGGCGAGATCGTGGGCGAGACCACCGGGGAGCAGGCTGAACAGATCTGGAAGAACGTCGCCGAGGTCTTGGAGGCGTGCGGGGGTTCTCTGGCCAACGTTGTCAAGATCACCTACTTCTGCCAGGACATCCGGGAACTTCCCGAGGAGATGGAAGTGCGTCGGCGGGTGTTCGGTGGCGGTCCCTATCCGGCGGTTACAGCCTGCCAGGCGGCGGCGCTGGGCCTACCGGGTCTGAGACTGGAGGTCGATGTGATCGCCGTGATACCGCAGTGAGCCCTTTCCAACCCGAAGAGGTCGCCACTCTGTTGGAAGCAGCCGGGGTGGCCTCAGAGGACTGGGATCTGGCCTCACTCGCGGAGGTTCTGGACGGCCAATGGGCAGAGGCCGAGACGGTGCGCCGGAGCTTGCATCAGAGTGACGAGCCCGCCCTGGAGTTCGATCCTCGATGGGAGTGATCTCTCCCGGCGGGGTCATCGCCCAACTCGGTCGCAGGCTTCGATCGGGTGAGGTGACCGCCCGCCGGATAGCGGAACGTTCTCTCGCTGCCGCCGAGAACCTGAACCCGCAGTTACAGGCCTTCGTGCTCATCGATCATCAGGGTGCCCTGGAGGCAGCAGATCGGGTCGATCATCAACTGGCCCGGGGCGTGGATCCGGGACCTCTTGCCGGAGTGCCGGTGGGTGTGAAGGACATCATCGACATGGCCGGCCACCCCACCCGGTGCGGGTCGCCGGCATATCCCGACACTCCGGCCGAGCGGGACGCTCCGGTGGTGGAGAGACTGCGGGCGGCCGGCGCCGTGATCGTGGGAAAGACTGTCACCCACGAACTTGCCTGCGGGGTGATTTCCCCCCCGGCCTCCAATCCCTGGAACACCGGCTGCATTCCGGGCGGTTCCAGCGGAGGCTCGGGAGCGGCGGTGGCGGCCGGGATCACTGTGGCCGCTCTGGGAAGCGACACCGGCGGCTCCATCCGGATCCCGGCGGCGGTGTGCGGGACTGCCGGCCTCAAGGGGACGTACGGGAGAGTGCCCCGCAGCGGAGCGGCGGTGCTGAGTTGGTCGTTGGACCACATCGGTCCTCTGGCCGCCACTCCCGCAGACTGCATCCTGGTTGAGTCGGTGATCTCGGGATTCCATGCCTCCGACCCCACCACCCTCTCCGAACCACCTCCAGACGGCGGTCTCGACGCCGAAGGCGGCCTGGAGGGGGTGAAGCTGGGTGTGATCGACCGTTACCGTGACCCGCTCATCGAGCCGGCGGTATCGGAGGCTTTCGAAGCCGCCATCGGGGTGCTCTGCGATCTGGGCGCCGAAGTGGCGCCGGTCGAGATCCCTGAACTCGACACGGTCCTCGAGGTGGAATTCGCCCTGGTCCGCGCCGAAGGCGCCGCCTACCACCGGAATCTGGTGTTGAATGCACCCCACTTGATCGATCCAGCCATCAGGACTCTCCTGGCCACCGGGCTGGTAATGCCGACCGAGCACTACCTGGCTTCCCTTCGAGGCCGGGAGAGGATCCGGCGGGCCATGAGGGACTGCTTTGAACGGAACGATCTCACCGCGGTCCTGACTCCCACCCTGCCCGGGGTGGCGGCAGCCAAGGACCAGACTGCCCTGGACTATGGAGACGCCGACGAGGATGTCACCTTTGCCTACGTGCGCACAACCGCTCCGGCCAATCTCACCGGCCAACCCGCTCTCTCGGTGCCCTGCGGTTTCGACGCCTCCGGACTTCCGGTGGGTCTCCAGATCATGGGACGGCCGCTGGCCGAGACCGAGATATCCCGGATAGGACAGATCTATCACGACTCTGCAGACTGGGACCTGACCCCGCCGGTCTCCGCCAACATCTAGCTTCGTCCAGCGGGAACAGGCCGAACCGGGTCGCTCCAGGTCTTGGTTGCCGTGGCCGGGCGGCTGGGAATGGATAGCGTCGCTACGAGAGTGCTCTGATCGACCGGTGTGTTCCACTCCTCGACGGGCCATGTGCGAAAGAGCATGCGTCGCTGCACGGAGCACCGGTGGCTGATATATCTATATATATCAGCCCGACTCCTCCCGAATGCTATGTTGGCCCGTTGTTCATCCTCCGGCAACGTTGTGGTGGTGTGGTACTTCTATGATGGCGCCCATGGTCTCCGGTGGCGATATTCCTTCGAGGGTCCGCTGGCACAGCCTCTCTCCGGATGAGGCTTTGGCAGGCCTCGATTCGTCCCTGGGAGGACTGTCGGACCGGGAGGCGGCCGATCGGCTCAAGCGCCACGGCCCGAACCAACTGGTGGGAGCGCCGCCGGTTTCTCCCTTCAAGTTGCTGTTCGACGAGTTCCGCAGCCCCCTGGTCATCGTGCTGATCGCCGCCGCCCTGGTGCTGGTCGGGGTGGCGGTCCTGGGTGATGACTCCGATCAACTGGTGGATGCCGTGCTCATCGGCCTGATCGTGCTGCTCAACGCCGGTCTGGGCTTCACCCAGAATTACCGCGCAAACCGGGGGATCGAGTCTCTGAACCAGTTGGCCGCCCTGTCGGCGGAGGTCCTGCGCCATGGTGTGCCCGACAGGATCGACGCCAAAGAGGTGGTTCCCGGGGATGTGGTGCTGCTGGAGGAGGGCGACCGGGTTCCCGCCGACGGGCGTCTCCTGGAGAGCGTCCACCTCCGCGTCGACGAGTCGGCTCTTACCGGCGAGAGCATACCGGTGGCCAAGACCGACTCGCCTTCGCCCGCGGACGCCATCCTGGCCGAGCGCTCCTCGATGGTCTACAGCAGCACGGTGGTGATGCGGGGACGGGGAAGGATGCTGGTAACCGACACCGGGATGTCAACCGAGGTCGGAAAGATCGCCGAGGAGGTGCAGACCACTGATGACGAGCCCACCGTGTTCCAGCGGGAGGTGGGAAAGTTGGCGGTCCGGATCGGGTGGGCCGTTGCCATCCTGATCGCAAT
>CAYWGY010000253.1:0-2994 GCA_964458055.1 uncultured Acidimicrobiaceae bacterium | reverse complement strand
GCGTCAATGGTAGTGGTCGAAGAGACGGGGCGCCCCCGATTCGGGGTCCCGTAGCAGTTGGTAGTCAACCTCGCGCACCGAAAGCAACCGCGACTCGGCCAGCACGCGAGCCTGGGGAGAGACGGAAGTGGCGACCAGCACGCCCCGCACCGGGGTCAGCCTGGGATCGAGTTCCAGTTGCGAGACATACCGGGTCAACTGTTCGATTCCCGAGATCTCTCCTCGGCGTTTGACCTCCACCGCCACGGTGCCGCCATCGGGGTCGGTGCACAGGAGATCGATGGGCCCGATGGCAGTGGGATACTCCCGCCGGATCAGCTTCAACCCCTCCTCGATAACCCCCGGGGTCTCCGCCAACAACTCCTGGAGGTGCATTTCCACCCCGTCCTTTTCCAGGCCGGGGTCGATGCCCAAGTCATGGGAGACATCGGAGATGATCTCGTGGATGGTGATCTCAAGGCGCTCCCCCTTGGGATTGGTCACCAGCCATTGGTCCTCTCCCTCCTCCAAGCTGTTGGGCGCCGACATCCAGTTGAGAGGCTTGTAGGCGCCTCCGTCGGCGTGCACGGCCACGCATCCGTCGGCCTTTATCATGATCAGCCGGCGGGAGCGGGGCAGATGGGCGTCCAGCCGACCGTGGTAGTCGACGGTGCATTCGGCGATCACCAGCCGCATGGCTAGGCGGTGCTCTCCCCCAGGATCCGCAACGCCACCGCCTCTGCCAGGGTTATTCTCTCCAGTTCCCCAAGGTCCTGGCTCTCATTGGGAGCGTGAATGGCCGAGCCCGGGTCACCGATCCCCGCCAGCAGAAGGGGAGCGTCGGGGAACACCTTGGCGAAAGACGCCAGGAAGGGAATCGTCCCGCCCTCCCCCTTGTTCACCGGTGGCGCCTCCCAGGCAACTTCCAGGGCCCGGCGCCAGGCATCGATGGCCGGATGCCCGGACTCCTGCAAGAACCCTTCCGCCTCCTCGACGAAGTCCACCTTCAACTCCGCCCCCCAAGGCAGGTTCTCCCTGAGATGGCGGTCCAGGGCGGCGCTGGCGGCCTGTGGATCCTGGCCGGGTGCGATGCGCATGCTCACCTTTGCTCTCGCCACGGGCACCAGCAGGTTGATCGCCTCCGAGAGCGGCGGAGCGTCCACCGCCAGCACCGAGATGGCAGGCTTGGTCCACAGGCGGGAAGCCGCCGACCCGGTGCCCACGGTCTCAAGACCCTCCACCGCACCCAACTCCTCCGCCAGATCTTCGACCGGCACCTCCAGGTCCGGCACCTCGCCTCGGACGAGGCCCTTCACGGCAACATCGCCGTCCTCGTCGTGAAGGGTGGAGAGAAGACGGACCAGGGTCGACAACGCATCCGGAAACAGACCACCGAAGACTCCGGAGTGTCCGCCAAGATCGGCGGTCCGCACCTCGACAATACAACCCACCAGGCCCCGGAGAGAGGTGGTGATGGCAGGCACCCCGACCGCCCAGTTGCCGGCGTCGGCTATCACCACCACATCGGCAGCCAGGGTGTCGGCATAGCTGTCCAGAAAGGCCTCCAGGTTGGGAGAGCCGATCTCCTCCTCGCCCTCCAGGAACACTTTCATCCCCACCGGCGGCGACCCGCCGAAAGCCCGGGCAGCGCCCAGGTGGACGACAACCCCGCATTTGTCGTCGGACGTTCCCCGGCCATACATCCGGCCGTCCTTGATCGCCGGTTCAAAGGGATCCGTCTCCCACAGACCGAGATCCCCGACCGGCTGGACGTCGTAGTGGGCATACAGCAGGACGGTAGGAGCGCCCTCGGGACCCGGGATCTGTCCGAAAACCGCCGGGTGCGCTCCCTCGACCTCGAGCATCCGGACATCCTGGTAGCCCGCCTCACCGAGAAGTCGGGCGCATTCGGCGGCCGTGCGGCGAACCTCGTCCCCGTCGAATCCGGCCGCGCTGATCGAAGGAATGGCGACCAACCGGGCCAGGTCCTCCACCAGGTCGTCGAAGATGCCGGCAACGGTCTCTCTCAAGTCCTGATGCGATGTCAGATTGTCTCCCATTTGCCTTCCGATCCCGGCGACACGGGCAAGGTTACCCAGAGCAAGCCGAACCGGTTGCGAATACTGCCGGGTAGCCACCATCATTGAGGGGATCGTGGTTGTCAGACTTGCGGGCATCCCTCTCCGCATCAGGCTCTCCTTCCTGGTGGTGATAAGCCTCCTGGGTATGCCCATGGTTCGCGGCTTCTCCGTGGCGCCGGCCATTATGGTGGCGCGACTGGGCCTCTGGCTGGTCGTCGTCACGACTTCGGTGATCATCCATGAACTCGGTCACGCCCTCCTGGCGAGGCGGTTCGGCGCCACGGTCGCCATGGAGTTGTGGGCCCTGGGGGGACTCACCTCGTGGAAGCCCGGCGCCACAGAGATCACCCCGGCCAAGCGAACGGCGATCGCCGCCGCCGGCTCCGCCCTGGGAGTGGTCGTGGGCGCGGCCGCCTATCCCCTATGGAAGATGGCCGGCACGCAAGGCGAACTCCTGTATCTCACCCTCGGCTGGATCGTGTGGGTGAACCTGGGTTGGGGTTTGATCAACTGGCTGCCCATCCGCCTGCTGGACGGAGGACACATCTTCCGAGGCATCATCGATCTGCTCTGGCCGGCACGCGCCGAATCCATCGCACATGTCTTCTTCATGTTCTCCTCGGCGGCCGCCACCCTCCTGGCTCTCCGGTTCGGTCTTCCCATAGCCGCCCTCTTCGGCGCGGCGATGCTCCTGGCGGAGATCCGCCGTATTCCCCGCTTCAGACCCCGACGACGTCGGCCGGTTCAGCACCCGCCCAGGGGGAACTTCCTGCTAACCCCACCCGATGCCTCCGAGACCGGAGAGCATCGCCAAGCCGAACAGTAGGGAATCCGCACGCGCAGACAGTCCATCCAACCCGACCCCACCCGGCCGGGACCGCCTATTTGCTATGGGACACTTCCGTGGGCTCACCCAACAATGCTTGTTAATAGC
>CAYWGY010000252.1:0-3012 GCA_964458055.1 uncultured Acidimicrobiaceae bacterium | reverse complement strand
GGTCAACGGGAGACCTGTGATGAGGGCGGGTAGGCTGTCGGGGGAGAGACCGGGACGGGTCCTCCGCAGATGAAGACCACCCGCTTGCAGCCAGGGTCTCCCCTCCATCCGATAACGCCGGGGAAGTGGCAAACCTGGCGGCGGAGGGCGTGACATGACCCTTGACCGCATCGCAGCTCAGGCCGCCACCTGGCCGCCTTCGGATCCCGCCTCCCACATTGTCCGCCCGGGAACGATTCACCTGGAGGGACGCACCTACATCGCCCTCTGTTTGAACGACTACCTGGGGTTGGCTGCCGATCCCAGGGTCATAGCCGCCGCTCAGGCCGCCCTGGCGAATTTCGGCGCGGGCGCCCGGGCATCCCGTCACATCGGGGGTGACACGCAGGTTCACAGGGAACTGGAGGAGGAACTGGCATCCCTGAAGTCCGCTGAGTCAGCTCTCCTGTTCACATCCGGGTACGCTGCCAACCTGGGAGTGGTCTCCGCTCTGCCCGGAAGAGGCGACACGGTGTGCAGCGATGAACTCAACCACGCCAGCATCATCGACGGAGCACGTTTGAGCGGCGCCGCTGTGAAGGTCTATCGGCACTGTGACGTCAGGGACCTGAGCCACCAACTTGACCAGACCCCCGGCAACAGCTTGATCGTCACCGACAGTGTGTTCTCGATGAACGGCGACCTTGCGCCAGTGGATGACATTGCCGATCTGGCGGACAAACACAACTCCGTGTTGGTCCTGGACGACGCACACGCCACCGGCGTTCTGGGGTACGGCGGGAAGGGTTCAACCGGCCACTACAAACGGGCCGACCGAGCCGATGTGATCGTGGGAACCCTAGGGAAGGCCCTGGGAAGCGTGGGCGCCTTCGCCACCGGCTCGGCGGAGGTGATCGGCTATCTCAGCGAGGAGTGCCGCACGTTCCTCTTCACCACCGCTCCCTCTCCGGCGGCCGCCGCAGCCGCTCTGGAGGCGATACGCATCTTGAAGTCGGAGCCCGAACGTGTCCAACGGCTCTGGGAGAATGCCACCACGATCAACCTGGAATTGTCCCAGATGGGTTTTACGGTGCCGGCCACGGTTGCGCCGATAATCCCCGTGATGATCGCCGATCCCGCCAAGGCCCGGAAAGCCGAGACGGTACTCATGAGCCATGGCATCTTCGTGCGCGCCATCCTGCCGCCCTATGTCCCGCCGGGGAGTTCTCGTTTGCGGCTCATCGCTTCGGCCGCTCACACAGAACGTCGGATCGAACGGATACTGACGGCGTTTCTCGACGTTGCCCGGTACCTGAAGCCATCTCGCTGAGAGGGAATCATGAGTGAACACACAAGCCAATCGGCGCCCGGACAGGTCCAGACCGTTCTGGGCCCGGTGGACTCCCGGCAACTGGGTCCCACCATGATGCATGAACACATCCTGACAGATGTCACCGGCATCTTCGAGACGCCCCGAACAGCCAGCGAGCGGGTCCGGGCCTATGAGCCGATACGCCTCGACAATCTCGGCTGGATCCGGCGGAACTACTTCCGGCACCACGACAACCTCCTGCTGGGAGACATCCCGACCGCCATTGACGAGATGCGCCTCTACAGAGAGTGGGGAGGGGGTGCGGTCGTCGAGGTTACCCCTCCCGGCATAGGCCGGGATCCGGTCGGCCTGGCGCGGGTCTCTCGGGCAAGCGGCGTACACATCATCATGGCCACCGGGTTTTACGTGGCCCACACGCACCCTTCCTACATGGTCGACATGACCGTGGAGCAGTTGGCAGACCTGATGAAATCGGAGATCCAAAGCGGCATCCCGATGGCCACGGAGGGTCACGACGACTGGCAGGGTCACCAGGAAGAGACCTCGGTCAAAGCAGGGGTTATCAAGGTCGCATGCACCTGGCCTCTGCACGAGCGCGAGAAGCGAGTGCTGGCCGCCGCCGCTCACGTCCAGGGGGAGACCGGCGTGGCCATCACCACCCACACGGGGCGGGATCAGCGATCTCCCATGGAGGTGGCCGAGTGCCTGATCAGTGCCGGCGCCGATATGAGCCGCGTGGTGCTGGGCCACCTTGACCTCCGGGTCCAGGACATAGGCATTCTCTGGGACCTGCTGGAACTGGAGTCCTATCTCCAATTCGATCTCTTCGGTCACGAGTCCTCCTTCTACGGAGCCACACCCTTCGACATGCCGAGCGACGGCCAGCGGCTCGACCGGATGGTGAAACTCCTGGAGGCCGACACGGCTTCTCGCCTCCTCATCTCACAGGACATCTGCACCAAACACCGACTGACCAGGTACGGCGGGCACGGCTACTACTACATCCTGGAGAACGTGGTTCCCTTCATGCGCAAGAAGGGGATTCCAAATGAAGTGATCACACAAATCATCATCGAGAATCCCGCTCGCCTCCTACCCATGCGAAAGTCCGATTAGATAACCGACCTGGCATCGCCTGCCGTTTCGTCTTAGGGTCCCTCGAATGACAGGCCCTCTCTCTGCTTCTTGACGGGGAGGCTATAACTTCCCGGATGCTCGCAACGAGGCGCTAAGACGGTCCTCCAGCCGGGTCGGCGCAGATGAAGAGACCGGGGTGGTCGCGGCATACCCCTTGCCCCCGGAGTGCCGTGCCGTCCTTTCTGCTTCGGTGGCCTTCGGGTCGACCTCGGCAGTGTCCGCCCTGAATATCACCCCGTATTCGGTGAATGCCCGCTCGGTCGACAGGATCCCGTTGCGGACATCGGCCGCAACAAGCTCTGTGTCCCGGTCGAGAGGATCCCCCCAGCCGCCGGCACCGGCGGTGCGGTGGATCAGGCGCATCCCGGCCGTCACCCGCTGGGAGAACTTCGACGGCATGGGCACTTCCTCGCCATCCGGGCCGAGAAGGTTCGACGAAGGCGTGCCGGGCCTTCCGGCGCCGATCCCGTAGGGATAGATCGTGGCCCGGTCGGAGCGAACGCTCAGATCGCATTCCTGCAGGAACGTGTACTCGCGCTGAAGAGAGAGGCCACCCCGGTGAA
>CAYWGY010000251.1:912-3054 GCA_964458055.1 uncultured Acidimicrobiaceae bacterium | reverse complement strand
CCGGTAGACCACGAGGTCCGAACGCACCAGCACACCCATCCCCCGTGCCGTTGTCAAGGCGGATCCCATGAGCGCCGAACCGGTGGTGGAGAGTGTCCGGGTCATGGCCACTTCCGGGTCGCGCACCCGGGGGCGCTCCTCCTGATACCGATAGATCATGTGAATCGTGTAGTCCACACCCACGCCGATCACCAGGGCGATGACGGCGGATGTGCTTATGGTGTAGGGGATGCCGAGTAGCCCCATGGTGCCCAGCATCCAGGTGAGAGAGACGATGACGGGCGCCACAGCAATCATCCCCAGCACGGATTGGCGCATGGTGATCCTGAAAAAGAACATGAGTATGGCCAGCGCAGCCACGATCGTCACAACCGTCGTCTGGGTCTGGGCCTCTCTGATCTCTTCGTTGACCACCACGTACCGTATCTCCGAGGATGTGGCGGTGATCTCTTCGTCGTCCCCGAACCAGAGTCCCTCGATGTCCTCTCGCATCCACCTTGTTCGCTGCTGGTCGCCGGTGTAGGCCTGGAACTGGAGAAGCATCGTGTCCACACCCTCGGGGTCCTGTGACAGAACACGGGCCATCTCGTCAGGCTCTCTCTCCTCCATCCTCATGACCAACTCCTGGACCAGGTCACGATCAACCTGCAGACCGGCCGTGGCCCGATTGAACAACGCCTCGAGTTCGGCGTCGTACTTGTCTCCCGGTGTGCCGCTGTCGGTTATCCAGTCGTTGACCACCAGGCCCGGGGACGTGTGGATTCCCGAAATCGCGCCCCGCGGGCGCCGCAGGTTGTCATCGAAGGCGACAGTCAGGTCCACCAGGTTCAAAAGGGTCCGGGTCTCGGTTACCTCGGCCTTCACGAGTACGTTCACGACTTCCGTGGACCCGCCCACGGCCGCCCTCAGCGTATCCAGGTCCTGGTTGAGGTTCCCTCCCGTGGGTAGCAGGTCCCGATGATTGAACTCGGTGGTGATTCCGGCGGCCGCGAACCCGAAACCGACGGTGGCAGCGCCAATCGCAACCAGAAAGAACGCGGGTCGGCGCACCACCGCCATTCCCAGCAACCGTCCCGCCCAACCGACTCCGGGGAGCGAATCCGAGATGGGACGGGCCATCGGCAGGACGCCGCGCCGCTCCCGCCACCTGTCGATGATGGTTCGCCCGGCCGGCACGAAGGTGAGCATCACCACGAAACTGAGCCCCACCCCTGCGGCGGCCACCACTCCGAAGTCCCCCACGGGCGCGATCGGCGAGAGGAGGTTGCTGAAGAGGCTCACCATGGTGGTCCCGGCGGCCAGTGCCACCGGAGTGATCACCTTCGCCAGTGCGCCCCGCATCGCTTCGGTGACCGGCTTCCCACGGATCCGGTCCTCCCGGTAGCGGGAGAGCGACTGGATCACGTAGTCCACGGCCAGACTGATGAGGATTATGGGCACCATCGCTCCGAAGGCGTTGGGCGGACCGATGAGACCCAGCCCTCTCGGCCCCAGCCAGCCTTCCACTCCGAGGGTCCAGACAAAGGCCAACCCCAGGCCCATAAGAGTCAGGGCCAGGTCCAATCCCGAACGCATGAACAGCAATATCAATGCCGAGACCACCAACACGGCCAGCACCATCAGCGGGATCGTGCCCGGACCCGTGGCCTCCCGGTAGACCTGCTCAATCAAGGCGGGAGACACGGTCCGCACCAGCAACGGCCCCCGTGAGTCCTCCGCCAACTCGTGAATTCTCAACTGGGCCTGGCTGACGAGATCGTCCCCGGTGTCCCGCAACCTGATGGTTCCCACCGAAATAAGGGAGCCGTCGCTGTCGGTTCCCGTCATCTCCAAGAGCGCAGTCTGCAACCGGATCACCCCGGGGTCGGTTTGCAGCTCGAAGGCCGAGTTGATCTCTGCCTGCGTCAACGAGCCAAGGCCGTCGGCTCCCAGTATCCCGCCGATAACCGAGGTCGGAGCCACGATGGCATCGGTGCTGGTCAGCATCCCTGCCAAGCCCGGCTCAGCCACGATGCGGTCCATCAACTCGTCCATCTGCGCCAACCCTGCCGGAGTCAGGGCGTCTCCACGGAATATGACCGTGGTAACCACTACGTCAGAAGAGCCTCCGAAGAGTTCATCGATGGTCTCGGCCGCCCTGGC
>CAYWGY010000251.1:0-902 GCA_964458055.1 uncultured Acidimicrobiaceae bacterium | reverse complement strand
GAGGGTAGAAAGGTCCCTGTGTCGGCTTGCGGGGCCCGTAGCGCGAGGCCCCCGGCAAACACCAGTGTGGCCGCCAACACCGCCGCCAACGCAATCCACGGACGTGCTGCCACCGCCCCGGTTGCCACATCGACCAATCGGGATAAGCGAAACACTCAGGAAGTCAGATCAAGCAAACGAAACAGTGATGGAGGTCTTAGGAGCCAGATCCATCGATGCGGATATTAACTCTCGCCCAGGTCCAAGAGAAAACAACAGAACGGTCGTGGTGCGCCGTCTTGGGGTCCATCCCCTGCCCGGGGATGGAGACAAGGCCCCGATCCTGATCCGCAGGCGTTCCGGTGGCAAATCACCGTTTCACCATAGGTCCATCGCCGGAGGCCGTTACGTTGAATAGCGTGGTGACTATGCTCCCAACAAGCATGTCACCGGCAAGTTACGCCTCGGTCTCGGTGGGAAGTAGATGCATGTAACCCCACACAACAGGATGGGGGGATTGATGCTCATCATGGGCACAGCCCTCGTGTTCGGAACCGCCCTCCTGACACCCGGGCTTGCCCTGGTGGACTTCGTGGGCGCGGATGACTTCATCGGCATGAGCCGAGTCATACAGGACAACATGGCCCTGAGTTTTTTGACCTCCACCCTGGGAGTGCTCGGATACGTTCTGCAACTTCTCGGCCTGGTGGCCCTGCGCCAGGTGGTAAAAGGGGAGAGCTTGCATGAGACCATCGCCGGTTTCGGCGTCGTGACCCTGGAGTTGGGAGTCTTCATCTCCATCATTGACAGGGCGGCGTTGTACACGGCCACCCACAGCTTGGCATACGGGATCGGCGCCGGCACCGGACCCGACCAGTCTCAGCTCCTGGAGTTCATTTCCGTGCTATTGCTGAAGGTACAGG
>CAYWGY010000250.1:0-3068 GCA_964458055.1 uncultured Acidimicrobiaceae bacterium | reverse complement strand
CGCCTCAGAATGGGTATGAGCACTAGTCACCGGTAGCGCTCATACCCTTGAGTGTCACTTGCAATCTCACAACGTGCTCAGATAGAGACCGTCAACCAGAGGAGGTTCCAAGGAGTGGAGTACGTCCAGGGTGTTGGTTGTGTCCATGCGGATGGATCAACCATGTTGGTGATGGTGCAACCTTCGCAAACGTCGTCGGCCTGCGGCGGCCACCGGAAAGTCGTAGGTCTGCTTACGGGTTTTCGCTACATTCGGCTTGTGTACCGCAGGCTGATCTTCGCGGCCCTTCTGGTGTGCCTGGTCCCCGCCATCGCCGCTGATGCCTACCAAACCCCCGGGTTCGACTTTCAAGGCTCAGGATGGGGCCATGGTGTCGGTATGGGCCAGTGGGGTGCCCGCGGGCAGGCGCTGACTGATCCCACCAAGTCGGGAGAGGACATCGCGGCCCACTACTTCCCCGGTTCGGAGCCGGCCTCCCTGGGAGATCTGTCTCTTCCCAACGATCTGTTGCAGACGCTGGACAAGCCGCTGTGGGTCAATCTGGGTTCCCAGGTCACCCTGCTGGAGTTCACCGCGGTGGGCGGCCGGTTGGATCTGTGCCTGGCCGGGGACGGTGAGGGCCCCTGCCCGAAGCCGCAGCATCCCCAGGCGGGTGAGCGGTGGGAGTTCCGCCGCATAGCCCCCGGCCGGTGCGGATTCTTCCATGGGGGCCAGTTGCAGGGTACGCCGGGCGACTGCCGGGCTGCCATTTCTTGGCCCGACGCCAAGGGGGTCCGGCTCCGCCACGGGGAGGACAGGAGCAAGCTGTGCCTATCCAGGGCCTCTGAGGAGTGCGAATACCGGCACGGGGAGTTGAAGATGCGAGACGACCCCGTAGAGACGGGGTTCCATGTGGTTCTGGCGGTGGGGCTTGAGGACTACGTGAGGGGTGTCGCCGAACTTCCCGACGACTGGACCGAGGCGGGAGTGAACCAGGCCCAGGCGGTCACCGCCCGCTCCTACGCCGCTTTCAAGTTCTTCCTGTGGGAAACCCGGGCCCGTCCCACCAATCCCGACGAAGACCCCGGAATCAGTGATGCCCGCAAGGACAGTTGCTGGTGCCATCTCTACGACAACTGGCGCGATATCAACTACATTGGCTGGACGAAGGAGGCACGATCGGCCTCCCAACCTTGGCTGAGCGGGGTGGAGACAACCAGAGATCGATTGCTCACCTACTTCGGTGACGACTGGGAGAATGTCACGAAAGGGGGGATCGTGCAGACGTTTTTCTCCGCCTCCTCCGGTGGGATCACCCGCAGCAACGTGTACGGGTTCCGCACCGTGCGGGATGGCCAGACGTCGGCCCGCGAGTGGCCCTACCTGAGGCCGGTCGCCGACCCATGGGATCTCGATCCGGCGGTAGGCAACCCGCACGCCTCTTGGGAGGAACGGGTGAGCGCGGCGACTGTCGCCCGTTGGCTGGGATGGGATGAGGTCACAGAAGCGGTCCTGGTGGCAAGAGCGTCTCTGTCCTCGCCTACCCAGGTCCTGTTTCGTGGGGTCCGCAATGGCCAAGCAGTGTCGGTCACGATTTCCGGGGACGGGTTGCGGACCGGCCTGGGTCTCAAGTCCTCCAACATCACCGCCATCGACGGCGTGGCTCCGGTCGATCCCACCCCGAGCGACGGCAACGGAGAGGAGGAACTCTTCGAACCGGACGCCTTCGAGGACGATGCCGGCGACATCCACGAACCGTCCATCAACCACCTGGCGGAAATGGGCGTCCTCGACCGCACCGAGTGCGGTGAGCGGCGTATCTGCCCCGATGAACCTCTGCTGCGTTGGGTAATGGCAGTGTGGATGATCAGGATCCTCGACCAGGTTCCCGACTCCCAAGATGCCCTCACTCGTTTCGAGGATGTGGAACCCCACACCTGGTGGGCGCCCTATGTGGAGCGGATGGCCGAGATAAGCGTGACCAAGGGCTGCAACACTGACCCGCTGCAATACTGCCCCGACCAGCCGGTCACCAGAGCGCAGATGGCCAGTTTCCTGGCACGGGCCCTCAGCCTGCCCCCTGCTCCTTCGGCCGGTTTCACCGACACCTTGGGCAACACGCACCAGGCCAACATTGATGCACTGGCCGCAGCAGGCGTCACCAAGGGCTGCGCAAATGACCCGGCCCGCTACTGTCCGGAACGGCCGGTCACCAGAGCGGAGATGGCCACCTTCCTGTCCAGAGCTCTTGAGAAGTTCGACTTGACCCCTGGCTCGGAGCCGGTCCGGTTCGATTCCTCGTTCGAGGTCGACTCCGAGGGCTGGGAGGTCGGTTTTGCGGACCTACCAGCGGACTACAACCCCTCGATTTATGAATTGGACAGCGGGCACGGCGCTCTGCCCGACGGTCTCGAAGGCGCAGGCATCTACATCCAGGGACACAACCGCAGCGACGACCTCTTCATGTACCTGAAACGAAGAGTGGACGGCTTGGTGCCAATGGCCTCCTACGAGGTGGCGGTGACGGTGGAACTGGCGACCAACGTTGCAGTGGGATTAATCGGGATCGGTGGTTCACCTGGAGAGAGCGTGTTTGTGAAGGCGGGAGCTTCCACCGTCGAGCCAGCCATCCTGATCGACGGCAGCGGCTATTTCAGGATGAACATCGACAAGGGCAACCAGGCGCGAAGTGGGACACAGATGGTGGTGATCGGCGACGTGGCCCACCCCGACGTGTTGGACAACGAGTATCGCATCAAGACCCTTGACAATTCCGGCGCTCCCGTAACCGTTGAGGCCGACCGCGCGGGGAGCGCCTGGCTGATCGTGGGCACCGACTCCGGCTTCGAGGGCCTCACCCACCTGTACTACCCCCGGATCATCTACACGCTCACACTGGTCGAGCCAGAGTAGATCGCCATTCAACGGATGTGGCGGGATCTCCCCACAACCGTCAACGACGGCACCGCGGCCTGATCATGCCCGCCGAATACGGAATCTGTTGCACCGCGACCACCGGCGCTTGAGCAAGCGGACCGCGCGGAACCCAGGATAGACCAGTAGCCGAGCCGGACATCAGCCCCGGAGGG
>CAYWGY010000249.1:0-3077 GCA_964458055.1 uncultured Acidimicrobiaceae bacterium | reverse complement strand
GGAGATGTGTTGGTTCAAGTGTCCGCATGCGGCCTCAACAACTCCGATATCAATACCCGGGTGGGTTGGTACAGCCGTTCCATAACCAAGGCCACAGAAGAAGCCGGATACCAGGATGCCGACCCCGGCGACGTTGGCTGGGGTCGAAGGGGGCTGTCCTTTCCCCGTGTTCAGGGCATGGACGTCGTGGGCACAGTGGTGGAAGTCGGAGACGGAGTCGATTCGGACCTCATGGGGCGCAGGGTGATGGTAGACCCCTGCCTGCGCGACAGGAGCCAGCCGAACAACCCTACTCTGGCAGGCTACCTGGGAAGCGAGCGAGACGGCGGCTTCGCCGAGTACTGCACCGTGCCCGGGGAGAATGCATATCCGGTTGCCACCGACCTCCCCGACGTGGAGTTGGCTGCCTTCCCCTGCTCATAGTCCACTGCCGAGCACATGTTGCAACTGGTCGGTCCCCGATCCGGGGAAACGATCGCCATTCCCGGCGCCTCCGGGGGAGTGGGCAGCGCCCTGGTGCGGCTTGCCAAGCTTCGCGGCGCCCGGGTGGTAGCTGTGGCAGGGGCCTCGAAACTGGACCGGGTCAGAGAATTGGGCGCCGACCGCATTCTGGTCCGCAAGTCCAGTGGCGTGCCGCAGGCTGCCGTGGAAGTCATCGGCGGCCCGTTGGATGTCGTGGCCGATGTGGTGGGCGGTGACGACTTCGGAGGGTGGATGGAGGCACTGCGTCACGGAGGCCGTTACGTCACCTCCGGGGCAATCGCCGGACCGATGGTGGAACTGGACCTAAGGACCCTTTACCTGAAGGACCTGACCCTCCACGGCGCCACGGTGTACCATCCACGGGTCTTCTCGGACCTGGTGGGCCACATCGAGGCAGGCGAGATCCGGGCTATCGTGGCGGAGACATACCCTCTCTCCGGCATTCACGCCGCCCAAGAGGCCTTTATGAGCAAACGCCATGTTGGAAAACTGGTCATAACCATCTGAGTCTCCGACCGGCCCAGGGTGCTATCCAAGTACCATCGGACATCGTGACGGCGGGCCGCGGGAAACACTTGTTTGACTGGCTCCTGACCGGAGGCACGGTCTTCGACGGAACGGGTAGGCCGGGTTTTGAAGCTGATGTGGGCCTGGTGGGAGACCGGATTTCGGCGGTCGGTCGACTCGACAACACCCGGTCAAAGCGCGAGATCGACGCTCGCGGTCTGGCGATCAGCCCCGGATTCATAGATGTCCACTCCCATTCGGAGTTCTCGCTGCTGAGGGGCGACAACACCGAGGCCCGCCTCCGGCAGGGAGTCACGACCGACCTGATGGCCCCGGACGGGTTCGCCTACGCCCCCCTCTCCCAACCGCGGTTGGACCAGATGAAGGCATACCTCGAGGTCTTCAATGGAGCGCCCCACCCCGAGTGGAAGTGGTGCGGACCCTCCGAATACCTGGGAATGTTCGACAACCGCATCGGGATCAATCTGGTTCCCCAGGTGGGATTCAACCCTGTGAGAGCGGAGGCGGTGGGTTGGGAGCCTCGTCCCGCGACGCCATCAGAGACCAGGCACATGCAAGAACTCACACGCCAGGTGATGGAGGAAGGCGCCGGCGGCATACAGGTCGGCCTCGATTATTTCCCCTCGGGCCACGCCAGCACCGAGGAGTTGATAGCAGTTGCAAAAGTCGTGGAGGAGTACGGTGGGACCTACACCTCCCATGTGCGGGGCATCCGCGGCGACGTGGTCGCAGGGGTCCGCGAAGCTCTCCTGGTTGGCCGGGAGACCGGGGTAAGAGTCAATGTCTCGCACCTGTTCGGATCCGATGAGCTCTACCGGGAACTCGAGACTGCCCGGGATTCCGGTATCGACGTCACCTTCGATGCCTACCCTTACATGGCGGCCAGCAGCCACCTGGCCTTCTGCCTTCCCCAGTGGGTGGACCGAGGCCCCCCGGAGACCGTCATCGAGTTGCTGGCTGATCCCGCGGTCAGGAGAAAGGTTGCTCCGGCCATCGAGGATTTCTTCGGAGCCTACGTATCACGGCCCGAGGACGCCTTCTTCTCCGCTCTGCCGGACGGGCCGTACAAGCACCTTGAGGGCCGTTCGCTGCACAGTGCTGTCGGAACCATCGGGGGCACCCTGACTGAGGCGGTGTGCACCCTGCTCGTCGACTGCCGCATGAGAGTCCTAATGGTTTACCGCTGGAACGACGAAGAAAAGCTGCGCAGAGCCATGACCCATCCCCTTGGAATGGTGGGCTCCGATGGTCTGTACCGGGGAAGCCACCCCCACCCCAGGGGCTTCGGCACCCACGCCCGGGTGCTCTCCCATCTGGTGCGAGAGAAGGGGTGGCTGGAGTTACCGGACGCCATCAGGAGGATGACCGGGATGCCCGCCGACCGGTACCGACTCGCAGACAGGGGGATCGTCAGCCCGGGGTTCGCCGCCGATATAGCCGTCTTTGATGCCGAGCGGATCAGGGACAGGGCGACTTTCGACAACCCCCGCGCCGCCGCAGTGGGAATGGAATATGTCTTCGTCAACGGCCTGCCGGCCATCGAAGGGGGCCGGCTAGCGCACACGACCGCCGGTCAGGTATTGCGCCGGGCCTGAGGGCCGGCGCTTCTACTCAATGTCCGGGGCGTAAACGTGGCCCAGTCGGGCCGCCTTGGTCTCCAGGTAGCGCTTGTTCTGTTCGTTGGGCGCCACCACCAACGGAACGCGTTCTTGAATGGTCAGACCGTAACCCTCGATCCCGGCACGTTTGACCGGGTTGTTGGTGAGAAGCTTCATGGACCGCACACCCAGGTCATAGAGGATCTGGGCGCCGACGCCGTAGTCGCGGGAGTCGACCGGGAGACCCATATTCCGGTTGGCGTCCACCGTGTCCAGTCCTTCGTCCTGGAGGTTGTAGGCCACCAGCTTGGGAAAGAACCCGATCCCTCGTCCCTCATGGCCCCTGATGTACAACACCACTCCCCTGCCTGCCTCCGCTATCTTCTCCATCGCCAGACCGAGTTGCTCCCCGCAGTCACAGCGCATGCTTCCGAAAACGTCACCGGTGAGACACTCGGAATGAACCCT
>CAYWGY010000248.1:0-3095 GCA_964458055.1 uncultured Acidimicrobiaceae bacterium | reverse complement strand
TCGTTTCGGCCGGGAGGGACAGCAAGCATGGTCACTGTGCAACGGACACGACGAGCGGCCCCTCATCCCCCTGGAAGTGAAAGAGACCATCGTCGAGCACACCACTTTCCCAGAGCATTCCACTTCTCTGGATCTCTTGTTGGTGACGGTGGACATCCTCTTGAAGAACGCCTTTTCTCGCCCGCAGATGATGGGAAGGCAGGCATCCGGTGTGACGGTGGAGTGCACTGCCTACCGCGCTCCGTCATGGCGGAGGACGATCCACTTCAAACGGGGAGTACACAGATGGGAACAGGCATCCACGCTCATCAGACCCCGGCTGGAATTGGACCCTCCCCGGATCGCCATCGAAGAGATCAGGCTGACCCTGACCGATCTCAGCGGCGCCTCGGGCGTGCAACTGGGACTCTGGGAGGAGGCAAAGAAGGTCAAGTGGCGCCGGATCCGGGGCATCGAGAAGACGCTCCGATCCCGGTTACCGGGGACTCGTCTCCTGCACCGGGTTGTCGAGGTGGCGCCCTGGCATCCGGCCCCGGAACTCAGGTCGGTTCGGGTTCCTCTCGACCGCTCGGGCGACCACTCCATCAGGCCGGTGGCGACCCCCACCCGGGTTTCCGTCCGGGAGGGAGACCGTCGCCGTCCCGTGGCCGTGCTGCTGGGTGATCGATGGCGACCGCTCACCGGGATAGCCGATCTCTGGACCTTCGACCTGTGGTGGCTGCCGCAACCCATCACCCGCACCTACTACCGGGTGGGAGCCGCGAACGGGCGACAGATAACCCTCTTCCATGATCTGAGAGGGAACTCCTGGTACCGCCAGAGCGGCTAGAGCAGGGAGACAGATGTGGCCTCGGGCTATGTGGAACTTCACGCCAAGAGTTTCTATTCCTTCGGAACAGGAGCGTCGCACGTCCACGAACTCCTGGCCCGGGCCAGGGAGTGCGGCTATCCCGCCATGGCCCTGACCGACACCAACCTGTGCGGCGCCCTGGAGTTCGCCCGTCTGGCCAACAGCCTGGGGATCAAGCCGGTGACCGGCGGGGAACTCACCCTGGCGGACGAGACGCGGCTGACCCTTCTGGCCGCGACACGGAGAGGCTACGCCAACCTCTCGCGGCTGTTCACGCTGGCTAACAGAGCCGACCGCCAGAACCCCCGGCTCGACCCCCGGCGCCTACCGGAATACGCGGACGGGTTGATACTTCTCGCCGGAGGCCGGCACAGTCGACTCTCTCGACTGGCCCTGTCCGGCCGGGTCGGGGAGGCTCGGAGTCTCCTCGGCGGTTACCGTGACTGGTTCGGCGCCGACCGGGTGTACGTGGAACTCCAGCAGAACCTCCTCGAAGGCGACACCCGGCGCAACCGGGAGTTGTCGTCTCTGGCGCTATCCGAAGGCGTGCCGGTGGTGGCCACCAACGACGTCCACTATCACGCACCGGCCCGTTACCGGCTCCAGAACGCACTGGTAGCCGCCAAGCACAACACCACCATGGACCGGGCCCTCCCCCATATCAAACCCAACCATCATCTCCATCTCAAGTCTCCCCAACAGATGGAACGGCTGTTCCGCCACCTCCCCGAAGCGCTCTCCAACACCGTGAGGATCGCCGATCGGTGTTCCTTCGATCTCAGCACCGATCTCGGTTACCGCCTCCCCGAGCCTGATGTGCCATCCGGTCACACGCCCGACAGCCATCTGCGCGAACTCTGTTACCACGCCGCCACCCGTCGTTACGGGTCGGTCACCCCGGCGGTGCGTAAACGGCTGGCCGAAGAGTTCCGGCTGATAGAAAAACACGGCCTGGCGGGTTTTCTGCTGCTCTACCGGGAGATCGCGCTCATCGCCCGGAGGATCATGGAAAAAGAGGGCCTGGTAAGTCCCGGAACGCCGCTCGAAAAGGATCCCCCCGGAAGAGGGAGGGGATCATCGGTGGCGCTTCTGGTGGGATATCTGATCGGAATCAGCCATATCGATCCTCTCCGGTGGGATCTCACCCTGGAAAGGTTCATATCCGAGGACACGACCCTTCTTCCCGATATCGACCTCGACTTTCCGAGACACCTCCGGGACAAACTGATCGAGCGTATACATCGGCATTTCGGCGCCGAATACGCTGTGCTCACGGGAGCGATATCCACCTACACGGTGAAGGGGATCATCCAGGATCTGGGTAAGGCATTCGGGCTTCCGAGCCAGGACCTGAGAATGCTGTCCAAACAGATCCAATCCCACGATGCGGCGGACCTGAGAGGCGAGATGCTCGAACTCCCCGCTTTCGCGGACCGGGTGGACGCCGCCGGATGGAAGAACCTCATCGAGATCGCCCCCGATCTCATGGGCGCCCCCAAACATCTCAGCCAACACGTGGGAGGGATGATCCTGAGCAGCACCCCCATCCCGGAGATGGTTCCCATCCGGGAAGGGGCGATCGAGGGACGCTACATAATGGATTGGAACAAGGACAACGTCGCCGACGCCAACTTCGCCAAGATCGACCTTCTCTCCCTGCCCGCCCTCGACCAACTGCACGAGGCCCTGGACCTGATAGAGGAGCGGGAGGGTCGACGGCCCGACCTGAGCCGGATCGACCCCGAGGATCCCCATGTCTACGGGATGATCACCGAAGGACGATCCAAAGGGGTCTTCCTGCTGCAGTCGCCCGCACAATTAAAGATGGGACGACGACTTCGGCCCCAGAACCTGTTGGATCTTGCCTATCAGGTGGCACTGATTCGCCCGGGTGTCGGCGTACAGGGAAGCGCGGTGTCACTGTTCGTGGAGAGGTACCGCCACGGCGCCTCCTGGGAATATGACCATCCTCTGGAAGAGCGCGCCCTGGAGCGGGGATGCGGAGTGATCGTCTGGCAGGAACAGGTGGTCCAACTCATCATGGATGTGGCGGGAATGACCGCCGCCCAGGCGGATGAGATACGCAGAGCCTTCGCCAGACGCAACAACCGGCATCTGATCGCCATGCACTGGAAACGCTTCCTGGAAGGCGCCCGCAGGCGGGGCGTTCCAAAGAGCACGGCGCGGAAAATCTTCTCCAAGATCAACGGTCACTACATGTTCCCCGAATCCCACTCGCACGCCT
>CAYWGY010000247.1:1640-3098 GCA_964458055.1 uncultured Acidimicrobiaceae bacterium | reverse complement strand
CCGGCACCATGAACTCCTCCAACCCCACCGTAGCAGCCGCCAACGCCACCCTGGCCATCCTGGAGCGGGAACGTGTTCACGACCACCTCTTCGGATTGGGCGGGAGATTGATCGAAGGTTTGCGCCGGGTGTCCGCCGAAGCCGACCGTCCCATGCGGGTGGAAGGACCGGGACCGATGTTCCATGCCGGTTTCACATCCGCCGGGGAGATAAGCAACTACCGGGATGCGCTTTCCTTTGACGCTGCTTCTTACCGAGCCTTCGTTGCAGGGATGCATGAGAGGGGGATAAGGTTGATCGGTAGAGGACTGTGGTACCTGTCGGCAGCTCACACCATCCAGGATGTGGACACTGCGGTGGCTGCGGCGGCCGAGGTCCTCACCGACCTGTGACCGGGCGGGACGCAAAGGGCGAACTGACAGGACAGACATGACCGATCACCAAGACTCACCGGGCGACTCCCACGACCAGGCTTCCCACGGCCACGACCATGGGGGAGGAGGCCATGGTCATGGCCATCACCACGGGGAGGGCTGGATACATCAGCTCAGATACCTGAAACACGCACGCCAGTTGTGGCAGTCGACGATGAATCTTGCCCTGGTGGATCTCCTCGATCCATCCCCCGGCGAGCAGTTGCTGGACATAGGCGCGGGCATGGGGCCGGCCGTGTTGGCGGCGTCTGACCGAATCGGTGAGGGGCGGGTGTTCGGGCTCGATCCTTCTCCGATGATGCGAGCAATCATGAGGCTGCGGCGAGCCGCCCGGCGGGCTTCGAGCCGGATTGTCGTTCTCGAGGGCAAGGCCGAGGAGTTGCCCCTTGAGGACGGGACCATCGATGCCGCCTGGTCGATCAACTGCGTCCACCACTGGGGTGACGACGAGGTCGCCTGCCGGGAACTCGCCAGGGTGATCCGACCGGGCGGAAGGCTGGTTCTCCTCGATGAACAGTTCAGTGATCACGACTCCTACGACAGCAGCCGCCGCGGCCAGCCGGGGTTCTTTCATGAAATCGACACCGATCGGTTGGCAGGTCTCCTCGAAGAGGCGGGTTTTCGAGTTGACCGCGCCGGCGACGAGCGGGTGGACGGAGCGCCCGTCAAGTTGATCTGGGCGGTCCGCTTCGAGGAGATCGCTGACGACCGGTAACACACGGAAGGCTCTTACGGGAAAGCAGAGGTGGTGACTCCGGGACATGGTCAGGGATGAACGTCGGCTCCTGAACCCCCACCAGGGAATGACTTACCGGTCATTGGCGGACGGCTTCGGATGGGAGATTCCCGAGAGGTTCAACCTGGGGGTAGCCTGTGCCGATACCCAGGATCCCGACGAGGTGGCCCTGGTTGCGGTGAGTTCGTCCGGGCAGGTCTCCCGGCACAGTTTCGGCGAGTTGGCCGACAGGTCCTCGCGCCTGGCCGGTGGCCTGGCAAGGATGGGAATCGAGCGGGGTGACCGGGT
>CAYWGY010000247.1:0-1618 GCA_964458055.1 uncultured Acidimicrobiaceae bacterium | reverse complement strand
ATTATTGCTCCCCAGTCGGTGGAGGTCGGCTTGGCGCATCTTGCTCTGTGGAAGATGGGTGCCATCTCGCTTCCCCTCGCCACCCTCTTCGGGCCGGACGCCATCTCTTACCGACTCGCCGACTCGGGCGCCAAGGCGGTCATCGTTCACCCGGACAGCCGGGCAAAGCTGGATGAGGCCGCGCCCCATCTGCCGGCGATCGAGACGGGCGCCCACTTCGATGCTC
The DNA here is from genome assembly GCA_964458055.1 of uncultured Acidimicrobiaceae bacterium. GTDB lineage: Bacteria > Actinomycetota > Acidimicrobiia > Spongiisociales > ZC4RG35 > Bin76. The sequence goes on along the minus strand of CAYWGY010000247.1, from coordinate 1,392 downwards.
TCTCCTCGGGACCGGGCCTGGAGTCCGTTGACACCGAAGCGGAGGAACCGGCCTACCTGATATACACCTCCGGCACCACCGGGCCGCCCAAGGGGGCTCTCCATGCTCATCGTTCGCTTTTCGGGCATCTCACCGGATTCGAGTGCTACTACGAGTTTCCCCCCGTGGCCAACGATGTCATGTGGACACCTGCCGATTGGGCGTGGTTGGGAGGTCTCATGGACGCCCTGATTCCCGCCTGGTACTACGGAATGCCCGTTCTCACCTCCGAGGAGGAGAGATTCGACCCCGGCGCCGCCTTCGACTTGATGGCAGACCACCGGGTCACACTCGCCTTCCTGCCGCCCACCGCCCTGAAGATGATGCGAGCCTCGGGGGTGACCCGGTCTGATCTCTCGCTTCGCGCCATCTTCACCGGCGGGGAACCGCTGGGCGCCGAGATGCTGGAGTGGGCGGAAAACACGCTGGGATGTCACATCAACGAGGGGTACGGGCAGACCGAAGCGAACCTGGTGGTCGGCAACTGCGCGTCGGTGTGGCCGGTCCGGCCCGGATCGATGGGACGGGCACTACCCGGACACGACGTGGTGGTCCAGGACCGTGATGGCAACCGCCTGGTGGGGCAAGAAGGAGAGATCTGCATCCGCTCGCCCGACCCGGTCATGATGCTCGGTTACTGGAGGCGCCCGGAAGCCACGGAAGAGAAGTACCGCAACGGTTGGCTCCTCACCGGAGACCTGGGCATCGAGGATGCTGACGGTTACCTGTGGTTCAGAAGCCGCATGGACGATGTGATCACCTCCCGGGGGTACAGGATCGGCCCTGGTGAGATCGAAGAGAGCCTGATGGGCCACCCGGCAGTGGCGATGTGCGCGGTGGTGGGGGTCACCGATGAGATAAAAGGGCAGGTCCCGGCGGCATTCGCGGTGCTGAATTCGGGTTTCGAGGCCTCCGACCGACTCGCCTCGGAGTTGCGGAACCATGTGCGCACCCGCCTCGCTGCCCACCAGACCCCCGCACAGGTCACCTTCGTGGACGACCTACCACGCACCACAACCGGCAAGATAATGAGGCGGGCCCTCCGCTCCTCTTGATCCCGGCCCCCTGCCGAAAGGCCGGTTATTTGCTGGTAGATTGCAACTGTGATGGCCCGGTACCGAAGGAGAGGACGTCGGAGGAGAGGAAGAGCCTCTCGCCGAAGGCATGCAAGAGTGCGGGGCTACACCCTCCGGAGCAGGCGAGGGCGCGTTACCTATGTGGGGATAACCAACAGCCCACAGAGGAGAGCCAGGGAGCACAAGCGGTCGGGTAAGCGGGGCAAGATGCGGGTAGAGACCAGACCACTCACCCGCAAGTCAGCCAGACGCTGGGAAAGGGCAAGGATCAAAGGAC
>CAYWGY010000246.1:0-3119 GCA_964458055.1 uncultured Acidimicrobiaceae bacterium | reverse complement strand
GTGAGCCGTGGCTGCCCCTTGGTCAGTTCTTGATAGTGGTCGTAGCTCAAGAGCACATGGGACGGTCGACCACGGTCGGTTATGTAAACCGGGCCGCTTCGGGCGACTCTCTTCGCCACGCCGGTGCTCTGGTTGAATTCCCGACTGCTTATGGTTCGTGCGGGCCGTGTAGTCAAATGCCCTCCTCTATGAGTATATGTTGCTACATTGTACTCCCTTCCTTGCCGGGGAGACTGCTTGAATGCGACAATGCGACGCGGGAGAGCGGCTACCGTGATGGGAATGCGGATGAATCCGGTCCTGAGGAAAGTGGGGGCGTATCCGATGGCGGCCATCCAGGGCCGGGCTCGGGCGATGCGGGATGCGGGGGAGACTCTGATCGACTTTTCGATCGGCGATCCACGGGAGCCGACGCCGCCCTTCATACCCGAGGCGCTACGCAGGGCCGTCCCCGGGGTGTCGCAGTACCCGACCACCCGCGGGCTCCGGGAGTTGAGGGAGGCGATCGCGGGATACGTGCGACGCCGGTTCGGTAGAGAGGTGGATCCCGAAACGCAGGTGCTTCCAACCACCGGCTCCAAGGAGGCGATCTTCTCCACTGCGTTCGCGTTTGTGGACTCCAGTCGCGATGAGGCGGTGATCTGGCCTACCCCCGGGTATCCCGTCTACGGCCGCGGGGCCCTTCTTGCTGGAGCGGTGGGATACCAGGCGACTCTGGCTGAGGACTTCGTCTTCAGGGCGTCAGATGTGCCCGATGAAGTCTGGTCCAGGGCCGCCCTGGTTTGGACCAACTCTCCCCACAACCCGGCGGGAGCGGTGATGAGCCGATCGGACGTTTCGGGTGTTCTCCACAAGTGCCTGGAATTCGACGTCCTGTTGTGCGCGGACGAGTGCTATGTGGACCTCTACGAGGAAGACCCACCGGTCTCTGTGCTGGAGGTGGCCGGATCCGACCTGTCGGGAGTGGTCAGCTATCTCAGCCTGTCCAAACGCTCGGGGATGACCGGATACCGCTCGGCAGCCATGGTGGGAGACGCCCGGGCGATCCGGACGCTCACCTCCCTTCGCACTTCCACGGGCACCGCACCTCCCGAGTTCACCCAGATCGCAGCGGCGGCGGCCTGGTCCGACGACTCCCATGTCCAGGAGCGACGCAGGATCTTTGCCGAGAAGCGAAGAATCCTGCGCACCGCCTTTGAGGAGAGTGGGTTTCAAGTCGCGGCATCGACCGCCGGTCTCTACCTGTGGGTGGAGGTGGGAGACGACTTGGAGGCGACCACGCGACTGCTGGAACGAGGGGTGGTGGTCTCTCCGGGAAGGGCGTTCGGCGCCGGGGGGGAGGGTCATATAAGGTTGGCGCTGGTACCCAGCCCCGAGGAGTGCAAGCAAGCAGTGGAGGTGTTACAGCAATGTCTGACCGGGATGTGATCAGGGCGGCGTTCGCCGGGAAGGCGGACTTGGCCGAGGCCCGAGACTCCGTCATGGCCACCATCGACCTGCTTGATAGAGGAAAGGTCCGGGTGGCCGAGAAAGCGGCCGGAGATTGGGTGGTGAACGAGTGGGTGAAGGAAGCGATCCTGCTCTACTTCCAGGTGACCGGAATGGAGGAAATGGACGGGGGGGCCGTGATGTGGCACGACAAGATTCCCACCAAGCGAAACCTGGCACAGGCACAGGTGCGGGTGGTGCCTCCCGGTGTGGTCCGGTACGGGGCCTTCTGCGAGCCGGGAGTGATCGTGATGCCCGGGTATGTGAACATAGGCGCCTATGTGGGGAGCGGCAGCATGGTGGACACCTGGGCGACCGTGGGGTCGTGCGCCCAGGTGGGCAAGGGCGTCCATCTCTCGGGAGGAGTCGGCATCGGGGGAGTACTGGAACCGCCCGGTGCCCGGCCGGTGATAATCGAAGACGGCGCCTTTATCGGCAGCCGTTGCATCGTGGTGGAGGGAGCGGTTATCCGGGAAGGGGCGGTGCTGGGCGCCAACACCACCATCACTGCTTCCACCCGCATCATCGATGTTCGGGGAGAGGAACCGGTCGAGTACCGCGGAGAGGTGCCCCCCAACTCGGTGGTGATCCCCGGCATGCGTCCCCGTTCGTTCCCGGCCGGGGAGTACGGCATTCCCTGCGCGCTGATCATCGGTGAACGCACCGCCTCAACCGACCGCAAGACCTCCCTCAACGAAGCCCTGCGTACCTTCGGGGTGCAGGTTTGAACGACCTCGCCCACACGCTGACCGAACTGATAGACATCCCCTCGGTCACCGGTGACGAGGCGCGCATCTGCGATTATGTCTCCGGGCGACTGGCTGCAAACGCTCCCCATCTTGTCCAAAAAAGGGTCAATGACTCTTTGGTCGTCGACACCGTGGGGGAAGGTCCCCTGGTGGTGCTGGCGGGGCATCTGGACACGGTGCCTCCCCAGGACCAGCCTTCCGCCTACGTCAACGAAGATCGGATGTACGGCTTGGGGGCCTCGGACATGAAAGGGGGGATAGCTGTGATGGTTCATCTGATGGAGGAAGCCGAACCGAGCTGGCCTTACCGCGTGGCGGCGGTCTTCTACGAAGCCGAGGAGGGAAAGTTCGCCAACAACGGCCTGGAGCCGGTGCTGAACGAGTGCGAATGGCTGGCATCGGCCTTCTTCGGGGTGCTGCTGGAGCCATCCGACGGCGAGATCCAGGCGGGATGCAATGGAGTCATGAACGCCAAAGTGACCTTCATGGGAAAGTCGTCCCACTCGGCGCGGCCCTGGTGGGGGGAGAATGCCATCTCCAAGGCGGGGGCATGGCTTTCGAAGATGCACACTCGTCAGCCTGTGCCGGTAGACCTGGACGGACTGGTATTCAAGGAGGTGATGTCGGTCACTCTCGCTCAGGGCGGGCTGGCCGCCAACATCATCCCCCCGCGTTTCAAGATGAACCTCAACTACCGTTTCGGCCCGCACCGCACCGTGGCGGAAGCGGAACAAGAGGTTCGGAAGGCCTGCCAGGATGCCGACCAAGTGGAGATCGTGGATGCTGCCCCCTCCGGGCGAGTGGTAACCGACCATCAACTGGTGGCTGAACTGGCCGAAGTTGCCGGGGTGGGGATCGGATCCAAGCAGGGCTGGACCGACG
>CAYWGY010000245.1:0-3143 GCA_964458055.1 uncultured Acidimicrobiaceae bacterium | reverse complement strand
CGGTTGTCCGACATAAAGAGGGTGTTCGCCTATCACGGAGCGGAACACATGACCATCCATGCCTACGAACATGAAGAGTCCCTCTCGCCGGAGTCGGTTTCCAGCTACCCGCCGGAGCATCCTCGCTGTGGAACCAATTTTCTCCTGATTGTGGTGATCCTCTCCATCTTTGCGTTCGCCCTGGTGGGCAATCCGGGGTGGCTGGTCCTTGTTATCAGCCGCATCGTTTTCATTCCTCTGATCGCAGCAGTTGCCTACGAACTGCTCAAATTCGCCGGCCGGCGCCAGTCTCAAGCCCTGGGAAGGTGGTTGGCTGCTCCCGGGATCTGGCTGCAGAAGCTCACCACCAACCAGCCCACCGCCGATCAGATCGAGGTTGCGATGGTGAGCCTTCTTTCTGCCGTGGATGACTCCGAATCCGACCGGCTGATGTCCACGGGAATGATCCCGCCGTCGGTGACCAACGCCGTAGCCCGATGACTTCATTGTCACCGGTGTGGGAGGACCGGATCCCGGAACTGGAGCGCCAGCTCGCGGAGACGGAGGAAGCCATGGCCGATCCCGAGGTTCTGTCGGACCATCGGCGCCTCGCCGAGGTGGGACGGCGGCGGGCAGAACTCCTCCCGATCGTGAGGACCGCCCGCCAGTGGTTGGAAGCCCGGGATGAAGCCCGGGAAGCGGAGGAACTTGCCGATGCCGACCCGGAGCTGCGAGAGGAGTTGCTGGAGTTGTCCGAGGAGCGAGACCAGGAGGCGCTCCGGCTCGAACAGGAACTCGAGGAGTTGATGGTGCCGCCCGATCCCGACGATCACCGGGACGTGATCATGGAGATCAGGGCGGCGGCCGGGGGGAACGAAGCGGCCATCTGGGCGGGTGACCTGTTCCGCATGTATCACAAGTTCGCTGATCGGCACAACCTCCGCACCGAGGAGATGGAGTCCTCGCCGTCGGGGGTAGGGGGCTACAGCAAGGTCTCCTTCGCGGTGAAGGGCCCCGGATCATACGGGATGCTGCGCTATGAGGGTGGAGTTCATCGGGTCCAGAGAGTGCCACGGACCGAGTCACAGGGACGGGTCCACACTTCTACCGCCACGGTGGCGGTTCTGGCAGAGGCCGACGCGGTGGAGGTGGAGGTAAGCCCCGAAGAGGTGCGGGTCGACGTTTTCCGCTCGTCCGGTCCCGGGGGCCAATCGGTGAACACCACCGATTCGGCTGTTCGCCTGACCCACCTCCCCACCGGTCTGGTGGTCAGTTGCCAGGATCAGAAGAGCCAGTTCCAGAATAAGGAGAAGGCCTTTCGGGTGTTGCGGGCCCGGCTTTATCAAATCGAGATGGAACGCCGCCACGAGGGGATGGCGGGGGCGCGCCGCTCCCAGGTGGGCGGCGGCGACCGGTCGGAGAAGATACGCACGTACAACTTCCGGGAGAACCGGGTCACCGATCACCGGGTCGGACTCACCCTCAAGACACTGGACAGAGTCTTGGAGGGCGACCTCGATGAGATCACGAAGGCCCTGGCTGCCAAGGAACGCTCCGAACATTTGGTCTCTTCGGTAGCTGGAGCCCGGCGGGGTTGAACCCGGGTAGTCCCGACGGCATGACCGACCCCCATCCGTCCGCGCTTCAACTTTCCCGGACAAGCCGCCTCCCCCTCCACGAAATACAGCGGCTAATTGCAATTGTTGCCACAACGCAATATTCTCCGAATCTAGCCATCCCTACAGCCGCCTGCTCCCTGATCAGAAAGCGTATGACCGGATATCCCCTCCAATACATCGAGGGCCACGTGGATTTCGGCCCGATACGGGTGGCAGTGGATGAGAGGGCTCTCATACCCCGACCCGAGACCGAGCAATTATGGGAACTGGTGACCCGGCTTGTCCCCGCCTCCCTGCCGTCAGTGATCGTGGACATCGGCACTGGCTCGGGCGCCCTGGCCTTGGCGCTGGCTCACTCCTATCCCAGAGCGGCAGTGGTGGCCACCGACATCTCTCCGGCGGCCCTGGAACTGGCCCGGGAGAACATCAGGGCAAACCCCTGGCAGGGGGGACGTATACGGTTGAGGAAAGGCGACCTTTTCGGGGCACTGCCCTTCTCGCTTAGGGGTAAGGTGGACATACTGGTCTCCAATCCGCCCTACGTCGCCGAGGCTGAGTGGCCCGGCCTTCCGGACGACGTGAGGGCCGAGCCATACGGGGCCCTGGTGGCCGGCCCCCGTGGCACCGAGGTCCTGAAAAGACTGGCCGCCGGTGTCTCGGATTGGTTGAGGCCATCCGGAACTGTGGCTGTTGAAATCGGGGAAACCCAGGCCGAGGAAGCCTGGGAGGCTTTCAGGGCCGGCGGCATAGACGCCAAGATCCACAACGACTTGGCCGGTCGGCCCCGGTTCGTGTGGGGTGGGGTCCCGGATTGATGAGCCCGCCTCTGATAATCCGCGCCCGGTCCCTCCTGGGCCGGGGCAAAGTGGTGGGCGTACCCACCGACACCGTCTACGGGCTGGCCACCCACCACTCCTCCCAGGAGGAACTCTTCCGTCTCAAGGTGCGCCCGGAAGGAAAGCCGATCCCCGTGCTGGTGGCCTCCATAGCCGATGCGGAACGAATTGCCTGTTTCCCTCCCCTCGCCCGCCGCCTTGCCAGGGACCACTGGCCCGGGCCCCTCACCCTGGTGCTCTCTCTCCGTCCGGAGCACTCCGATCCGGAGACAACCACAGTCGGACTCCGTATGCCCGATCATCCACTGGCACTGGAGTTGGTGAAGCTCAGCGGTCCCCTGTCGGTCACCTCCGCCAATCGCTCCGGAGACCCCCCGGCCACATCCCACCTGGAAGCCCGAGAGATGTTCGGAGACCAGGTGGAGGTCTATCTCCCGGGAGTCTCTCCGGGAGGAGTGGCCTCCACAGTCTTGGAGGTTCTGCCTGATCGTCCCCCCAAGGTCCTCCGCGCCGGTCCCGTCAGTCTTGAGAATTCCCGCTAGACAGGGAGGACATCTCCCCGGCTACCACCATCCTCCGGAACGGCGCCGGTAGCCACCATCCCTTGTCTTGTTGTAACGGGGGTTCCTGCCACCTGTCCGCCGGCGATGTCCTTTGATCCTTGCCCTTTCCCAGCGTCTGGCTGACTTGCGGGTGAGTGGTCGGGTCT
>CAYWGY010000244.1:0-3242 GCA_964458055.1 uncultured Acidimicrobiaceae bacterium | reverse complement strand
AAGCCGCCCGTGTCGAGAAGGGATCCAGTGAGCCTCACCTGGAGAAGGTCGGCAGCATCACTTCGGACCAGGTGCGGGAAATCGCCAAGATCAAGATGCCCGATCTCAACACCCAGGATGAGGAGTCTGCCATGCGCATCGTGGCCGGCACTGCCCGATCCATGGGGATAGAGGTCGCAGGCTAACGGCACCGATAAACACAACCAGTGGGAGGCTCGCTTGAACGAGCCGCCTGGACCACGGAGGTAATGATGCCCCGAAGAGGCAAGAAATACAGAGATTCCCAACGCCGGTACGATCGTCACTCGGCATACTCGCCCACAGAGGCCCTGGACCTTGTCAAATTCATGGCTCCGGCCCGTTTTGACGAGTCCATTGAAGTAGCGTTCCGGTTGGGTGTCGACCCCCGCCGAGCCGACCAGATGCTGCGTGGCAACGTCTCGTTTCCCCACGGCACCGGCAAGACCGTGCGGGTGGCGGTGTTCGCTCCCCCCGACCGTCACGACGAAGCCCGGCAGGCCGGCGCCGACAAGGTGGGAGGAGAAGATCTCATCGCCGAGATCGCGGCCGGAGCACCCCTCGATTTCGATGTCGCTATCGCGGTCCCTGCCATGATGCCCAAAGTCGGTCGCTTGGGGAGGATTCTCGGGCCCCGGGGATTGATGCCGAATCCCAAGTCCGGCACCGTGAACAACGATCTGGCCACCACCGTGTCCGCATTCAAGGCGGGCCAGGTGGAGTATCGGACCGACCGTTACGGGAACGTCCATTCGGCCATAGGCAAGGTGAGCTTCAGCACCAAGAAGCTGGCCGAGAATCTCTCCGTCATCGTCGATGAACTGAACCGGGAGCGTCCTGCGGCCGCCAAGGGTCGCTACATGAGGTCGCTGACCATCTCTTCCACGATGGGTCCGGGAGTCAAGATCGACGTGAATCGCCTGGAGGAGTTGACGGCTACCGCCTAGCCGCGGGAAGGGAAGGATCTCTCCGACACGACAGTTTGTGTCGATAGTGCCTGTTCGATAGAATTCACCCCAACAACACCAAACTCTGTACCTCGACCACAGACCGCTGGCCCCGTTAGGGGAATAAGGGAGATGTCCCGCCAGCGCAGGTCGGCGTTTTCGCCCCCGGTTTCCGGTTGAGGATGCCGGGGTTTCTTTATTGGAGGACAAGAAAATGCCGATGAGTCGAGCCGAGAAGGTCGAGAGGGTGGCCGCCCTCCGTGAAGATATATCTGCCGTCGAAGCCATCTACCTCACCGAGTTCCGGGGGCTGGGAGTCAAGGAGATGCAGGAGATACGCAGGTCGCTCAAGGAACATGATGCGCGGATGCGTGTGGTCAAGATGTCCTTGACCCGCCGGGCCATGACCGAGATGGGGCATGACGACTACTCCGAACACCTGGCGGGACCCACTGCCCTGGTCTTTGCCGAGGGTGATCCCCTGGAGGCTGCCAAGACGGTGCGCGAACAAAGCCGTCTGCACCGCAGATTGGTGTTGAAGGGGGGAATTGTCGCCGGAAGGTATGTGAACCTGGAACAGGTCGGCCAGTTCGCACAACTCGGGTCCCGCTCCCAACTCCTGGGAAAGGTGGCGGGTGGCATTTCGGGACCGCTTCACAAAACGGCCGGCATGTTCGCCTCGTTCACCCGTTCGGCCGTAGGCGCCTTCTCCGAGCTCCTTGAGCGCAAGCAGGCGGCCGAGTCGGCCTGAGATTAGATAAGAAAGGAAAAACAAAATGGCCAAGATGAGTACCCCTGAACTGTTGAGTGTCTTCGAGGAGATGACCGTATTGGAACTGAAGGAGTTCCTGGACGCCTTCGAGCAGCACTTTGATGTGACCGCAGCCGCTCCGGTGGCCGCCGCAGCCGCTCCCGCCGGCGACGGCGCCCAGGAGGAGGAAGAGGTGGAGCAGACTGAGTTCGACGTCGTGCTCACCGCCATAGGCCCCGCCAAGATCGCTGTCATCAAGGAGGTCCGGGCCCTGACCAATCTCGGTCTCCGGGAGTCCAAGGCCCTCGTGGATGCCTTCCCCAAGGCCATCCTCGAGAAGGTGGATGCCGACGCCGCCGACGCCGCCAAGAAGCAACTCGAGGGCACCGGCGCCAGCGCCGAGATCCGCTAGACAACTACACGCTTGACAACAGCCTGGCAGAAGGGCTGGGAAGTCGAGGGACGAGACTCGGCCTCCCAGCCCTTCTTGGGCAGACAGGTCCTTTGGGAGGACAGCGACCTCGCTCCTTCCTCGGTGACCCCAAAACCCGCGCACGAAGTGTCGTCAGTGCACATTCTCCCACACCCGGGCGGTCCTACACCGACGGTGTCAAGATCAGAGCGAACCCAGGTGGTGACCCAATGGCTCGGTCTCCCGCTCTCGTAGGCGCACGTAGGCGCCGAGGCGCTCCAACGCCTGGGCGCCTGCCTTCTCTGCGTGGGGGAGATTGGCCGTGGAGAGGAAAGTCCTCACCCGGTCCGCCACAGAGGGATCGGAGAGGTTGTACACTCCGTCCACCAGATACCTGACCATCATCGGGGGGAGCGAAGCCACGATGTCATCCCACTGCTCCTCTACTCGCCCCCAGGCATAAGAACCGATGCGCCTCCGGCGGAACAGCCACCCCAGCACCCATGCCGAATCCTGGTTACGAACGGTTCCGTCCAGCACGGCCCGAAGGGTGGAGTCGACCCCGGATTCGGTCTCGACGAATGTCAGCGCCCGCAGGAATCTCACCTTCTCCTGGGGAGCCTCGGTGTTCTGGTAGAGGGAGAACAACCGCTCATAGACGCCATCGTCACCATGAGCAGCCACCGTGAACAGGCTGGCTTCGGCTACCTCGGGGTCAATGACACGGTGATCCGCCACTCCTCGAATCTCTCCCGTGACCCCGACAGATAGTCGGGTTGGTCGGCCAGCCTTCCGGCGCTCCCCAGAAGGAGCCCCCGCAGTTGGCGCGTCAAGTCACTCTCGCCCGGCCGGGGCTCCCAACCCAATCGGGAGAGCCGCGGTTCGATCAACTCCATCACCAGTTTCCCGAAGCTCTCCCTGTGCCGTTCTCCCACCAGGTGGTGATGCATGGTTCCCAGCCCGCCCAGCACCGCCGACCATATGGCGAACTCTTTCTCGGCGCGGTAGGCCGCTGCCACCTCCAGGTAGGAGACCGCCGGACTCTCACCGCTCTCCACCAGCGCCCAGGCGTCGTCAACCAAGCAGAAACGTTCGAGGTCATCCAGTTCCGGCA
>CAYWGY010000243.1:0-3261 GCA_964458055.1 uncultured Acidimicrobiaceae bacterium | reverse complement strand
CTCCCAGAGGATTCTGGATCGTGGGCGTGATGGTGTTCTCCAACTCGATGGCGGGAAGGTTGGCGGCGGTCGGCACCAGGTAGGTGGTGAGGTTGGTGGTCAGCGGGTAGCCGTCGGAGTCGTAGAGGACCTGTTCCAACAGAGCCTGACCGGCGCCCTGGGCCACCCCGCCGTGGATTTGTCCGTCCACAAGCCGCGGGTTGAGTATCTTTCCGCAGTCGTCGACGGCGATGTGGCGCAGGTAGCGCACGTCTCCGGTCTCGATATCCACCTCCACCACGGCGATGTGGGTCCCGAAGGGAAAGGTGGCCTCGGCCTGTTCCTTGGTCATCGCGGAGGAGAGCCCATCCTCGCTGGCGTCGGCCAACTGCCCCCAGGTCATGGAGATGTCGGGCGAGCCCGCCACCGTCACCAGCCCGCCTTCCGTGACCACCACGTCCTCCAGGGCCGCTTCGTGGAGACTGGCGAAGAGCTCCCGGCCCTTCTTCACCACCATCTGCCCCGCCTCCAGGATCACCGGTCCTCCCAGTTGCAGTGAACGCGAGCCCATGGTGCCCCCGCCGGAGGCGACCTTCCCGGTGTCGCCCTGGATGTAGATGATGCGCTCGATGGGGACCGACATCACGTCGGAGATGATCTGGGAAAGGGCGGTCTCGTGTCCCTGGCCGTGAGAGGAGATGCCCGTGGCCACCTCGATCATGTCGTCGTCGCGTACAGTCACCGATCCCCACTCGTTCCGGTTCTGCGGAGCGGTTATCTCGACGTAGGTGCTGATGCCCACCCCCAGCCGCAACCTGCCCTTCCGCTCGGCCTGTTCGCGTTTCAGCTCGTCGTATCCGGCTATCTCAAGGGCCCGGTCCAGGGCCTTGTCGTAGTCGCCGGAGTCGTACAGTTGGTTGGTGGGCGTCCGGTAGGGGAACTGGTGGGGTTTTATGAAGTTGCGGCGGCGCAACTCGATGCGGTCCATCCCCAGTTCCTGCGCCAACAGGTCCATGCACCGCTCCAAATAGGCCGTGGCCTCGGGACGCCCGGCGCCGCGGTAGGCGTTGATGGGGCAGGTGTTGGCCACCACCGACTGGTAGGTGAACCGGACCTTGGGGATGTGATAGGCGCCGTTGGCCACCATGATTGTGAACTCCGGCAGATAGGCGCCGAAATAGACGTAGGCGCCCGACTCGGCCACCGTGTGGATGCGCAGGCCGGTGAGGGTCCCGTCGCGGCGGGCTCCCAACTCCACGTACTGGTAATGACCTCTACCGTGGGGGAGGGTCAGCAGGTTCTCCTCGCGGGTCTCCTGCCAGCGCACCGGTCGCCCGAGGCGGTAGGCCGAAGCCGCACACAGGACCTGCTCTGCCACGGGAGCGATCTTCACTCCGAACCCTCCTCCCAAATCGGGCACCCTCACCCGCAGGAGGTCGCGGTCGATCCCCAGGCAGCGGGAGATGACGTTGCGGTGGACGAAGGCGTTCTGCGAGCCCGTCCACACATCGAGACGGTCGCCGTCGGGCACGGCCAGGCAGTTGCTGTTCTCCAGGGGGATCCCCGCCACCCTCTGGTTGTAGAAGTTGGCCCGGATCACCACCTCGGCATCGGAAAGCGGGTCATCTGCAGGCTCGGTTGTGGTGGTGTCGAGGGCGATGTTGGTCCCCACCTCGGGAAACAGCAGGGGAGCCTCATCGGACATCGCCTCAACCGGAGAGGTGACAGCCGGCAGTGGATCGATGTCCACCCAGACCCGGCGAGCGGCATCGGCCGCCTGCTGGTCTGTCTCGGCGATCACCACCGCAACCGCTTCTCCGACGAAACGGACCCGGTCGGAGGCCGGGACCGACTGGGTGAAGCGGGGATCGGCGCCCGGGGACCCCACCGGCAGGGGCGTCAGGTTCAGGTCCGCGGCGGTGAACACCGCCACCACACCCGGCGAATCGACGGCCTCCGAGGTGTCGATGTCGGTGATGACGCCGTGGGGTGTGTCCGAACGCACCACCTTCATCCACAATGCGTCCGGCCGGGTGATGTTTCCTACATAGCGCCCACGCCCTCTTATCAACCGCGGGTCCTCCACCCGCTTGACGGCAGCGCCGATTATTGAACTCTGCATTCCGCCGAATAGTAGACCGCCCATCCGGTATCTTTGTATCGATGCTTCCACACCAGGGTGCATGACCCGGAGACCCTCGCCGCGACCCGACTATGACCGGGCGACTGCCATACGCTACGACGATGCCCTCCTGCACCTGTGGGGAGACACCGAGGCAGGCTACGTGGGCGACCGCATCTATGCGTCGACCTCGCTGATACATCTCATCGAGTTCTCGCTCCGCCCGAGGGCTCGTTTCACCCACTCCGACCAAAACCGCACCATCTTCGCGGCCGACGAGGTGCTGTTCGTGGTGGAGGGGGAGATGCTGATTGTCAATCCCGAGAGCGGAGAAGCCGAGGTCGCAGGACCGGGCGAGGCGGTCTTCTTCCGACGGGACACCTGGCATCACGCCGTCAACCGGAGCAACGACCGCCCCCTCCGGGTGATGGAGTTGTTCGCTCCGCCTCCGTCAACCGGCGCCTCCTCGACATATGCGCGGACGAAGCGGTATCTGTCGGAGTGGCGGTACGCCGACGACCGCTGGCTGGGGAGGTGGCCCATGAGCCGGGCCGAGCGGGAGAAGACGCGCCGTTTCCGCCGGATCGGCGGCGACGATCTGCTGTGGAGGGTCGACGATCCCGGAGATGAACTCCTGGTGGGCCTGATTTGCAGCACCGAGCACCTCACGGCCGGGAGGGCGACGCTACTCCCGGGACAGCAGAGCGCAGTCCGCCGGCACGGGGGAGACTTGGTGTTCGTGGTCCTTGAGGGCGAGATGGCCGTCTTCCTGCCCGAGGAGGCCGATCCGCCCAGTTGGTTCGAACTCGGTGTGGGCGACGGCTTCTACGTTCCCCGGGACGTCCCCTACCAACTCTTCTCCCACCGGCATGGAGGGGAAGTCCTCTTCGGCGTGGCGCCCGACTACCTGGCGGGTTGAAGGTAGCGCTGGCTCTCGATGTCGGGGGGACCATACGTGTTGCCGGATCGCTCACTTCGATAGGTCGAGGGCCACGTCGATGATCATGTCCTCCTGGCCTCCCACCACGCCTCTCTTCCCGAGTTCGAGGAGGATCTCCTTGGAGTCCACCCCGAACCGGGCTGCGGCCCGCTTGGCATGCAGCAGGAAGGACCCGTAGACCCCGGCGTATCCCAGCATCAGACCGTCGCGGTCTATCACC
>CAYWGY010000242.1:0-3360 GCA_964458055.1 uncultured Acidimicrobiaceae bacterium | reverse complement strand
TTCGCCGACGTCTCCATCGCCAACCCCCCGGCGCTGCTGATAGGCACCGGGATCGTGCTCCTCTCCAATCTGGGATGGCAGAGCGAGGACGGTTGACCTACCCTGCGGCCATCAACGCCGTATCGTTCGGGGAGTCATGACGGCACTGGTTAGCGACCTCCTGGACCGCTCGGCCCGGCTGTATCCCGACCGGTGGGCGGTGCGGGTAGTCGGGGGGCCCTCGCTGAACTATGTCCAACTGGCCGAGCGGGTCGAGAGAGTCGCCGGCGGCCTGGGACGGCTGGGGGTTCAGAGGGGCGACCGGGTGGCGGTGATGGCTCCGGCGGGTCTGGCATTCTTCGACGCCTATCTTGCAGCGGCGCGCCTGGGCGCCGCCGCGGTCCCCCTGTCCACCCGGCTGGCCCCTGCCGAGGTGGCCCGGCAGTTGGCCGACGCCGGTCCCCGGGCTGCCATCGTCGGACCGGAGTACGGAGAGATGGTGGCGCGGGCCGGAGAGCCCGGAATGACGGTGCTTGAACATGAAAGCTCCGAATACCGCCAACTACTGTCCTCTTCCCATCCGATACCCAACAGCGCACAATCCGAGGACACCGCGCTGATCATCTACACCAGCGGCACCACCGGAGAACCCAAGGGGGTGTGCCTCTCCCAGCGAGCCCTGGCCTTCAACGCCTTCGTGACGGCCGTCGCCCAGCGACTCCTCCCGACGGATGTCTATCTCTCTGCGACCCCGCTCTACCACGCCTCTGCCGGACTGCGGGTGATAACCATGCTGGTCGATGGACAGTCCCATGTGGTACTTCCCACCTTCGACGCCGACGATGCGATGCGAACGATCTCGCAGACAGGGGTGACCACCACCATCATGGTTGCGACCCAGCTACAACGCATCCTCGACTCTCCCAAGTTCGATCCCGACCTGTTTCGCTCCATGCGGCTGCTGCTCTACGGGGCGGCTTCCACCCGTTCCAACCTGGTCGAGAGAATGATGGATTCCCTTCCCTGCGGTCTCTACCACGGGTACGGACTGACCGAGGCCACCGCGGCCTGCGCGGCTTTGGGTCCCGAGGACCATCAACGCAGGATCGGGATCACCTCCAGCGGGCTCTCCATCGGCCGTCCCATGGTGGGAGTGGACATAAGGGTTGCAACGCCCGGAGGAAGGGATACCGAACCCGAACAGGTCGGCGAACTCCTGATCCGCACGCCGAAGCTGATGACAGGCTACTGGAGACATCCCCAGGCCACCGAGTCGGCCATCCGGGATGGCTGGCTTCACACCGGTGACCTGGGTTATCACACCGCCGACGGGTACCTGTACCTGTCGGGAAGGCTCAAGGAACTGATCATCAGCGGGGGCGTGAACATCTACCCTCCACAGATAGAGCATGTTCTCTCCCGTCATCCTCGGGTGGCCGAGGTAGCCGTGATCGGCCTGCCCGACCGCAACTGGGGCGAAGCCGTCACCGCGGTTGTGGTGCCCCGGCCCGGGCCTTCCCCGACTCTGGAGGACTTGGCCGATTGGGTTGCCACCCACCTTGCCACCCACATGAAACCCAAAAGACTGATCCTCGCCGATCACCTGCCCCGCAGCGCCACCGGCAAGATTCTGAAGCATGTCCTGGTCGACATGCACACACAAGAAGAGGTCGACTCTTGATCCTTACCGCTTTTGCCAACCGGCCCACCCCCACCCTGGTGGTGCATCGGCCAGTCTTGGAAAGAAACATCGCCGAGATGGCTGAACGGATGAGCCGACTGGGAGTGTCTCTTCGGCCTCACTGGAAGACATCGAAGATGGTGGAAGTCGCCCGGCTCCAAAGCCAGGGGGGCTGTGTGGGCTTCACCTGTGCCACCCCGGCAGAGGTGGACTGCCTTCTCGATCATGGGTACCCCGACATCACCTGGGCACACCAGCCGGTGGGCGGCCCGAAGGTCAGATTCGCAGTAGAGGCCAACCGGCGGGGACATGTGCGGGTGGCGCTCGACTCCCTTAGAGCCGCAGCACCTCTGGCTGAAGCAGCATCGGCTCAGGGCGTGGTGATACCCTACGTCATCGAGGTGGACACTGGACTCGGACGGGCAGGGGTGGCGCCGGCCCAGGTGCTGGACCTGGCAGGGCGACTGACCCGGTTGGGCGCCTTACAGCTGGAGGGCGTAATGACTCATGAGGGACACCTGAGCGGATTCGGCGAGGACCGCAGAGGCATGGAAGCAGAGGGTCGCTCGGCGGGACGGACGGTAGTCGAAACTGCGGAGGCTCTCCGGAGGGCCGGGTTCGAAGTGGGAACAGTGTCAGTGGGTTCCACACCCGGCTCGACCTCCACTCCCACCGTCACGGGAGTCACCGAGGCGCGTTGCGGAACCTATGTATTCAACGACGCCAACCAGGTTACGGTGGGAAGCGCCACCCTGGAGGACTGTGCCCTGACAGTGGCGGCGCGAGTGGTGAGCACCCCCAGGGCCGGCGAAGCGATCATCGATGCGGGGAGCAAGGCGATGAGTTCCGACGGACCGACCGTCGGCACGGGATTCGGAAGGGTGCTCACCGCAGGCAACGCCTATGCAGACATAGGCTTCCACCGGGCCAACGAAGAGCACGGGTTCCTCAAAGGACCGGGCGTGGCAGGACTGGCGGTGGGAGACCTGGTGCGCATCGTCCCCAACCACGCATGCGCCACCATCAACATGTGGAGCCGCGCCGTAGTGGTAACAGACAACGGCGACCTCGAAGAGTGGAAGATCAGAGCCCGCCGCTGACCCGACCATTGAAGAGAAGACTCGCCGATACCACCAGTGCGGTCTCCCGCAGCGCGGTGTAGTTCCTGCTCGGGAACCGCATCTCAAGCCGCGCCAAAACAGACGAACCCAGGCGTCAGAAACGCTATGAAGACGACAAGACTGCCAAAATGGCCGGCAAGGAACTACTCCTTCAACCGAACCAGGGGAAGGGATCAACCTTTGGGCGGAGGCTTTGGAGTTGCTGTGCTGCTTGTCGATGCGGCAGGCGGGTTAATCGGCACCTGCTGACCGCGGTCGGTCACCCCCCTTACAGCATGTGGTCGGGTGTGTCGTCCAGCAGAAACCCGCCGACCGCTACCCGGTCTGCGCTGCTTCCCTTTCGATGGGCGATTGGGCATAACCAAGAATCTAGCCGCACTTCACTCATCGGAATAGGTGAGGGTTCTAGTTTGGGGGATCATCGACCTATGGCGCGGGTCTCGGTTCCGTCCTCTTTTCCCAGTGTCTCATTCTGGACTCTCCGCCGCACGGGTCCACGCTGCGGTCGCCGGCCGGGGAGACCATCATCACCTGCCGTGCTTGGGGCAGCACCCCGTACCAGGGTCACCTGGTAAGGAC
>CAYWGY010000241.1:0-3412 GCA_964458055.1 uncultured Acidimicrobiaceae bacterium | reverse complement strand
CACTCCCAGCAGTTCCCGGTAGCGGGCGCCGGACATGGGGGTGCGGCCGAGGTTTTCGGCTATGGCTATCACGGCTTCGAGTTGCTGCAGGTTGGAGGCGATCAACTCGTCGCGGTGGGGGTAGCGCCACACGGTGTCCTCCATTCCCAGGCGGACGTGGAGGCCCATTAGCATGGCCAGGGTGACCAGGTAGACCGAGGGGCGGCCGGCGGCGCAGACCGAGATGATGGAGTCTGGGTTGATGTCGAGGATGGAGTCAACGATGCGGGTGAGGCCCTGGATCATCTGGCGGGGGTTGTGCATGGGGCTTCCGCCGGGAAGAGCAGGGAGAACCACCCAGTAGAGGGGTTCTTCCAGCAGGCCCGATTCGATCAGGTAGCGGCGGGCGTTGTCCACGTCTGCGTCGGTGTAGACCGCGATCTCGGGCTTCACGCCCGCTTCCATCAGGATGCGGGTCTTCTCGATCACCACTGCCGGAGGCTTGGCGAACAGGGTGTCGCCGCAGAAGGTGGCGGTGGTGTTCACCGGCGAACCGGTGATCAGGCCCGAGTTGGAGATCTTGATCATCTCGTTCCAGTCGTCGGGACCGATGGCCACTTCTCCCGCTGACACGTACAGGTCCTCGAACTCGTCACGGAGCGGCTCGATGATGGTTACAAAGCGGGCAAGATCCAGGATCGACCACTCCGCCTCGTTGCGCACGTGGATGTGCAGCGCCGAGGCGCCCGCTCGCATGCAGGCGCGCCCCGCCTCCATGATCTCCTGCTCCGAGATGGGCTGTGCGGGGTTGTGGCGGGTCATGAAGAAACCGCCGGTGAGGGCAACCGAGATGGCCACCTCATCGGAAATCGGCCAGCGGGGCGATACGTCCACGTCGGCGTAGGCGGAGGTGAACGGGTTTGTGATATCGGGCATCCCGTAGGGCTTCAGAACCGCTCGGGTCTTGCTCCGCTGCATGTACGCGTTGACTCGGTCCCAGTTGATCTTGTCATTTGCCATTATCTGTATTTGCTCCTTTACTCAAGACGCTGGGCCCGGAAGCCCCCGTCCACACGCACCAGTTCCCCGGTGATGAAACTCGATTGGTCGGACAGCAAAAACACGATTGCCTCGGCCAGTTCCCCGGTGGTTCCCAACCGTCCCAGGGCATGCTCCGCTCCTGCTTCCCGGGGGTCCACCACCCCCTGGGCGGCCGCCCGTTTGAATAGCGGCGTCTCCACCATCCCGGGGATCACCTGGTTGACCCTGATCCCCGCCGGCGCCCACTCCACGGCCAACACCCTGGTTAAACCACCGATCCCCGCTTTCGAGGTGGTGTAGGCCGCCCTACCGGGAAAACCGAAGTCCTGTGCAATCGAACCGACCGTGACGATCGCTCCTCCTCCGCTGTCCCGCATGGCGCGGCCGGCCGCCTGGCACCAATAGAAGGTCCCGTTGAGGTGGACCGCCGTCACCTTTCGCCAATGCTCGGTGGGCAGTTCGAAGCTGTCGCCCACGATCTGGAGTCCCGCGCAGGTGACCAGCATTCTTATGGGCCGGTTCCATGCCTGGATCTCTTCTGCGGCAGCCGCAACCGCTGACGGATCGGTGACATCGCACTGCACGAAGCGCACGCGGTCCTCGCCGAAACGTCCGATCAACTCACCCGACTCTGCTTCATTGAGGTCGACCAGCGCGCAGGCCACACCGGGATCCCGCTCCAGCAGCAATTCGGCGGTCTTCCAGCCGATGCCGCTGGCGCCGCCGGTGATGACCGCCACGGAAGAAACCTGGTTGCTCATTTCCCTGCCTCCTGACGTCGATGGGACAATTCCTTGGCGATCAGCGTCCGGTGGATCTCGTTGGCCCCGTCCACGATCTGGTTGAGTTTCGCCTCCCTCATGAGCCTCTCCACCTTGCCCGAGGTCAGGTAACCCCATCCTCCCATGAGTTGAGTGGCCGAGGTCGTCACATTCATGGCCAAGTCGGTGATGTAAACCTTGGCCGTGGAGATCTGGAGAGAAGCCCGTTCCCCAGAGTCCATTGCCGAAGCCGCGTGGTGGAGATAGACCCGGCCGGTCTCCACCCCGATGCCCATCTCTCCCAGGTTCTGCTGCACAGCTCCCTGCCGGTTGAGGGGTTTGCCGAACCGGTGGGTCCGGGCGGCGTAGTCGAGAGCCAGATCCAAGGCCTCAGCCGCGCACCCCAACGCCAGCCCGGAAGTGAGCAGGCGACTGCGTGCCAGGTGGGGCCACAGGCCCTTCATCTCCCCTATCCGGTCTTCGGATGACACCAGGCACCCCTCCAGCTTGATCTCGCACAGGTGGACTCCTCGCAGCGCCATGGTGGGTCCCAACCGCTGCACCTCACACCCGCTTGAACCGGGATCGACCGCGAACATCGAAGGCGCCGCCTCGGGCGCCTCCCGGGCGGCCACCAGCAACACATCGACCTGGTCGGCATTGGGAATGTAGGTCTTGGTCCCGGTCAGCCGATAGCCCTCATCACACTCTTCGGCGGTGGTCCGAAGCGCCGCCAGATCGTTGCCGCTGTCCGGTTCATTCAGAGCCAGCACCGAAGCTCCCCTGCCCTCGACTATGGGAAGGCCCAACCTCTTCCATTGCAGGTCGTCGGCGACCGCCGCCAGGTACCCGGCGATCAGGGCGTTGGTCAACAAAAACCCGAAAGGCCGGTAGATGCGGCCCAGATCGGTGGCCACCCTCACTATCTCCCTCCACGGCCGGGGATTGCCTCCCCGTTCGACGGGAGTCATCATGCCGAGCAGTCCGAAGCGCCTTCCCACCTCCCACAGCGCCTCGGGCGGCACGTGACCGTCGTCTTCCCAGCCGTCCACAAGCGGCTCGACCTTGGAGCGCAGATGGGTCAAGAGGTCGCTGGTCACTCGATCCTCCTGGTGACGCCCTTGGAAAGGCAGAACCCCGAGAAGAACACCGAATGGGAGGCGTTTCCCTCGGTGCCGCCTCCCACCACTATCCGCAAGTCGTCGGGAGTCTCGCAGAGCAGCACCTTGTCGCCCTCCACGGTCCAGTCTCCCTGGGGGATGTTGCCCTCGGGCGGATAGTCGGACAGGGGGACCTTTCCCATCTCCCACAAATGTTCTCGCAAGCGTCTCTTGCCCCACCCGTCCCGGGCGAACACCCCGGCGTGGGCGGGGCTCATCAGAAGGGTCAAGGTGCCCCGGGAAAAGAACTGGCTGGTGGCGGTGGAACGGAGGGTCTTGGCCAGCATCTTCGCCAGAGAGTCGGGTGTCCACCACACCGCCGTGGAGTTGATCACCGACTCGACTCCCGCCACCGACACGGTGGACTCGTCCGGCCGGTAACCCAACTGGACATGCAGCGGTTCCCAGGGGCTGGATTCCTCGTCCTCGGGGACCACCAGGGTGTACTTGGCGGGGCTTCCATGGGTTGCC
>CAYWGY010000240.1:2019-3499 GCA_964458055.1 uncultured Acidimicrobiaceae bacterium | reverse complement strand
CGAAGGCGGGTGCGGCGGTGGCGGTCTGGGGGCGGAGCGAGGCATACAACCGCGCCGCCGCCGAAGAACTCCGCAACCTGGGCGCCGAGGCTCTACCGGTGACCTGCGACGTCACCTCCGAGGAACGGGTCGAAGAGGCCACCCGGGCCACCCTCGAGCGCTTCGGACGCATCGACTCGATATTCGCCAACGCCGGCATCGGACGCAGCGCCGTCTTCCCCGACCTCACCCTAAAGGCATGGAACATCACCATGAAGGTGAACGCCACCGGCACCATGCTCCCCGTACGCTCGGCAACCGAGGTCATGATCGAACAGGGAGACGGAGGGTCCATAGTCATCACCTCCTCCATCGCCGCCAACTACGGCATCCCCCGCCTCCCCCACTACGCCGCCAGCAAGGCCGCACAGCTCGGATTCGTCAAGACCCTGGCGGTCTCCCTGGCGCCACACCGCATACGCGTCAACGCCGTCAGCCCGGGATGGATCGCCACCGAGATGACCGGACCCGAACAACTGAACGACGACTTCAACCGCTACATCCGCCACCGCGTCCCCCTCGCCAGATGGGGCACCATAGAAGAGTTCGAAGGCATCGCCGCCTACCTGGCCTCCGACGCCTCCACCTTCACCACCGGCACCGAAATCCGCATAGACGGAGGCTTCTCCGTCCAAGGCTGACCGTAACCCCCGGATACGAGGTCAGGTTCCCGCTTCCATCCGTTTCAACACGGTCCGTAGGTCAAGGCCGGGCGTACCCAACCGACCCACATACCGGTGGAATCGGTGCGACAACTCTTCACCGTATGGGCTGTCGAGAGAGGCAATCCTTGTGTAAAGATCAAGTTGGTCGAAGCCAATGTGAACAACTCTCTGGTTGTCAACCACAAGATCCGGGACTTCAAATGCCGCGGGCAGGTAGTGATAACGGTCCACCGGCTGACCTTGGGGCCTCGACACCAACAATCGCTCAAGCTGACTGCGCTGACTCCTACTCGCTCCCCCGGGAGACCTCTGCGCCTCGATCCAGACTTGGTACTGCTCAAATTCCTCAATTGGTCGGCATTCGGCAACCAGGACATGGTCCGCCTTAACCCGATCGGTAACAAGGTCGCATGAAGGCGTGAGAATGACGTACCAACGGGTGTTGCCGGCCGGCTCGCCATCCAAGGCGTCCGGTCCTCGGAGAACATCCCCCATTCTGTAGTCACCGCTCGGTGGAACAACATAGAGGCGGGTGGGATGGACCATCTGCCCGGATACCTCCTCCGGCGAATACCCGAGTTCCGAGGCCAGTTGAGAGGCGCCGCCCTCGAAGGAAATGCCGAGA
Organism: uncultured Acidimicrobiaceae bacterium; assembly: GCA_964458055.1. Classification (GTDB taxonomy): domain Bacteria; phylum Actinomycetota; class Acidimicrobiia; order Spongiisociales; family ZC4RG35; genus Bin76. The sequence continues at coordinate 2,170 of CAYWGY010000240.1, read as the reverse complement.
CGTCTCATCAGAAGATGGGCCACGTCGGCCTTGTGGTCCTGCAACTCCGACCAGTTCCTCTCGACGAACCCGATCATGAATTCTCTCGTCAATGCCTCGACATGATGTTTGAGCGCACGGTGGAGGCGGGGGAAACCCGAGTCAAAGGCAG
>CAYWGY010000240.1:0-2009 GCA_964458055.1 uncultured Acidimicrobiaceae bacterium | reverse complement strand
GACGTAATTCCTCCACGCGACTGGCCGAGAGTTTGGACACCACCTGCACGAAGGGTGGGTTGGCCAACCCTTCCACCAGATAGGGGAGCGCCGTGTAGAAGACCACAGGCACGAAGCGACGGAGGCGGACACGTTCGAAAACCTCCAAACCCCTATCGGATTCTCCGGTGGACCAGCCCTCCATCGCCTGGTTCCGCACATCCAGCACCAGCAGATCGAAGTCCTCTCGCGCAAGGGCTTCCAAGGCCTCGTCGAAGTCAAGTTGCACCTCGACATCGGGAGGATCGCCCGCTTCGTTGACAGCAGCCGGGCTGACCAACTCCCGAAGATTCTCCGAGATGTCACGATCATCGTCAACAACGAGGATTCTCCAGCCAGCGCTCATCACACTCTCCTCCGCAATGTGGCCCTGAACCGGGCGCCACCCAGTTCCCCCGGCGCCAGCAGTTCCAGTTCACCGTCGTAGTAGTCGGACACGATCTCACCTGCAATCGAGAGTCCCAGCCCGACACCGTCTTCCTTGAGACTGAAGTAGGGATCAAAAATGCGGTGCCGATCAGCCTCCGGGACGCCGGGACCGGAGTCCTCGACAGTGATGGCCAGACTTCCGTCATGGTGGCGGTCGACGTCTATCGCTATGACTCTCTCGCTCTTCCTGGCCCATTGCAGCCAGTGAAGGCTGTTGTCGATGAGGTTGACCAGAACCTCCTGGATCTCCGTGCCGTCGATGGAGACACTGTGCGCACTGTCGGGAACCCGGATCTCGGCGCCCCCCGACCTGATCCTCTCTTGCAGAAGGGCGACAGCGTTGTCTATCGCCTCCTCAATCATGTATCGCGTCGGACGGCCGCGGCGACGACCACCGAAGGGCACGATGCGTCGAATAACGTCACCGGCCACCCTCCCCTGCCGGATAATCGTCTCGAAATAGCCGGAGAGTTTCGTGAGGAGAGCGCCTTCCTGAGATGTCGGGAGAGCCTGGTCTATGGCTTCGGTTCCCAGGACCGCCGCGTCCCCGATGGCGGGAATCGGCTGGCCGAGTTCATGTACCACCTGATCAACCAACTGTCCCAGGGTTGCGAGGCGGTGGTAACGGGCCAGCACCTCCCCTATTCTCTCCATCTTCTCGTCCAGATCGTCCTGAAGGTCGTCAACCAAGCCGGGGATGGCCGAGTCTTCCGGCACCACCTCGGAGACCGCCGTGCGCAACTCTTCCAGGTCGACACGCTCAAGAAGACCCCTTCGCTGACCGCGGGGTTTACCTCGGGGACGTATGTCGTATCTCTCGTTCTCCAGCTTGTTCAGGAGGAAACGGGCAGCCCTCCGGAGATCATCAAACTCCGGCCCTTCGATGAGACCCTCGCGATTGGTCTGGTCCATCAGGTCGGGATTGGCGTCACGGTCGATAAGGATGTAACCCGCGATCTGATTGTTTGACAGTCGCCTGGTCGGAGATTGGACTCTGCGGAGATCCAGCCCGAGCCAGTCATCGCCTCTCTCGCCAAAGGGCAGGATCCGGAAGCCGTTCCGGTAAATGCTGATGCCGGCAGCTGCATCCAGGGTTTCTCGCACCAACTTCACACCACCCGAATCCGCCACAAACGGCTTGAGAGAGGCCGCGTCACGGTCCCAGACGTTGAGACGGATGCTGAAGGGACCGCACCGGAGCGGCTGGTCCTCGGAACCGATTCTGTCGGGGCCGAACCGGATGTGGTCGTCATTCTTCAGGTGGATCTCTCCCGTTGCCTCTCCCCGATCATCGACGGTCGCCTCCAGTCTGTAGTGAGGTGGGTGGATGTCGGTTGCCGACTCCACCAATCCACTTTCCATGCCGAACCCGGCGGGAAGGTCCAAGATGATTCGAAAGTCACTTACGATTCCGCTGTCTCCAAAGGGATTGACCAGCCTGGACAGCAATAACCGGATTTCTTTGACAAGACCACGGTCCCACTTGCTCCGAAGACCCGATATCCGCAATAGGGTGCCATGACCACGCAACGGCTGGGAGG
>CAYWGY010000239.1:0-3514 GCA_964458055.1 uncultured Acidimicrobiaceae bacterium | reverse complement strand
GGAGGAGAGGTCAGGTATCGCCACTATCAACAGGGGGATGTCCACATGCTTGAGGACATAGGACATCCTGTACCCGAAGAAGGGTCGGCTGGTCAGCGGTCTGCTGGTGGCTCCCACCACCAGCAGTTCCCAGTCGCCGGTGTTGGCTGTCTTCACCAGGACCGACTCCGGCTGGGAGACCGGTTTGACGTCGGCATCCACCCGGGCGCCGAGTCGTTCGCCGAACGACACCGACTCCTCAACCATGTCCAGGCCCGCCCGGTAGTTCTTGGCGCTGCTGACCATGTCGTAGCTGAGAGGTCCCTCGACCGCCTCGGCGATCAGGTGCAGGGCCATCACCAAGCCGTCGTTGTGGGCCGCCAGGGAGTAGGCGATCTCCTCGGCTGCCCGCGATGCCCGGTTGGTGTCCACCGAGAGCAGGATCCTCTTCGCCTCGGTGACAGTGGATTCGGAGAGGTCGTCCGGTTCCTCGACGGTCGGGTACCTGAAGATCAGCGCCGGCATTGTCAGTTTGGCGAGAACCCGGTCGATGACAGTGGAGAACACCTCCCGGTCCTGGCTGTGCTCGGTGGCGCCCAGCACCATGAGGTCGTATCCGAGAGTCGCCTCCTTGAGGATCTCTTCGGCCGGATCTCCCCTGCTCTTTCTAATCAGGCGATGCCGCTCCGAACCCAGGGCCTTAATCGCCTCCTCCGGTCCTGCGTGGTGGGTGACCCCACGAATCCCCACAAGACGTCTCAGCCAGTTGCCTTGCTGTTCTGCGATTGCCAGCACAGTTACCTCAGCTTCGGGGAAGAGACGCCTTACCTGTATGGCGGCATAGACGGTGTTGGAGCCGCCTCTGGTGGGGAGGAGTATCCGGCTTGCACCCAGGATCTGCGCCTGCGATCGTATGGCCTCCGACTCGAGGCGGGACCGCTCCTCCTCGCCGGCCTCCATTCCCTTGACCGCAATCTTCAGCATCACGGGAGCGACGAGGGAGGTGACTATGGCTGCGAGAACGATCACGGTGTAACCGGTGTCGCTCAAAACGCCCAGGCTCAGGCCAACCAGGGCCACCACGATTCCCATGGCGCCCAGCGCCGAAAGGCCGGACCCCAGTGCCAGGCCTTCCCGGAAGGTGAGGCCGGCCCGGCTGGCGCCCACCAGGGTTCCGAACATCTTGGCCGCTATGGCCAGGACGATCAGCGCCACGGTCCAGATGATCGCACTGGGAGACGCCAGGAGGGAGACGTCCACCCGGAGCCCGCTGAAGGCGAAGAAGATGGGTGCGAAGAACGAGTCGGTGACCGTCTCGAGAGTATGACGGACATCGGGCATCTGGTAGCGGAGAGTGGCCAGGATGATGCCGACGATGAAGGCCCCCAGGATTGCTTCGAGGCCGAGGAGGTGCGTGATGGCGCCGCCGCCGATGGCCGCCACCAGGCTCACGGTGAGCGCCGCCCGGAGATTGGCGCCGTTTCTGAGAGCCAGCCTCATGGCGTGGTTGAGAACCCATTTTCCGAGGGTCGCGGCGAGGGCCACGAACAGGACCAGGCCTCCCAGGGACGTTAGGAGTTTGCCGGGTTCGAAACCCTCGGCGGCAATGCCTGCCAGACCGGCCAGGATCAGCCATCCCACCGAGTCGATGGTCATGGCCACCGCCAGGGTCACCTGGCCGAAGTTTCGGCGCAACATCCCCAGGTCCTGGAGGATCTTCGCCACCACCGGCAGCGCGGCGACCGACAGGGCCAGGGCCATGAATGCCGCGTAGATTCCCCGCCCGGCGTCTCCGATGAAGGACGAGGGGGTGAGGAGAGAGATCAGGCCCAATACCACCAGGGGTATCAGCAGGGCTCCCGCCGAGACGTTGAGCGCCGCCTTCCGGAGCCGGGAGATGATTCCCAGGTCGGTCTCGTATCCGATCACCACCAGGACCATGATCACCGCCAGCCAGGCGAACCCGTACATCACCGCCCCCACGGTGACGTCGGCGAATATCCAGTCGAAGGTGTCGGGGTACAACTGGCCGAGGACGCTCGGTCCGATGAGCACGCCGGCCAGGAGTTGTCCCACCACGGGAGGCTGTCGCAGCTTCCCGGCGATCCCGCCCAGAATGCGCGCCGTGCCCACCATCACGGCCATCTGCACCAGGAAAACAAAGACCTGGTGTTCGTCGAGGAGAGCAAGCCCTCCCGACTCGGCGGCGGCAAGCAAAGGGATCACTTGCATCGGAACATTACCGGGTCACCGAGGAGAAGCCCAGTATCTACACCGAGAAGCGGACCTTGATCACATCGCCTGATTGCACGGGATAATCCCTTCCCTCCACCCGTACCGCTCTCTTGGCGACAGCATGCTGCCAGCCACCGGCTGCTGTCACATCCCGGACCGGTGCCACCTCGGCGCGGATGAATCCCCGTTCCATGTCCGAATGGACCTTCCCCGCGGCCTGGCGGGCGCTCGATCCGATGGGTGTCAGCCAAGCCCTGGTTTCCCGGACATTGGAGGTGTAGAAGACGCAAAGGCCCAGTGCCGACAGAGCGGCGCCCGAGAGCGAAGCCGATGCTCCCCGTCCCAATCCAAGCGCTGCTCTCATCTCGGCCCGCTCTTGCGGTTCCAGGGCGGCCACCTCCGCTTCCAGACCCAGGGTCATGGTGAGTATCGGATCGTCCCGCGGCACTGTCGCGACCACATCCGGGTCTGTTTCAGATGGTCTGTCTTCATTGCTGTTGATGACCCAGATGGTGGGTTTGAGAGTGAGGGGCGCGAAGTCAGCCAATGCGTGCCGCTGGGCCTGCGTCCAGGTCACCGAGCGAAGCAACCCCCCGTCACGGGTAATCCGGGCGGCGCGGCGCACCGTTTCGTAGACCGGGCGACGCTCAGGTCGGGAAGTGGCTTGGTTCTGCAGCCTTACCAGGGATCGCTGGAACATGTCGGCATCGCTGATGGCGAGATCCAACATGATCTCCTCGGCGTCCCGAACCGGAGCACCTCCAGGGCCGGGGACGGCAACGTCGGTAAAGGCGCGGAGCACCACCACCAGGCAATCGGCCAGGCGTAGCCGGCCAGTGGTCTTTGGGTCGATCTCTCCTCCCGTTCCGACCAGGGGTGGGGTGTCGGCGGTCTCCAACGCCGCCCGGGTGACACGCCTTGACCCCTCCATGCGGCCCAGTTCGTCAAGAAGCGGGTCGGCGAGGTTGACGATCCCCACCCGCGTCTCGGTGGTGGAGAACGGGAAGGCCGCTATTCCGTCGGTGCGCCCGGTGAGAGCTGCGAAGAGCGAACTCTTGCCGGCATTCGTCAGGCCGGTGATCGCCAGTGAGGCCATAGCCTCTGGAGACTAGGCGTTGCCCGCATGGAGGATGGCGCTCCTCAGTCTGAACAGGCCAAAGCAACGGCCTCACCGATCGGCCTGCCGGTCTGTGTTTGCGGGATGGCGAATGGGGTGGATGGGCCCCACTGGCGAATTGCCTCGATTCCGGCGGTCGAGCCTGCCACAATCAGGGGAATGAGGACGGTGGTAATCACAGGC
>CAYWGY010000238.1:0-3523 GCA_964458055.1 uncultured Acidimicrobiaceae bacterium | reverse complement strand
ATACGGTGACCCATACCAAGTTCTGGCAGCGTACCCAGGGTATCGCCGCCGACGGAAAGGTCACCGAAACATCTTGGTACCGTATGTTCGGTGATGAAGAATGAAACTCTTGCAGTAGCGGTTGTAAGGGGGTTGGCCATGGACGCCGTCCAGCGGGCCAACTCCGGACACCCGGGAATGCCAATGGGCATGGCGGACATCGCGGTCACTCTCTGGTCCCGTTTCCTGAACGTCGATCCGGAGTGTCCCACTTGGGAGGATCGTGACCGGTTCGTGCTCTCCAACGGTCACGGCTCGATGTTGTTGTATGCAATGCTGCATCTTTGCGGGTTCCCGATCACGATGGATGATCTGAAGAACTTCCGCCAGTGGGGATACCCCACCGCCGGTCATCCCGAACGGGAACCGCAGTTGGGCATCGAGACCACCACCGGACCCCTCGGGCAGGGATTCGCCAACGGAGTGGGGATGGCCATGGCCGAGGAGCACCTCCGCGCCCGCCTCGGGGCCGACCAGGTGGACCACCACACCTACGGCTTCGTCTCCGACGGGGACCTGATGGAGGGCGTGGCCGCCGAGGCGGCCTCTCTGGCCGGACATCTTGGATTGGGAAGGCTGATTTACTACTACGACGACAACCGCATCTCCATCGACGGCGGCACCGACATCACCTTTTCCGAGGATGTGCCCGCCCGCTTCCGGGCGCTCGGTTGGCACACCGTCTCGGTCGACGGTCACGACCGCGAGGCGATAGCGGAGGCCACCCGGGATGCTCTGGGCGCAGAGGACAGACCGTCACTTATCGTCTGCCGCACCCACATCGGTCAGGGTTCTCCCAACAAGGTGGACACCCCCGGCGCTCACGGGGCGCCGCTGGGAGCAGATGAGGTGATACTGGCCAAGGAGAACATCGGTCTGCCTCCCGACCAGGACTTCTGGGCGCCCGCCGAGGTCTACAGCTTCATGTCCGAAGCGATGGACCGGGGACGGGCGGCCCACCGGGAGTGGAAGAGCAGGGAACGGTCCGAAGACTGGCACACCCTGCACGCACACCGTCCCGTAACCCTGGATTCAACGGTCTTCGAAGCAGGCAGCACCATGGCAACCAGGAACGTGTCGGGGAAGTTATTCGCAGAGATCGGTCGCAAGGCGCCCGGCCTGATCGGAGGGGCGGCCGACCTGGTCGAGTCCACCAAGACGGTGCTACCAGGCGACACGGGTTTCTCCCGTTCCAACCGGCTGGGCCGCAACATCCACTTCGGGGTGAGGGAGCACGGGATGGGCGGCATCGTCAACGGCATGGCTTTGCACGGGGGCCTGCGTCCCTACGGTTCCACCTTCTTCGTTTTCACCGATTACATGCGCCCCTCCATCAGGCTGTCGGCGCTGATGGAACTGCCTTGCATTTGGGTGATGACCCATGATTCCGTGATGCTGGGAGAGGACGGCCCCACCCACCAGCCCGTGGAGCACCTTGCCAGTCTGAGAGCCATGCCCGGTCTGTGGGTCATCCGGCCCGCCGACGCCACCGAGGGGGTGGATGCCTGGGAGATGGCCTTGAACCGCACCGACGGTCCCACGGTCCTGGTGATGAGCCGCCAGGGCCTGCCGGTGCTCGACCGCTCCGCCGCAAAGGGGCAAGCGGTGCGGGGCGGCTACGTGCTGCGCCCCGGATCAGATGTGGTCATCGTGGCAACTGGATCCGAGGTATGGGTGGCGCTGGAGGCCGCCGAACTGCTTGATGCCCGGGGTGTCTCCGCCAGGGTCGTGAGTCTGCCCTGCTGGGAGGCGTTCGAGGCCCAGGATGACTCCTACCGGGCGGAGGTGCTGGGAGACGGCCTGCCGCGTGTCTCGGTGGAGGCCGGGGCCACCTTCGGATGGGAGCGGATAGTGGGCGCCGACGGATTGGTGGTCGGGATCGACAGGTTCGGCGCTTCGGCGCCCTACAAGGTGCTGGCGAAGCAATTCGGCTTCAGTCCGGAGTCGGTGGCTGAGCGAGTCCTTTCCCATCTGTCCTAGCGACAGGTGATACCGGCCGGCGCAACCTTCGGTCCGGCGGCCTTCATGGCCGCTTGGGCGGGCGGTCTGGCGTTCACGCTGCCACTGGCGGTGCGCTGGAAGGTTGCCAAGCGCGGTTACCAGATGCTGGGAGGAGCGGCCTCGGTGTTGCTGGTGGCCTATCCCGCTATCCGGTCCTGGTGGGCGGCGGCGGCCCTGGCGCTGATGCTTCTGGCAATCTGGAGGTCGGGCCGCAAGGGGTATTCCCCGCTGATGTCCCTGGGAGCGGCCCTGGCGCTGATCTCAGCCGCGACGGTGTCCGGATGGGTGGCGACTCTGGGCGCGGGAGCGGCCCTGGGCGGGATCACCTCCACCATGCTTCTGGGACACTGGTTCCTGGTGGATCCCACCCTGCCGCGATGGGCCGTGCGGCGTCTTGACCTCATGGCCGGGGCGGGACTGGTGTTGAGCATGATGGCCGGATGGCTCGATGGTGCGGCGCCCTACGACGGGGGCGCCCTGGGTTGGGCGCTCTCCGCCCTGGTGCTGGTAAGCGCAGCCCTGGTGGTTGCCACCTGGTTTGCCCTGGGTGAAACCGGCTATTCCGGCGTGATGGCGGCCACCGGCCTCTCCTATCTGGGTGTGGTTACCGTGGCCGGGGTGGTGTTTCTCAATCACCTCATGGTGTAGGCGCAAGAATCCGAACGACACTCCACGAACTTCGTCATACACTCATCCTGTGTAACCGGGTAAGGAGTTCCGATCCGCAACGTGCCCGTCACCTTGGATAAGAAACCGCCGGTTGGGCTCGGATTGAGGCGGCGAAGAGCGACACCAGCCTATCTCGCTTTGTTGGGAGTCTGCTGCGTGAACGCATGGGGAGCAGGCGGGCCTACGAACAGGCTGGACAGTCCTATGCCGGCCGACAGGCCACCTTCCTGAAGCCGGCCGGGAGTCGGTATCCCACAAGGGACGAGATCCACTCGAGGTGACGGTTTTCGTTGATACCAACGTGTTGGTCTTTTCCCGGGATACGAGCGAACCGGAAAAGCAGGCTGTGGCCCAAGACTGGATGAGTGAGCTTTGGGACAGCGGGCAGGGCCGGCTCAGTGTCCAGGTCCTGAACGAATTCTACGTGACGGTCACTCGCAAACTCAAGCCAGGGCTCGCCCGAAGAGGCTCAGGCCGACGTCGAGGACTTGATGAACTGGGGTCCGCCGGCTGTGGACGGACCGGTGATCGAGCGGGCCTGGATTGTCGAGCGTCGCTTCGGGTTGCATTTATTGGGACGCTCTGATTATTGCTTCCGCGCAACGGTTAGGTTGCAGATGCCTGCTGACCGAAGGTCCGCAAGACGGTCAGGAGTTCGAAGGACTGTCGGTGGCCGGTCCTTTCTGTCACAGCCCTGAAGACCTTCTATTGGTTAGGGAGGCGTCAACGCGGGGGTGCGTTTGGTGGGGTTTAGTTGGTTTGGGGTGTGAAGGAGGTGTTGTTTGGTCCCCAGATGTGGGGTCTGATGGCTATT
>CAYWGY010000237.1:831-3602 GCA_964458055.1 uncultured Acidimicrobiaceae bacterium | reverse complement strand
CGACCGCGGCTTCCGCCGAGACGGGAAAGTAGTCCAATCCCTTGGCGGCATGGATGGTGCCCACCAGGACCCCATCGCCGATGATGTGAGAGCGGTGGTGGTCGGCCAGGCCCTGATGGATGGCTTCCACGACTTCGGCGGCGGGCACCGGTTCGTCGCCCACCTCTTCCTCCATTCCTCTCAGCATCCGGTCGGCCATGGCCGTCCACGGCGAGTGGCCGGGACCGACTCTGGAGGTGACTCCAAGGTCTGCACGCAACTCCGGAATGTGGACATCCTCCCGGCCATTGGACTGCAAGGCGTCCAGCAGGTGTCTGAACTCTCGTATGCGACCGAGACGGGGTAGGCCCTTTGGGATTGCCCTGCGAACCGGAACGCCGTTCTTCTCAAAGAGCGCCCGAACCGGCGCCAGATCGGCGTGACGCCAGGCAAGGACGGCGAACCGGTTCCAATCAGGAGACCGGCTCCCATTGGTTTCTCCGCCGAGTTTCTTCAGACGCTCGATCTCGGCAAGGGCGGCCTCGGCCACAGAAGCCTGGTCCACTTCAATCCGCGACACCTTTCCGCGGGTGAGGGGGTCCAGTCGCTGCCAGACGCCTCCCGAAGGATGGAACTCGCGGGCCTTGTTGATCCGGATGGGATGGTCCGCCTTCATCCGGTCGCGATTGTGCCGGATCAGGCGGTTGGTCGTCTCGATGATCCGACGGGTGGAGCGATAGTTCTCGACCAGGTAGTGGCGTTCGGCGCCGAAGTCCTGTTCGAATTGGCGTAGGTAGCGAACGTTGGCCCGCCGCCATGTGTAGATATTCTGATCGTCGTCGCCCACCGCCAGAATGGTGGCCCAGCGTTCCTCGTCTGCATCCTGGCCGGCTCGGCGAGCGATCCGGGTGATCATCTGATACTGGTCGGCGTCGATGTCCTGGTATTCATCCACCAGCACATACTCGAATCCGGCGAGAAGTCGGTCTCGCAGGTCATCAGGCCGGGCGCCGATGATCTGTTCATCTCCCGCCAGGCGGCGGTTGGCCTCCCTGATGATCTCGTCGAAGTCGATCCGATCGTTATCGCCTGTACTGACCCGCTCGGCCATGGAACGCTCGGTGAGCCGCAATGCCAGAGAGTGGTAGGTGTGGACGGCGACCCGGCGGGCCGCAGAGCCCACCAGTTCCCGGAGGCGCACCCGCAACTCGTGCATGGCCGAGCGATTGAAACAGATCACCAGGAGGCGTTCGGGACGGATTCGCTCGACCATCAGCAGGTAGGCGGCCCGGTGCACCACCACCCGTGTCTTCCCCGAGCCGGGTCCGGCCAGCACCAGGAGGTTGCGGTCTCCGGCTGCGGTGACGATCCGTTGCTGTGCCTCGTTACCCAGGCTCTCGACAATCTCCTCGTATTTCTCCTTGGAGGTGGGCCGCCTCAACGCCTCGATTTCCCCCGGAAAGTAGCGGCGGTTGAATCCCAGGCCGGACATCCTGAAGTAGTCGTCCACGTACCGGCGGGGCCAACCGCCCAGGCTCCCCTGGGACTCCTCCGCGTAGCGGCCGATGGCGTGGATCTGGATCATCTTCTGCTGGTAGTGGTCTCGGAGGGGGCGGTAGTCGGTCTCCGAATACCTCCTTCCCCTGGCCTCTCTGTGCATGCGAATCGTCATTGCCTGGCGGAATACGGAAAGCCCCTTCTCCAGCCTGATGACGTGGTTCTCGTCTAGGAACAGAAGCGTCTTCTCGATGGCGATGAAGACGTCTCCGAGGTCCCGGGACAGTCCGAGACGTCGCTCCACGGCCCGGTGCAACTCCTCGAGGGAGAATCGCACCAGTCTTTCACCGGTGAGGTCCTGTTGATCGGCGATGCTGCCCAATGCCTCCAGCACGACCCGGCCGACCTCGTTCCGCAGCGCCAACTGGTCCGCCAGCACATCCCAGCCCGCCTGCAGGCGGATCCCGAGCCTTCTCCGTCCCCGGCTCTGCGAGATGACCGGCGCCGGCCGTCCCACCATCTCCCTGGTCCATCCCTTCAACAGGGTGAGGATGCCGTCGCTGACCATTATCAGTTCGCGAGAGCGCATCTGCTCCTGCAGTTGGGGAATGGAGACCTCGATTTCACCTCCGGGAGCGATGTCGGGCGACTGTTCGCGGAGCAGACCCAAAAGCGTGTCTTGGGCTGAGACAATCTGTTCCAGCAGTTCCGCGGAGCGGCGCGCGATCTTGTGGCGAATCCACGCCGAGAAATAGATGCCGCTCTCCAGCACCCCGGCTCGGGTCATCTCGTGCAGGGTCCTGAATATCTCTCGGGTGAAGACGCGGTTGGCCCTTGCCGGGTTGTTCGGATGCCGGCGCTTGATGTAGTCGAACTGTGCCTGAAAAGAAGGAAAGCAGGCGATTTCATCAATCTCGATTCCCTCTCTCAGATCGGCAAGGTGAAGGCGGCGGAGCACCTGTTCCCACTTTCTCTTCCTGGAGAAGGACAGATCAAGTTCTTCCAGCTTTCCCAGGGACTCTTCCAGGTCAGGCACCGCCGGAACTCCCTGGTACAGGCGGGTGCGGTTTTCGTTGCGCAGCACGAATCGAGCCCGCTCCAGCCACGAGATGGCGGTCCTGACCTGCGTGCTTGCGTAGCGACTCTGCTCGTCGAAGGAGAAGTCGGTGTCGGGGGTGCGAATCAGGTCCCCCGGTGAGACGATGATCTCCTCGGTATCGCGGCGGCGTGCGGCGCGGATCGCCCGGAGGATCTGGGCTATGTCGCGTTTGGTCAACTGGCCCTGCGAGACCAGG
>CAYWGY010000237.1:0-821 GCA_964458055.1 uncultured Acidimicrobiaceae bacterium | reverse complement strand
TGGCGAAGAGCAGCACGCAATCTGCCGACTCACCGTCCCTGCCGGCCCTCCCGGCCTCCTGGAGGTAGCTCTCGATGGAGGCGGGGACATCGGCGTGCACCACCAGCCGGACATCGCTCTTGTCGATTCCCATCCCGAAGGCGTTGGTGGCGACAATGATCGGCAGGCTCCCTTTGATGAAGGCATCCTGGACTCGCTTCTTGTCGGGAGGATCGAGTCCGCCATGGAAGTGCTCGGCGTTCCACCCCTGCGAGCGCAACATCTCAGCCAGATACTGGGTTCTGTGACGACTCCGGGCATAGATGATGGCCGAGCCGGATGCGGGCGAATCCGGGGTGTCGGCGATGCCCTCTCGCAGCAGTTGGTCGATGCGCCTGACCTTTCTCGAGTCTGGGATCTCCTCGACCCGAAAGTGAAGGTTCTCCCGATCGATTCGATCAGTGGAGAGTTCTCGCAACTCCCTGCCGAGTGCATCCCTGAAGTGGGAGCGGATGTCCTCGCGCACATCCAGCTTGGCCGTGGCCGTGAAGCACCTGATGGGTGCGATGTCAACACCTTCGTTCTCTGAGAATTCCCTGATGAAACGCGCCGCGTACAGGTAGTCGGGACGGAAGTCGTGTCCCCACTTGGATATGCAGTGAGCCTCGTCGAACACCCATGCCGCAATCTCCCGCTGCCTGATGGCCCGGCCGAAAGAGGAACTGCGAAGTTGCTCCGGGGAGACATAGAGGAGAGCGAATCGCCCCAGCCTGATGCCCTCAAGAACGTCGCGACGCTCGATCATGGTCTGGAGGCCGTTCAGGGTGGCGGCCAGGGTGGGA
>CAYWGY010000236.1:0-3611 GCA_964458055.1 uncultured Acidimicrobiaceae bacterium | reverse complement strand
GCTGTCCGATCCCGGTGATGGTGGAGAGTATCCACGCCAACTCCGAGTGCTGGGGCACCTGCGACTGGAAGTAGAACACCGACCGCTCCGGATCAATCCCCGAGGCGATCACCAGCTTGGCGGTCTCGAGACGGGCCGCCTGGAAGGCAGCGGGATCGTAGGGAATGGTCATGGCGTGGAGGTCGACCACGCAGTAGTAGGTCTCGTAGTCCTCCTGCATCTGCGCCCAGTTGCGCAGAGCGCCCACCAGGTTTCCCAGGTGGAGTTCTCCGGTGGGCTGGATCCCCGAAAAGACTTTCTTCTCGCCTACATACATGCGAACAGCGTTCATCCTAGCCGGTTGACTTGCTCCTGCGATCCTGCCATAATGGGAGTTTGTGAAAATCATCCGACTCCCCTCGATCATTATCGACCCATAGGCGTCGGCCGCCCAAAGCCTGCGCCAGAGCCCTCTGCACCGCAGAGGGCTTTTTCAATGCCCAAACAGGACCAAGAGACATGACTGCCAGCATCCACCCCCGACTGGAAATATACGACACCACCCTCCGCGACGGCGCCCAGCAGGAGGGAATCTCCCTGACCGTCTCCGACAAGCTGCGGATCGCCTCTCTTCTCGACTCGCTGGGAGTCCACTACATCGAGGGCGGCTGGCCGGGCGCCCTCCCCAAGGACAACGAGTTCTTCCGGAGGGCCAAAAGCGAGTTGTCCCTCAAGAACAGCCAACTCACCGCCTTCGGCTCCACCCGGAGGCCTTCCCTCCGCGTCGAGACCGATCCTCAACTCCGGCACCTTCTCGATGCCGGGACCGAGGTCATCTGCATCGTCGGCAAGTCATGGGACTACCACGTCCGCGAGGCCCTGCGCTCCGATCTCGACGAGGGCGTCCGCATGGCCGCCGAGTCTGTCGAGTACCTGAAGGCGCACGGAAGGCGGGTCTTCTTCGACGCCGAGCACTTCTTCGACGGCTACCGCGCCAATCCCGACTACGCACTGGCGGTCATAGAGGCCGCCTGGGAGGCGGGCGCGGAACGGCTGGTGCTGTGCGACACCAACGGCGGAGCGCTGCCCATCGAGATCGACGGGGTCCTGGACGAGATCGACCGCCGGATCCCCCGGGCACAACTGGGCGTCCACTTCCACAACGACGCCGGCTGCGCGGTGGCCTCCTCGCTGGGAGCGGCCGCACAGGGAGTGCGCCAGGTCCAGGGGTGCATCAACGGCTACGGGGAGCGCACCGGCAACGCCGACCTCTCCACGGTCATTCCCGACCTGGTGCTCAAGATGGGAGCGCCCGTGATCGAGACCGAGAGGCTGTCGCTCATCTCGTCTGTCTCCCACCACATCGCCGAGGTGGTTAACATCACCCTCGACCCCCACCGGCCCTACGTGGGCGCCTCCGCCTTCACCCACAAGGCCGGCCTCCACACCTCGGCTCTGGCCAGACGTCCCGACGCCTACGAGCACACCCGCCCCGACCTGGTGGGCAACCACACCCGGATGGTCATCTCCGAACAGGCCGGGCGAGCGGCCGTAATCCGCAGAGCGGCCGCAATGGGCCTCTCCGTCAGCCCCGACGCGGCCGCCGAGATCCTGGGACGGGTGAAGGAACTCGAACATGACGGATACCACTTCGAAGCCGCCGACGGGTCCTTCGAACTGCTCGTGAGAGAGTCGCTGGGGTGGCGCCAGAGCCTGTTCTCCGCAAGCCAATTCTCGGTCTCCATCCGCCACGACGGCGAAAACAGCGAGGTGGTCTCCCACGCCGAGGTGACGGTGCAGGTCGGCGAGGCCGTCCACCACACCAGGGGCACCGGCGTGGGGCCGGTCCACGCTCTCGACCAGGCGCTCCGCTCCGCCCTGACCTCCGCCTACCCGGAACTCGACCGTCTCCGGCTGGTGGACTACCGGGTGAGAGTGCTCGACTCCTCCGACGGCACCCGCGCCACCGTGCGGGTCCTCATCGAGACCAGCGACGGCGAGACCTCATGGGGAACCGTGGGAGTGCATCCCAACATCATCGAGGCTTCCTGGGAAGCACTCTCCGACGGGCTGGTGGTGGGACTGCTCAGGTGCGGCGCCGATCCCAACAATGTGTTCCGGGCAGACTCTGGAGTGCCTTTAGCGACATGATGCGCGAAAGCCCGCCTTGGAGGCGGGCCCTCGCCGGGCCTAGTCACCGTAAGGAGAGCTAGGTGGTTCTTAGGCAATTATAGATGGAATCCTGCTGGCCCGCCGGCGAAATCCGGGAGTGAACCCCTGGCTGCCGGCCTCAAACCACCCGGTCCAGCGTCGGCCGATGGCGTGCTACCGGCATTCCCAGCATGAGGCGGGCCATGTGGGCGGTGGCGCCCCACAGCCATTCGCCGGAGACGTCCATGAACCACATGGGAACGCTCGCCCAGGACCGGGTCACCCAGGAGTCGGGGTCCACCAGGCTCTCCAGGGTGGGAGTCAGGACCTTCTCCACCTCATCCGGTGATGGAACGAAGACCGGCTCGTCCTTGATGGAGGCCACCACCCCCACCACCGGCAGGGCGAAGCGCACGGTGCGGATCACCGGCAGGAACCCCAGGACCTCCACCTCGGAGGGGTGGATCCCCACCTCCTCATGAGTCTCACGGAGAGCGGTGTCCACCGGCCCGGCGTCCTCGGGATGGGGCTTTCCTCCCGGAAACGAAATCTGACCCGCATGACTGTTCAGCCTGCGGGATCGCTTGGTGAGAACCAGCCGTAGACTCCCATTCTGGTCCGCAAAGATGGGAACCAGGACTGCCGCCATGCCACTCTCGGGTACTTCCGGCCCGACAGGGGAGTAGTGAAGGCGGTCCCACATGCTCTCCATCATGGCACGAACCACAGGACAACCGAAAACCCATGAACTTCCTCCACTCCATCCCCTCCGCCATCCCCACCGAGCGGCTGTGGCTCCGCCGTTTCCGTCCCGCCGACGCCCGCCCGCTGGTGAAGGCCGTGGGTGAGTCCCTTCCCGAACTGAGCCGGTGGCTTCCATGGGCCCAGGGTCTGTACCACCTGCACAACGCCAGGAGCTTCATCAGGAACTCGAACCGCTCATGGCGACGGGGCACTGCTTTCGACTTCTGGGTCGGCCTGAAGGAGGAACCCGACCGGGTGGCGGGAGGAGTGGGAATCTGGTACGCATCCCGCCCCCAGGGACGGGGCGAGATCGGCTACTGGGTGAGGAGCGACCTCACCGGTGCGGGACTGGCCACCGAGGCCGCCGGGGCACTTCTGCCCCTGGGATTCGAGGAGATGGGGATGCACCGGATCCTGATGCGAATCGGCGTGGGCAACCATCCCAGCCGCCGGGTGGCCCAGAAGTTGGGATTCTCATATGAAGGGACCGCCCGCGAGGAGATCATGGTGAGGGGCCAGTGGATGGACCACGAGGTGTTCTCCCTCCTCGACCGGGAGTGGACCGCTCGGAATCCCCTGTGAAGACGGACCTCCCCCCCGCATCGGTGGCCGTGGTGCTCGGCACCCGCCCGGAGATCATCAAACTGGCCCACATCATCAAGCTCCTGGGACCGGCAGCCCGGGTGATCCACACCGGCCAGCACTACGACGTCAACCTCTCCGAGGTGTTCTTCCGC
>CAYWGY010000235.1:2984-3655 GCA_964458055.1 uncultured Acidimicrobiaceae bacterium | reverse complement strand
TCTCCTGTTGCCACCGGGCGGTGAGGCCGCCCAGGTCCTCCCGGACGTCCGCCAGGTTTTGCTCGAGTTCGGAGAGCCGGGCGCGGGCCTTGCGATCGGACTCCATCAGGAGAGCTTCCCGCTCGATTTCCAGGCGGGTGACGGTGCGGGTCAGCTTGTCGATCTCGTCAGGCATCGAGTCGATCTCGATGCGAAGGCGCGAAGCCGCCTCGTCGATGAGGTCGATGGCCTTGTCGGGAAGGTGGCGGGCCGTTATGTAGCGCTCCGAGAGGGTGGCGGCCGCCACCAGGGCGGAGTCGGTGATCCGCACCCCGTGATGCACCTCGTAGCGCTCCTTCAGCCCGCGGAGGATGGCCACCGTGTCGGTGACGGAGGGAGCGGACACCCACACGGGCTGGAACCGGCGCTCCAGGGCGGCGTCTTTCTCCACATGCCGGCGGAATTCGTCGGTGGTGGTGGCGCCGATCATGTGCAGTTCCCCCCGGGCCAGCATCGGCTTCAACAGGTTGGAGGCGTCCATGGCGCCCTCGGTGGCGCCGGCGCCCACGATGGTGTGCATCTCGTCGATGAAGGTGATGATCTCGCCCTCCGCGGCGCTGATCTCGGTCAGCACCGCCTTGAGCCGCTCTTCGAACTCTCCCCGATACTTGGCGCCGGCCACCATCGCTCCC
>CAYWGY010000235.1:0-2974 GCA_964458055.1 uncultured Acidimicrobiaceae bacterium | reverse complement strand
TACGATGCGCTTGTTCTTGAGTCCTTCGGGTACGTCCCCGTCGGCGATCCGGCGCGCCAGGCCTTCCACGATGGCGGTCTTGCCCACTCCGGGTTCGCCGATCAGCACCGGATTGTTCTTGGTGCGCCGGGAAAGCACCTGGACCACCCGGCGGATCTCATCGTCCCTGCCGATCACCGGGTCGAGCTTCTGGCGATGGGCCAGGGCCGTCAGGTCCTGTCCGTAGCGTTCCAGTGCACCGAAGGTGGCGTCGGGGTCGGGATTGGTGATGCGATGAGCCCCCCGCAACCGGGTCAAAGCCTCGAGAATGCGGTCACGGTCGATGTCATGGCGGCGGAGCAGGTCTGCGGTATCGCCCTTGCCGTCCACCAGCGCCAACAGGATGTGCTCTACCGAGAGATAGTCGTCCTTGAACTCGGAACGGAACCGGTCGGCGGCCTCGAGCATCTTGGTGAACTGCCGGCTTGGGGCGGGACCGGTCCCACCGTATGCGCTGGGCAAGGCTCTCAATAGTTGCTCGGTCTCTGCCTTGAGAACCGTCGGCTGGGCTCCCATGGTGTCCACCAGGGGCAGCATCAAGCCGTCGGCCTGGCTCAGCAGGGCGGCCAGTACATGCGCCGGGGTAATCTCGGGGTGCCGCTCGCGCCGGGCAGATGCCTCTGCATCGACGATCGCCTGACGGCTCTTGGCTGTGAGACGCTCGAAGATCTCGGACATGGTTGTATCTTTCCTTTCCATATAAGAAAATCTAAGTCTATCTCTATCAACCCTGGGAACCTCCCGGTTTATTCCCCCTGCAGTACCACGAGTCGTTGGCTTTAGAGGGGCGTCCGTTGGTTGTGGCGGGCCCACAACGCAAAGGCCAGGGCGATGGCTCCGTAGCCCGCATACCCCAGGGCCAGAGGGGTGACCGATCCGGCGATCGCCCGGTCGATGAAACTGGCGAGCACTGCGCCCCCTCCCAGGCTGATCGTCCCGATGACGGCGGCTGCCGTCCCGGCGAGATCGCCCATTGGCTCCATGGCCTGGGCTTGCACCAGGGGGTTTAGCAGCGTCAGGAGGGAATTGATGACGGTTATGAGAATGAACCAGAGCAAGAAGTGGGGCCGTCCACCGGCTTGCCACGACCACAGGGCCAACGCCATTGCCAGCGCCACGACCAGTGGGAAGAGCACGACGATGACCCGGTCGGCGCCGACCTTCTTGACGCGGCGGCTTCCGATGAAGACAACCGCTCCCATGAACAGGCTCATGGCGGCGAAGTAGGAGGCGAACTGGTCGCCGCGGTCGTAGATGTCGTCGAAGACCAGTTGGATACTGCCGAGAAACGCTGCGAAGCCGCCATAGGTGAACATCACCGCCAGCGCCCAGCCGAGGGTGATCCGGTTGGTAGAGACCGCGGCGATGGCCTGGCGGGTGCGGCCCAGAGTGAGGGGGCGCCGGCGCCCCGGAGACAGGGATTCGGGGAGCCGTATCAGCCAGAGGGCCAGTGCCAGGGTCACCGCCAGCGGGGCGGCCATTACCCAACGCCATGAGCCGATAGCCAGAACGGCTTGACCGAGAAGCGGGGCGACTGCTGGAATGACCATGAACACCGAGGCCACCACCGTCAGGATGCGGGCAAGCCGATCCCCCTCGTACAGATCGCGTGCGATGGCCAGGGTGAGAGAACGCGGGCCGGCGGCGCCGACACCCCACATGAACCGGCTGGCGAGCAGCACCTCGAAGGTCGGCGCCAGGGCCGAACCCAGGGCGCCCAGCGTGTAGAGGCAGAGACCCGTGTACAGCAGGGGTTTGCGGCCGAACCGGTCGGTGAAGGGTCCGTACAGCAACTGGGCGCTGGCCAGACCCAGAAAGTACAGGGTCACAGTCAGTGCCACCTGAGGAGAGTCGGGAGCCAGTCCGAGCCCGACGCGGATGTCGGTGAATGCCGGGAGAGCCATGTCGACTCCCAGCGCCGTGGTGCCGCTGATGGCGGCCAGCATGAAGATGACCTCTCGCTCGGAGATGGTTCTCGGCGCCGAGTCGTCGGTCGTCACGGTCGCTGGATGGGGGCTGGCGGGTTCTCGTTCACCGTCAATCCGGGCTCAGGGCGAGAACCCCCCTCGTATGCAACAACCTGTGAGAATCCGCACAAGATTGAACAGGGACCTACCGGTCGGAGGGGGCCTGCCCGGTCCCCTGGGTAGCGTCGAGCAGGAACTCGGTTATCCAGTCTCGCAGAAGGAGGGAATCGGGAGCGTAGTCGAGGGAGGCGAGTCCGGCGTCGGCGGTGGCTTCCGGAATCCGGTTTCCCCGGCGGGACTCGATCAGGGCTCTGACATATGGAATCGGGATCTCGGGGTGACCGCCTATTCCCAGGAAGTGGTCTCCGGTCGTGTACATGGAGACCGGGCAGTGGTCGGTGGCGGCCAGCAGGCGGGAGTGGGATGGGAGCTTGGTGACCTGGTCCTGGTAGCTGACCACAACCCGGTAAGAGTCCCCCCGGGGGACCATCCAGCGGGATTGTCCCGTGACCTTCGTTTCCGCCACGCCCACTCCCCATCCCGCGGCCCGGAGGGCCACCTCCCCGTCCAGGGCATGGGCGATCATCTGGGAACCGAAGCACACCCCGACGTGGGGGGACCGTTCCTCGTGCAAACGCCTGACGAAGTCGGCGAACCACCCGATCCAGGGCTCGTCGTCGGTCACCGACCACTTGGAGCCGGTCGACATCCATCCGTCGCATTCGTCGGGGCTTTCGGGATAGTCACCGCGGAGCAGGTCGTAAGGGATGAGTTCGATCTCTCTCCGCCCCGAGAAGAGCGTGGTGAACATGTCCTGGTAGGTTCCGGCTATGGACAGGAATTCGGGGAGGACGTGATCGCACACCAACAGCCCGATTCGCAATCGTGGGGGTTGGCAAGGGGGTGACACGGCTACGGTGAAGAGTCCGTAGCGGGAGAGGGTCCATCGGGGAGGCGATCCCCCCAAC
>CAYWGY010000234.1:0-3733 GCA_964458055.1 uncultured Acidimicrobiaceae bacterium | reverse complement strand
GAGTCCATCGCCGAGTCACCCAGTTCCTACGCGGCCGACATGATGGTCCACGTGCGGGACCTGATAACCCAAGGGCTATCCGACTCCCAGATCCTGGACCGGCTGTCAACCTCCTATCCGGACTCGCATTTGCTGGACCCTCCCTTGGAACCCTCGACCATCCTGCTTTGGGCCCTGCCCGCCGCCGCCCTGGGGACGGGAGCGGTGCTGGCAGTCTCCCGCCTTCGAAGGCCTGCCCCTCCCCCATCGGGTGGCGATCCACCGTGACCGGCACGGCCAAATGGCAGGCTCGGCTGGCGCAGGCCTCCCGGGATCTGGAGGAGTTGGAGCGTCAGATCCTGGACGGCGAGATCCCCCCGGACAGTGCGGATCGCCTGCGGAGGACATACCTGCGAGAGATCGAGGAGGCCCGGGAGGAGATATCAAGATCCGGGACATCGGTGCACACCCCGGCGCCCCCTCAGGCTTCTCGGGACGCCCCGACAGGCTTCTGGAGTCGGGGGCGGGTGATTGTGGTGGCCTTGCTGGGAGTGGCGGCCATTGCGCTGGTGGTCTCGGTTGGATGGTTCGTCGAGCCCCGTGATCAGCCCGGCGGGGAAGACGACGCCTTCGATCCCTCGCTGTATTCGAACGAGACGATGGAAGCCGTGATAACCGCCAACGCCGAGCACCCCCAGATAAACGGCATGCGTCTGGCTCTGGCCAGGCGTTACTTCCAGGCCGGGGACTTCTCAGGGGCTTTCGGTCACTACCGTGAGGTACTGGAGAGAGAGCCCACTGCCGGGGAAGCGGCAGAGGCCCTGAGCCGCCTGGGATGGATGGCCTGGGCCGGCTCGGGGGAAGTCCCACTGGCGATCGAGACCCTGGACAGGGCATTGGCGGCAGTGCCCGACCATCCCCAGGCCCTGTATTTCAAGGCCATCGTGCTGTGGTGCGGCGCCGACCAACCCGGAGAAGCCGTCTCGTTGCTGGAGAGGGTCCTCGAATCCATGCCCGACGAGACCGGGGTGGCATCGGAACTGGACGCCGCCCGCTCCGGGGAGCGGTGCCAGTGAAAAGCAGGGCGGGCCGGGCCGGGATCATTCTGGCAGGGGCAGTCGTGATCACGACAGCGGTGCTGGCCGGGGTCTTCGCATCCCGGCTCGGCGGTGATCCACAGACCGCGCCGTCGCCCCTGATCGGGACTCCCGCCCCGGTGTTGAGCCTTCCCCTGCTGGGCTCTCCCGGAGAAGCCATCCTTCCCGATCCGCAGGCGCGGGTCACGGTAATCAACTTCTTCGCCTCATGGTGCCTGGAGTGTCGCTTCGAACACGCCGACCTGAATGCCGTGGCCGAGGCATTCGCGGCATCGGGAGTCCGGATGTTCCAGGTCGCCTACCAGGACCGGGACGAAGACGCCATCGCCTTCATCAACGAGATGGGCGTCTCGCCTTTCGTGCGGTATGTTGCCGATCCCGGCAGCCGTACCGCCATCTCCTACGGGGTCTTCGGGGTACCCGAAACCTACTTTGTCGGACCGGACGGCACCGTGACCCAGCGGATAACCGGTCCCTCGAACGCTCTAATGCTCGGCGAGGAACTTGACCGGATTCTGGGCGCCGACCCGTCCGGGTAGGCGTCGTCAACCCTGACCTCAGGGGATCAATTCGAACAGGACCCCCGATGGAGGAGAACTGGTCAGGTCCCGGCCTCCCACTCCCGCCAGGTGGCGATCGAAGAACGCCACCAGGTAGCGGTCCAGGATGGCGAAGACCTGCGCGGCGGGCATGGAACCGCGGAAGCCCAGGCGGCTGGTCAGGGGAGAGAAGATGGGCGCCAGCGTCAGGTCGCTGTGGACGACGTTCTCGATCCCGATCCAGTAGGTGCGGCGGTTGCTGCGTTCCACCAGCCCTCGCAGTACCTGGTCGTTCTCCATTTCCCGCCAGGGATCCGACCGTATGAACATCGACGCCACATTCAACTCTCCCGAAAGCTCCGACGCCACGATCGGTTCCACCCACCCGTCAAGGGCCGCCACCGCCTTGCAGGTCGTCTCCACGAGGCAAGTCCTCACAGCCGCCCCGCCTCCCATGGAGTGGCCGTAGATTCCCACACGATCCAGGTCCGCGATCGAGGCCAGCGACCCGAATGGGCCGTCGGGACCTTCCCGAAGTCCCTGGATGACCATGAGTATGTCCTCGGAATAGGTCTCCAGCAGTTGGATGGCCGCCTCCTCGAACGCCTCATCTTCAACCTCGTCGGGATCGGGCAGCGCTTCGGGGTCCAGTCCGGCCACCATCCCGTCGCCGAAGACCGTGCTCACCGACCCGTAGGTGTGGTCCACCGAGATCACCAGATAGCCGTGGCTGGCGAGTGACTCCATCTGGTTCATGGCTGCGTTGCGAAAGAGCCTCCAGCCATGGGAGTAGAGGATCACCGGGATTCTCCCCTGGTAGAAGGTGGCCTCCCCGTAGCTGTGGGAAGGCGTGTAGCCGGTGTGGTCGAAGAAGAACTGTGGAATCCCCAGCGCATCGGCGAGGCCCGACCCGACCTCATCCAGGTCGGCTATCCACGGTGTGAGGGGTTCTGCTCCCTCGTCCACAATCCCCGGGTACCAGACCTGGACCATCACCCGGCGGAAGTCTCCCGGGCTGGGACCGTAGGCCTCAACCCTTTCCGAACTGCGGACTTCCACGCTGGTTGTCGCCACCTGGTATGGCCCGCTGGGAAGGGGAATCTCGATGATCGGGAGGGCCCACAGAGGCACCACCACCAAGAAGACCCCCAGCAACCCCAGCACGACCCGGCGGACGCGCTGGTACGAGACCAATTCCCGACCTCCGATCAGCAGGTCTCCGAGGACCATTCCCGCCGTGACGCCATAGAGACCCCATAGTTGCCACCGGAACCCCTCCAGAGAGAACTGGAGAACCAGAACCGCCAGGAGGATGGTAGACATGACTCCCCGGTACAGCCTGCGACCCTCCAACGCCGGCCACACCACGGCCAGGGCGCAAACACCCGTCAGCAGCCATTCCCACAGTCTCATGAGAGGTGAACTCTATCCGGTCGGCCGCACGGACCGCCGCGCAGGGTACCTACCCCCCTCTGTTGTCCGGCCGGCTAGCCGGATACGGACAGCAACTCTTCGACCGCCGCCCTCAGTGTGGACGATCCCTGAGCGCCGAAGTAAGTGTGCACAATGGTCTTGTCCGCACCGATCAGGACGGTTACCGGCTGGTAACCGACCCCGTAGGCGGAGAAGATCCGCTGCTGCTCATCCAGCCCCCACATCACCGCCCCGGACCTCAACAGCGAGTTCGCCCTGCGGGTGGTCGCGGACAGGTTGGCCTTCCACGCCGGTGCCACGAAAGCCACCCGATCCTGGTATTCGGCGGCGAGGCCGTCGACAACGGGCAACTCCCGCTGGCACGCCGGTCACCACTCCGCCCAGAACACCATGAACACCGGCCGAGGTTCGGCCGAAAGGGTAAAGGTCCCACCCGCTCCCAACTGCAGGGTGAAGTCGGGGGCAGCCGGACGATTGTGAGCCTCGGTGGTCGTGGTGGTCGGAGCAGTCGTGGTGGTTGTGGGAGGAACGGTGGTAGTGGTTGTGGGAGGAACCGTCGTGGTGGTAGTGGGAGGAACCGTGGTGGTGGTAGTGGGAGGAGCGGTGGTGGTGGTAGTGGGAGGAACCGTAGTGGTGGTCGTCGCGGCAGCGGTGGTAGTAGTCGAAGCCTCGGTGGTCACGGTC
>CAYWGY010000233.1:1160-3740 GCA_964458055.1 uncultured Acidimicrobiaceae bacterium | reverse complement strand
TCCAGGACTTCATTTACAACTGCACCGCTCCAAGTGCGCCTCACAGATAATTCAATGGGATTCCTCCCCGCCCGTCAGGGTCTTGATAACGTAAATGCCATCCTGCAGCACATCCTGTGTGACTCCCAAGCACAAATCATTGTAGGCAGTAGATCGTCTCCATACCGGGTAGCCATAAGAACAACGTCTGGTACCATACTGAATTCGCTATCACATTTGTCGGCAGGCCAAGCGGTTCTATTCAATCTCTTTGCTACCATTATCCGGTACGCGGACATCACAGATTCCAACAAGGCAATGAATCTAGCTAGTATTCGAGGTATAGCTCTGGTCGATGAAATAGACGCCCATCTGGACTCCCAACTTCAAAGGGAAGTTCTTCCAAAACTCATTGCTATGTTGCCCAATGTTCAATTCATAGTGACCACCCACTCCCCCTTATTTTTGTTGGGGATGGAAGCCGAGTTTGGGACAGACGGCTTTGAATGTCGGGAAATGCCTGAAGCCACTCTTATTACGGCCCAGAGATTCTCCGAGTTTGAAGACTCTTACCAGTATTTTCTTGAGACCACGCGGCACGAGGAATACTTGAGAGCCTTACGCGCCAAAAGCGAACGACCTCTAGTGTTGACTGAAGGAAAAACAGATGCGCTTCATCTGAGGCATGCCCTCAAAATGCTAGGCGAGCAAGAACTGCTAGAAACCGTAGATATTGAGGAAGTCGGCCACCCTCAGACCACCGGTACAAGAGGAGGTGGCATCTCAGGCTTGAATAGTACATGGAGCGTTTTAACGCGGATGAACCCATCGGAGCAGAGGCTAACTGTGTTGTTGTATGATCATGATGCCAATAGGTCAGACGAGCAGGTCGGCAATATTTTTGTCCGCTCCATTACCAAGAATCCCGACAATCGGACTATAGAGAAAGGTATCGAGAATCTGTTACCGGAAAGCCTGTTTGATAAGCGTTTTTACGTCGAGAAAGAACAACGGGATAGTTATGGCGCGGTGAGTATTATTCGGAAGTTCGACAAGATGGGTTTCTACAATTGGGTGCAAGAGAACCAAATGGAGATAGAGGCATTCCGCGCTTTTCGCCCAGTCGTCCAGACACTTGCGACTATAATCAAGAGCACTAGCGCAATATGACCACAGTCGGCGGAAGGGATACTCCTCAATTGCCGGTTGACGGAGCGAAGAGGCCCTAAAGCTAGTTGAGGACGATCGCACCAGGGGGGGGCTGTGGAAGACTTCGTCGATTGGCATGCATCGCACTCCACCAATACTGTCATCAGATGCGCAAAGCCCATGGATTCACCGCCTTTATGAACCCACTTCCAAGCGAAGCATGTCCTCGTATTCTTCTCGCCGTACCACCAGGCGGGACTTGCCGTCGGCCACGAAGACCACCGGCGGTCGGGGGACCTTTTGGTAGTTGGAACCCATCGAGTGTCCGTAGGCGCCGGTGACAGGGGTGGCGATGATGTCGCCAACCCTTAGCTCGTTCGGCACCCATCCCGAGGCCACCAGCCGGTCTCCGCTCTCGCAGTGCTTGCCCACCACCGTCACCTCCCGCTCTCTCGGAGCCTTCACCGCCCGGGGCAGGAACACCTCGTAACCGCTCCCGTAGAGGACCGGACGGGGGTTGTCGCTCATTCCGCCGTCAACCGCCAGGAACGTCCGGACTCCCTCCACCTTCTTGATCGTCCCCACCCTGTAGAGGGTGACGGCCGCTCCGGCCACGATGGCCCTTCCCGGCTCGACCATGATGGGTCCCTCCACCCCCGCGGAACGTACGGTCTCAACCACCGCCTCTGCCCATTGTGAAATGGTGGGGGCCGATTCGCCCTCGACATAGGGGACTCCCAGGCCGCCCCCCATGGAGAGTTCCTCCAGGCCGAGGAGCCGGGCCATTCCGGCCACGATGCGCGCTGCTTCCCGGAAAGACTCCAGGCGGAAGATCTGGCTGCCAATGTGGGCATGGATCCCACGGGCTCGCATGGAAGGAGACCTCTCGGCTCTTGACACCGCCTCGGCGGCGGCGCCGGTCGACACGGCGAAGCCGAACTTGGTGTCGTCATGGCCGGTGGCGATGAACTCGTGCGTGTGGGCGTCGACTCCCGGGGTGATGCGAATGAGAACATCCACCGGGGACATCCCTCCCCGTGCATGGAGCCTGTCGATCCGGTCCATCTCGTCGAAGGAGTCCACCACCACCCTTCCAACCCCCGCTTCGGCCGCCATCACCAGTTCGCCGGTGGACTTGTTGTTGCCGTGGAACACCATCCTGTCGGGAGGAAAACCCGCCCTCAGAGCCACAGCCAGTTCTCCTCCGGTGGCCACGTCCAGACCCAGGCCCTCGGACTCCACCAGTCTTGCCATGGCGACGCACAGGAAGGCCTTGGCGGCGTAGACGACCTCTCCCCCGAATGCCGCCAACGCCTCCCGGCAGCGGCGGCGCAAATGCTCCTCGTCATATACGAACACCGGCGTGCCGTAACGCTCCGCCAGTTCCTCCAAGTCGCACCCGCCCACCACCAGGCGCCCCCCCAAAACGACCGCAACCACCACCTACCCCAC
>CAYWGY010000233.1:0-1150 GCA_964458055.1 uncultured Acidimicrobiaceae bacterium | reverse complement strand
GCCCGTCAACGGACTCGGCCGTGGCGGGAAGCAGATAGGAAGGCAGGGGTCCGGCCATGATATCGGGTCCTCCGGGGTGGTCTCGGTTTGCCGAAGGCTACCCGCGCCCGCCTAGCATTCCGGCTATGGAAATCGGTGTAGGCATCCTCGGAGGAGGCACGGTCGGCGGCGAACTGGCCAGGCGTCTTCTCGAAGACCGGGAGGCAATCCTGGCGAAATCGGGGATCGCCCTCCGGCTCAGGGGGGTGGCGGTGCGCGATCTCACCAAGTCGCGGCCGTTCCCCACCCGATTCGTCACCGACCGGCCCGACGAGTTGGTCTCTCTCCCCGGGGTCGACCTGGTGGTGGAGTTGATGGGAGGAGTGGACCCGGCCAGGGAGTTGGTCCTCTCCGCCCTGGACCTGGGCAAACCGGTGATAACGGCCAACAAGGAAATGCTGTCGCTCCACGGGCCCGAACTCTTCACCCGGGCTGCGGCCAAGGGGGTCTCGTTACTGTTCGAGGCCGCAGTGGGGGGAGGGATCCCCCTTATCAGGCCCCTCTCGGAGTCACTGGCCGGAGAGAAGATCGAACGGGTCACCGGAATAGTCAACGGGACCACCAATTTCATCCTGAGCGCCATGGATACCGGGGGGATGCCATACGGGGAGGCCCTGGCGGAGGCGCAGAGACTCGGTTACGCCGAAGCCGACCCGACCGCCGATGTGAGCGGGAGGGACGCTGCCGCCAAGGCGGCCATCCTCGCCGGGCTGGCTTTCGGTCAGTGGGTCAACATCGGAGAGGTCCACCGGGAAGGCATCACCAGCCTGGCCACCGCCGACATCGAGTTCGCCCGCCAACTGGGTTATCACATCAAGCTCCTGGCCGTGGCCGACACATCCGGCCGGGGCCCGGCAGTGAGGGTGCATCCCACCCTGGTTCCGGCCAACCATCCCCTCGCCCTGATCAGGGGAGCCAACAACGGAGTATTCCTGGAGGGCCCATCAATCGGCGAACTCCTGTTCCTTGGTCCGGGCGCGGGAGGCCGGCCAACCGCCACTGCGGTTCTCGGAGACGTCATCCTGGCGTCGCGGGAATTCCTGGCGGGAACCAAGGTCACCCCCCGGGTTCGATTCGGAAACGGGAGGGTCCGGGATTTTGCGGAAGTGGA
>CAYWGY010000232.1:0-3743 GCA_964458055.1 uncultured Acidimicrobiaceae bacterium | reverse complement strand
GATAACGCCGTTGTTCATTGCTGTTGAGGCCGACGAACCACCGCCGGCATCCGAGATCTTCGACGACGTCCCGGAGGGTATCTGGTACGAGTTGGCAGTGTCCTGGATGATCTCCCACCGGATCACCTCAGGATGCTCCACGATGCTGTTCTGCCCGGAGCGGAACCTGACCCGCCAAGAATTCGTTGCCTTCCTCTGGAGGGCGGCAGGTCGACCCACTCCCCTTTACACCGGATCAGAGGCCTTCTCTGATGTCAGGCAAGGCGTCTATGCTGACGAGGCGATCGGTTGGGCGGCCTTCAACGGGGTGACCGCGGGTTGCACACAAGGTGAGCTTGGAGATCCCAACTGGCAATTCTGTCCGGAGCACCACATCACAAGGGGGCAAATGGCCACCCTTTTGTATCGGCATGTGGAGGCCGACTATGTGGGACCCATCACTTCCTTTGCGGATGTGAACCCCGACAGGTATTTTGGGACCAGCGTGGCCTGGCTGACAGGGTTCGAGGTCGCCCCGGGATGCGGGACCAATCTGTTCTGTCCCGAACGTGACGCTACCCGCGCAGAGGCAGCCTTGTTCATTCACGGCGTTGCCGTTCAGCCCAACATGTGGGGTGTGGGAAACACCTCCTTCAATCCCCAGCCGAATTAGCCCGTTCGTGGAGCACCGGATAGTGGTGTTCGCGTTGGGACATTCAGGGTTCGGTCCAGCAAGGATCTCAAACTGAACTGCGCCGGGACAAGGGAGAAACCCACTTGTACTGCCTACATTCCCAGCATCTGCAGGTGGACACCCCGGTAGGCGGATCGCCTGGGTTCAAAGGGGACCTCCAGGGATCGCCTGTAGCGCCGGATTGCCGGGCCAGGTGGCCCGATCCGCCTCTTCCAGTTCTCCTTCCGGCTCTGGAACCTGCTCCGCCAACCGAGTCGGCCATCAAACCGCAGTTAGAAGAAGCACAACAGGATCCCGCTCCCAAGGTGACCACCGCAGTCCAAACGATCCGCACCAAACCCACCTGCATGTCCTGGAGTTCCCTTCGGAGGTCCCCCCGAGCCTCGGTGACTTCGACTATGCGATCGGTGCCAACTTGGTCGATCTTGCTCTCCGATTCGCTCTGTTCGGAAAATGCGCATCTTGTTTGGGGAGGGAGGGGGTTTGATAGCTCTGGTTAGAGCTGTGCAAGGAACCACTCACCCAGCTATCTAGCCACCGACCAACCCACCGGTGGCCCGGGTGTGTTCATCGGCCCACCTCACCAACCGGCCATAGCCTTGCCGGGTGGCCTCAAACAAGGCGGTTGCTTGTCTCCGCAGGTACCTAGGGTGGCCACCCGCCACAGAGCATTGTTGGCTTGGCGGTCACCGCCGCCGTTGAGTCGGTGGCGGACGATACGTCCCGACGACGCCTGGGCGGGGCTTGCGCCGCACGACGCAGCGAACGACGCTTCCGAACGCATACGTTCGGGATTGTCCCTGGCTGTGATCAACAAAGTGGCGGCGCTGTCCGGGCCGATCCCCGGAGCGGCCGCCAGCGCCGGATTGGCCCGGACGCAGAGACCACGAATCCGGGTGTCCAGTTCTCGGATCTCTTTGGTGAGAGCCTGATATCGGCGGGCCAACAGACGCAGGGCCACTTTGGCGTAGGTGACGGTGGTGTGGTCTTTGCCTGGACGATAGGCGGCACAGACCTTCACCCGGGCTTTGGGGTCGAGTCGCTTGAGTTGGTATTTGACCTGGTCGGGACAGGTAACCACCAGAGCGTGCAGCTGGTTGATGGCCTGGGTGCGGGCACGATGCCGCGCTGGCACTGGAGAGACCATTCGTACGGGAAGTTGGCAACCACGTAAAGGCAGCTCGTTCCCACTTCTTTGGCCTGCGGGAAGCCAAACCGGATCTGAGAGGATTCGCCTTGTTCGATCATTTGGATGGTGACGACTTGGACTTCAAAGGGCCACTATGGGAGCAAATGTGGCCTCGCCGTGAAATAGAGAATTATCTTCTCCCCCAGATAACCCTTCCTCGATACGCCAGAGCCAGAGGAAGGGATTCAGTGATCAAGCCCAATCCAAGAGAGGACATGGCCAGCATCTTCGAAGAGTCCGAATCCCTGCGGTGGGGTGAGATCATGAAGGGCATAATTGAGGACCTGGTCCCTCCCATAGCTCTTCGCAATCCTGAACATCAGTATTGGATGAACACCAGGGTTAGCGAGGAGTTCATGGAACCGGCGTTGGATGCTCTTGCGGACTCCCTAAGGAGGCTACCCCTCTTGAGGAAGAGGAACTACCACCAACTGGTTGATTATCTGGATCCTTCTGAGATCAGCCAAGATGTGGTAGACGTGCTGGACGGCATTGCCGCTCAAGCATCCAAAGTCAAAAGAGTCTGATCAAAGCAACACCGTGGGCTTTCCTGTCCGGCGGCGAAGGACCACATCTGCCAAGCCGCTCAAGCAATGGTCTGCCCGGCGTCCAGGTAGATGGTGGCGCCGGTGGCCATCCGGGACTCCTCGGAGGCAAGGAAGACAGCCGCTCCGATTATGTCTTCGGGAACGCCGATGATGCCCAGCGGGATCATCGAGAGGCGATAATCCCGGAACTCCGGCTCGGCCAGGTCGTGGCGGTTCAGGTCGGTCTCGATCAGGCCGGGAGCTATGGCGTTTGCCCGAATCTTGTAGGGGGCCAGTTCGAATGCCAACTGGCGGGTGAGCATGCGCACTCCCCCCTTGGCCACGCAGTAGTGGGTGAGGTTCTTTCCGGCCAGGGTGTCGCCGGCCGACGACATGTTGATGATCACGCCGCCGTCTCCCTGGGCCACCATCTGCTTGGCGGCCGCCTGGGAGCACAGGAAGAACCCTTTAAGATTCACCTCCATTATCCGGTACCATTCGGACTCTTCAATCTCCAGGATGGGAGTACGAATCAGGATCCCGGCGTTGTTAACCAGGATGTCGATGCGACCGAAACTATCGACCGCCGAAGATATCAGGTTGGCGACATCGGCCGACGAAGAGGTGTCGGCCTGCACAGCGATGGCTTCGGAGCCCATTGCTTCGATCTCCGCCACGGCAGAGGAGGCCGCTCCCTGATCACTCACGTAATTGACCACCACCTTGGCGCCCTCCCGGCCGTATCCCAGGGCGATGGCCCTCCCGATGGAACGGGAGGACCCGGTCACCACCGCTACTTTATCTTTGAGCCGCATGGCGCGCAGTTCCCGCCTACTCCAACTCGAACCCGGGCACCACAAAGCGGCCCCGGTCGATGATCTGGGTGTCCCCCACCGCTATCGAGTGGTTGCGGGTGGGGATGTCGAAGTGGAAGTCCACCCTGTTCTCACCGCCAAGTTTGCGGAAGAAGTTGGCACCGAAGGCGATCAGCATGTTGCCGTAGTAGCTCTCGGTGTCCATCACTCCCCCACCTTCCCAAAAGCGGAGCCCGAGGGCGTTCCAGTTGGCGCGGTGCTCGAATCCCCAGCCGATGTGGGAGAGGCCATAGGCACGCTTGTCCTTCGGCAACTCGAAGAAGTCCTTCAAGAGTCGAGAATCGGCGCCACCCTCGATCGAGACGATGCTCCCCTCACGCATTTCGATGCGGATGGGTTGTTCAACGTACTTTCCCATCGGCAATAGGGCGTCTCCGGCGTCCACCACCAGGGTTCCCTCGGCCGAGTCCTCCAAGGGCGCAACGCCACACTGCCCGGAAGGCCAGTGATCCCAGCGGCCCGGTTCATCGGTGTAGCCA
>CAYWGY010000231.1:0-3845 GCA_964458055.1 uncultured Acidimicrobiaceae bacterium | reverse complement strand
CTGGCCACCAGGGCCGACATCCACACCCTGCAGAATGTCTACGGCCCGGTCCTCAAGGCGTTCGCCGAGGAGATCTCCGAAGAGATATCGGCCATCCGCTTCGACAACAGGGTGCCGATCTACGGCTAGCCATGGTTCGGTCTCGTGTCTCCCGATTGATGGTTGAAGAACCGGCGAGGTCCGGCGGATGAACTGGGACATTCTGGGCCAGCAACTGTGGAACGGGCTTCTCAACGGCTCCATATACGTGATCTTCGCGGCCGGGCTCAGCCTGGTCTTCGGAGTGATGAGGGTGATCAACATGGCCCACGGTGAACTGACCATGCTGGGCGCCATGCTTCTTTTCACCGTGACCAATGTGGTGGGATTGAACTACTTCGCCGCAGGGGTGGTGGTGGTGGCGGTGATGGCCCTGGCCGGTTTCCTTGTGAACCGGGTGGCGGTTCGACCGTTCCTGGGCCAGTCGGAATTGGTGGTGATCCTCTCGACCGTGGCCCTTAGTTTCGTGCTGTTGAATGGCAGCCTGGTGGTGTGGGGATCATCGCCCAAGGGGGTGGACCGGCCGTTCAACGAGGTCGTGCAGGTGGGAGGCATATACATGACCACTGCACACATTCTTCTGGTGGGGGTCTGCTTCGCGGCTGTCCTTGCTCTCTACCTGATGCTCACCCGCACCAGGCTGGGAAAGAAGACCCGGGCCACCGGGCAGAACCTGCTGGGGGCTCGCCTGGTGGGGATCAACACCACGGCGGTGTATGACGCCACCCTGATTGTTGCTTCCGGCCTGGCGGCGCTGGCCGGCGTGTTGATCGTACTGATCTCGGCTGCATCGCCCAACCTGGGCCAGCCCCTTCTCATCACCGGTTTCGCAGTGGTCATTGTTGCGGGAAGGGGCAATGTGGGGGGAGCGGTGGCGGTCGGTCTGTTCCTGGGTCTGACCGAGGCTCTCTTCGGTCAGTTCGTCTCCACCTACTACCGGCAGGGCTATCTGTATGTGGTGATGATCGTCGTGTTGCTGTTGCGCCCCCAGGGATTGTTCGGGAGGCGATGAGGTGCGCCTGAGGAATTCCGCGGGACTCTGGTTCGGTGTTCCTGTTCTGATGGTCGCCGTGCTGGTGCCTCTGTTTGTCTTCACCAATGCCTACAACCGCGGGTTGCTGGTGCTGATCGTCATATATGCGGTGGCAGGGCTCAGCCTGGATTACATCATGGGTGAGATGGGACAGTTCTCCTTCGGGCACGCCGCCTTCTGGGGGTTCGGCGCCTATGTGTCCGCCAAGCTGGCGTTGGATCTGGGGATCTCGCCCTGGATCGGTTTCCTGGCCGCCCCGGTGGCGGCAGGTCTGGTGGGCTTGCTGATCGGCTACATCGCCCTACGCAGGACCCGCGGCCTGGAGTTGGCCATCGTGACCCTCGGGTTCGGCGTGCTGGCCTGGACGGTTGCGCTGAGATGGAGGCCCGTCACCGGCGGCCCGTCGGGCCTGCGTCAGGTACCGCCTCCCAGCATTTTCGGATGGGAGATACGCTCGGAGTTGTCCTATTTCTACTTTGCCCTGCTGGTGTTGTTGGTGATCGTGTTCCTGCTGTCGAGGCTGAGGCGCTCCCGTTTCGGGCGGGCGGTGCGCAGCATTCACGAGAACGAGGATCTCGCCAGGTCGATCGGAGTGGCAGCGACGAAATACTATGTGTTCGCATTCGCGCTGGCATGCGCCCTGGTGGGTTTCTCGGGAGCGCTGTACGCCCACCACTTCCGGTTCGTGAACCCCAACCTTCTGGGGCTGCAGTACATGTTCATCTTCCTGATAACGGTGCTGGTGGGAGGGGTCGGTACCCTGTGGGGTCCGGTGCTGGGCGCGACGGTGTTCGTGCTGGTTAGTGAGTGGCTCCGGGTCTTGCAGGAGTACCGTTTCGTGATATTCGGAGCGGTGTTGCTGCTGGTGGTGCTCTTCATGCCCAGCGGCGTGTTTCCCGCACTCAGAAAGGTGGCCCGCCGGGCGGTGGAAGGCGGACGCGCCCGAGGGGATGTCACGCCGGCGACCGGAGAGCCGGGAAGGGGAGATTCGGAGTAGCCATGGCGATACTGGAGACGACCGGGCTCACCAAGCTGTTCGGCGGTCTGTCGGCGGTCGATGGGTTGGACCTGACAGTCGAAGAGGGGGAGATCATGGGTCTGATAGGACCCAACGGTTCGGGAAAGACCACCGCACTGAACCTGATAACGGGATACCTGAAGCCCACCAGCGGTTCGGTGGCCTACCAGGGTGAAGAGGTGACCGCCGCCCAACCCCATGAGTTGGCTGCCACAGGGTTGATCCGGACTTTCCAGATCACCACTCTCTTCGAGAACCTCACCGTTCAGGACAACGTCCTTCACGGCAGCCACCTGGCTAATCCCACTTCCCTGGTGGGGGCGCTGACCAAGTCCCGGAGACACCGGCGTCAGTGCGCTGAGATGGAGGAGCGCGCCCGGGAACTATTGGGGTTTGTCGGGTTGGAGCATCGGATTGACTCGATGGCCCGTGACCTCTCCGCGGGGGAGCACCGCTACCTGGAGATTGCCATCGCCTTGGCGGCAAACCCCAGGATGCTGCTGTTGGACGAACCCGCCACCGGCCTGAATCCCGAGGAGGCCGTCTACCTGATGGACCTGATCAGGACTCTGCGCAGCGATGGTGTGACCATTCTTCTGGTGGAGCACAACATGAGGCTCATCACCAACATATGCACCCGGATAACCGTCCTGAATTTCGGGGCGAAGATCGCCGAGGGGACTCCCGAGGAGATAGTGGGCAACGAGGATGTGGTCACCGCCTATCTGGGGAGGCGTCGTGGCGCTTGAGATCAGTTCACTCAATGTTGCCTACGGGCGGGTGCAGGTGCTTTTCGACGTCTCTATCACCGTAGACGAAGGGGAACTGGTGACGGTGATCGGCGCCAACGGGGCGGGGAAGACCACTCTGTTGCTGACCGTGTCGGGGGTGCTGAAGCCCCGGAGCGGGACCATGGCATTCGAGGGCCGGAGAATCGACAACCTCAGGCCTCACGAGATAGTAGCCCTGGGAGTCGGCCACGTACCCCAGGGAAAGGAACTGTTCCCGGCCATGACGGTGCTCGAGAACCTGGAGATGGGCGCCCACATGGTGAAGGAACAGGACGAATTCGAGGAGCGCTTGGAACGGGCCTTCGATTTCTTTCCCCGGCTTTCCGAGTGGGCCCGCCAGCGGGCGGGCACCCTGAGCGGCGGGGAGCAGCAGATGCTGGCAATAGCCCGTGCCCTGATGGCGAAACCTCGCCTCCTGCTCCTGGATGAGCCCTCCGCCGGCCTGGCTCCCATCATCATCGATCATCTGGCCGAGATCATCCAAGATATGAATAGCCAAGGCCTGACGGTGCTGCTGGTCGAGCAGAATGCCTTCCTGGCGCTGGAACTGGCGCGCAAAGCCTATGTGATGGAATCGGGCATCGTGGTGGAGAGCGGTGACACCGAGGCCGTGCTGGAGAGTGATCTGGTGCGGCGGGCTTACCTGGGGATCTGATGGCCGAATACAGGATCGGCGTGGACATCGGCGGGACCTTCACCGATTGGGTGATGATCGACCCGTCGGGAGAGGTGAAGGTCGTGAAGACGCCCACCACCCCCGACGGGTTCTCGGGAGTCTTCAACGCTCTCGAAGAGGCCGGCGCCGCCGGTAAAAGGTTTCGCTCATTCGCCCATGGGACCACCCTGGGCACCAACGCTCTCATCCAGAGGCGGTTGCCGCGGGTGGCCATGATCACTACCAAGGGAGTAACCGCCGTCCTGACCCAGGCTGCCCGGGGGGCCAAGGAGGACATCTGGGACATCT
>CAYWGY010000230.1:0-3863 GCA_964458055.1 uncultured Acidimicrobiaceae bacterium | reverse complement strand
CCATCCTGGTGGTGAGGTGTGGGATATCCGATTCAGCCAACGACGGCATCTTCCTCATAACCGACTGGTTGATCCAGAGCGACATCGGTGATGAAGGAGACGTTGTCGTCCAATACAGGACCACCGAAATGGCTAGCGCCACAGCAGAGTGGTGGTGGAGCGACGAGGACTTGAACTCGGTGATCTTTGCCTACGGGGACACCACCGAGTTCATCACACGGATGATGGAGGCTGGAGCCGGATCGCTCTGGGTGAGGATATGGGATGGATTCGCCGAAGAGGCCCATGACATGCGTTTCGAGATCGATGGAATCGAGCCTGTGCTGAACGATCTTCGCTGCTGGTAGGCGGGCACACTGCCAGAGAGGCCGGCTCTCTCTCTGGGGTCCTCCTTCATGGCCTGAGGGGAGTGTTCTCCGGTGGTTGCCTGCAACTGCCCGAGAGAGTGGGCCGGTCCTGGTCCGGGCCGGAAAGGAGTGCCTGTATGACGGCTTGGCGGACCGCGATGATGGGAGCGTCGCCGGGTGGGAACTCGGGCGGGATGAAGTTGACGCTGGTGATCCGGGAGGTGTCGAGCCTGCCGGCGATCTCGATGAGTTCGTCCAGGCGGTCGAGTGGGATGTCGGTGTCGACGTGGTCGGAGATGATCTCGGTGAGGTCTCCGTATCGGTAGATCACCTCTGCGGTCGGGACCTGGTCGATCAGCGCGCCGACAACGCAGCGCTGGCGGGTCATGCGGTTCCAGTCGGTGCTCTGGGTTCGGGAGCGGACGTAGCCGAGCGCGGTGAGGCCGTCGAAGTGGTGGTGACCCGGTTCGACGACGATGTCTATGGGGGGACCGTCCTCGGTGATGGGCTTGATCCGGTCGTTGATCGACTCGGTGACATGGATGTCGATGCCGTCGAAGAGGTCGATGGTCCTGACGAAGCCGACCATGTCGACGAGGACGTAGTACTGGATGTGGAGTCCGGTCAGCTGGGCGAGGGCGGATTTGACGGCGTGGCCGGCGGTGTCCTCCACGCCCGGGAAGGCGTCGGGGTGCGCCAGTCCGAGCCCGTAGATCTCGTTCAGGATGCCCGGGTAGCCGTACGGCCAGCGTTCGGATGCGGGGGTGCCCGCGGGGAAGGTGACGAAGTGCCAGTTGCGGGGGATGCTGAAGGCAACGGCGTCGCCGGTGGCCACATCGATGGTCAACACGATCACGGTGTCGGTCCTGACGCCGTAGCGGTCGAATCCGGCGTCGCTTCCCAGGAGGGCCATGGTGAGGCGGCGTTCGCCGTCCCAGGAGGGCGGGGTGGTGGTTGTGGTGGTGCTGGTGGTCGGCGGCGAGGTGGTCGACGGTGGTGTCGCTGTCTCCGGAGGTGTGGTGGTCGTGGTGGGAAGCGGCGTGGGTGCGGCGGTCTGGACCTCGGTGGTGTCGAACACCCCCGTTAGGA
This sequence comes from uncultured Acidimicrobiaceae bacterium, assembly GCA_964458055.1. GTDB lineage: Bacteria > Actinomycetota > Acidimicrobiia > Spongiisociales > ZC4RG35 > Bin76. The sequence continues at coordinate 2,427 of CAYWGY010000230.1, read as the reverse complement.
GTGACATCTGTGCCATGGTGAAGCGGATGGCCAGAAAGTGGGGCGCGGCGATGACGGCGGCCAGGATGACCAGCGCCACCAGGCCCAGGGGGTGACGGGACATCGGCAGGGTGCGGCGGGCCGCGATCTTGTAGGCGTCCACCGCAACGACGGCGCGAAGGATCAGGAGGCACAGGTTTGCGCCGACGAGGATGCGCAGCGGAGTTAGGGTCACGCCCCAGGTCAGCAGCGTCGCCGTGTCGAGGCTGGCGGCGTAGGCCGCCGCTGCCAGGGTGGTGGTCGTGAGGAACAGGGCGCGCCCGTTCCTGTGGCCGAAGTGTCCCAGGCCCGGCCAGATGGCGGAGAGGGCCACCGCCGCCAGCGGACCGGGTCCCCGCCTCACAGCCACGGCTGGGCGCTCTTGGCCACGGAGGCCGGCATCAGACCCATTCTACGATGGAGAGGCCCGTCATCATTTCCCGCGGTAATTGTCGGTATGTCGTGAAGTTTTGCCGTCCCCGGGAGGGGTGGTTTGTCACTGTGGTGATGCATGTTGGGAGTATGTGTACAGGTGATGGGCCGCGGTTGGTGCCGCCCGGGTTCGATGTCCGGTCCGCCGGTGCGGTCCGGTTGCGAGAGGGGCTGGGAGCGCTCAGCCGGGTGGAGGCGGAGGTGGCGGCTCTGAAAGCGGAGATGCTGGCCGAGTTGGAGCGGCGGGAAGGGCGGGGAGCGGCCGTGGGGATCCTGCGGACCCAGAGCCGCCAGTCTCGGGGTCGCTGCCGGATGGAGGTCGATACCGCCGTCCGTCTCTCGCGGTTGGCCGAGACATCGGGCGCTCTTCGGCGGGGCGAGATCACCTTCGATCATGCTCGCAAGATCGCCCAGGTCTCCGGGAGGTGTGAGATCGACGAGTCGGCGTTGGTGGAGGCCGCCAAGGAGCAGACCGTCGACCAGTTCGTGGGCACCGTGCGAAAGGTCCGGAGGAAGGAGTCGCCGGGGCGTCTCATGAGGGCGCGTCGATACGCCCGCCTCCGCACCGAGGACGACGGGATGAGGGTGCTCTACGCCCGGTGGGACCCGGTGACCGGCGCTCAGGTCGAAGCGGTGCTGACCCGTGAGGCGGACCGTCTGTGGCGAGCGGAGGACTCGAGTCGGCGTCCCGGTTCGGAACAGCGCATGGCCGATGTTCTGGCGCACCTGCTGACCCGTACCAAGGTCGACGCTCCTCCTACCGCCGATCTCCTGGTGATCGCTCAATACGACGCCGTGAAGGGCGAGTTGGCCCGGGCGCGCCTGGTCGATGACACTCCGGTGTCCTTGGAAGAGGCGCGTCGCCTGGCCTGCGGCGGCGGCATCCTTCCCGCGATCTTCGATGGCCCCGGCCGGCCCCTGTGGCTGGGGCGCTCGAGGCGCCGGGCATCTGGAGCCCAGCGGGTGGTGCTGGCCGCCCGTGACGGCGGCTGCGTCGGCTGCGGCGCTCCCCCCGACTGGTGCGACGCTCATCACATCGTCCACTGGGAGTCCGGTGGGCACACCGACCTCGAGAACATGTGCCTCCTGTGCCGGAGCTGTCACCACCAGATCCACGACGACGGCTGGAAGATCGTACGCCGAAAGGGCGGAAAGCTCGCCATGAAGCCACCCCCGAACACCCCTCCACCCCGGTACCACCGCCGCACCTCCCGCAGGAACTTGTGAAACAAAGAGGTTGACTTCCACCCCGAACCCACCCCATACTACAAAAGCTACAAACACCACCGGACCCCGAGCTCAAACCCGGAAGGTCAAAAAAACACCTCTCTTCGCGTCCTCTCGCGAAAACCTATGGTGGCGGTGGCGGGGGAGGGAAGCCCGCAGGGCCTCCTTTTTACCACTCTTTAACCGGCACCTCCATTCCTGCCAGAATACGGGAGACAGGAAAGGAGCGATATGGAACTGGCTGGCAGGGTGGTAATTGTGACCGGCGGGGGGAACGGGATCGGAGAGGCCATGTGCCGTCGGTTTGCCTCCGAGGGCGCACGGGTGGCGGTGGTGGACCTCGACGGAGCGGCGGCGCGGCGCACCGGCGAGGAGATCGGCGGGTTGTGGTTCTCGGCCGATGTCGCCTCCGAGTCGGACACCCAGGCAGTGGTGACCGAGGTGGAGGACCGGCTGGGTCCCATCGATCTGTACTGTGCCAACGCCGGCATCGGGATGGAGGGGGGAGTGGAGACCTCCGACGGAGACTGGCAGCGCATCTGGGAGATCAACTTCATGTCGCACGTCTACGTCGCCCGGGCGGTGCTTCCCGGAATGCTGGCCCGCGGCGAGGGATACCTCCTGCACACGGCTTCCGCGGCAGGACTCCTCACGAACTTCGGCGCGGCGGCGTACTCGGTGACCAAGCATGCGGTGGTGGCGCTGGCCGAGTGGCTGCAGATCACATACGCCGACCAGGGCCTGAAGGTC
>CAYWGY010000229.1:732-3926 GCA_964458055.1 uncultured Acidimicrobiaceae bacterium | reverse complement strand
GCTTCATCCTGTTGATGCTGGTCTTCCGGTCCATAGCAATCCCCATCAAGGCAATCATCATGAACCTGCTTTCGGTGGGCGCCACCTACGGTCTGTTGGTGCTGGTCTTCCAGAGGGGATTCGCCGCCGATTTGTTGGGATTCCAGCAGGCTGAGGTCATCGACGCCTGGATTCCCCTTTTCCTGTTTTCCATTCTCTTCGGACTGTCCATGGACTACCACGTATTCCTGTTGAGCCGTATTCGTGAACGCTATGACCAGACCGGTGACAACGCACAGGCGGTGGCCTACGGCCTGCGGTCCACCGGAGGAATGATCACCGGCGCCGCGCTCATCATGGTGGCGGTGTTCGGAGGGTTTGCCGCCGGGGACACCATCGTCAACCAGCAGGTGGGTTTCGGGCTGGCCGTGGCGGTGTTCCTGGACGCCACCCTGGTGAGGTCGGTGCTGGTGCCGGCCAGCATGGAGGTGTTGGGCGCCCGGAACTGGTACCTACCGCGCTGGCTGGGATGGCTGCCAGACCTGAGAGTGGAAGCAGAAGAATAGGCTCGCGAGTGGACACCAGCGGGAACGGGAATGCGGAGGTGACGTCCGTCCCCTCCGACTACCTGGAAGGATATGAGAAGGCCCGCCTTGTGGATCCGGAGATGGCAGATGCCTATGTGCGCCATCTCCTGATAGGCGATCCGGCGGCAGACCTCATGATGGATCAGCTGGCGACTGTCTCGGCGAGAGATAAGAGGCGGTTCATCGAAGCGGGAATGGAGGGCGATCAAGACGTGCTGAAGGATGCGCCGCCTGCCCTGGTCGACCTGTTCCGGGACCTGGACACACCTCCCGATTGGATGGATCCCTCGGGCTTCGTTCCCGGAATCAGGATGTTCCACAGGAACTCAAGGGTGGTTCTGGTGGGCTTCGTGGGCGGCGTTCTGGTGGAGGGCTTCGCCACGAACATCAGCAAGTCTTTCTTCATCACCGGACGCCTCCGCGATCAGGGTGTGAGGCGTCTGAAGCAGAACAACCGCCACATGCTGGAGTCCTTTCTCCCGGGCGGATTGGACCGGGACGGGGACGGATTGAGACTGTCCGTGCGTGTTCGCATCATCCACGCACAGATCCGCCACCTGCTGAAGACCTCCGGAGATTGGGATTCCGACGCTTGGGGTGTTCCTCTCAGTTCTGCCCACATGGGCTTTTCGATAACCGCCTTCTCCGCGCGGCTCCTCAAGCACATGAAAGGACTCGGAGCCGCCTTTGACGATGTAGAACGCGAGAGCTTCATGGCGGTGTGGCGCTACATAGGCTATCTGATGGGGATTCCCGAGACCATCCTGTTCACCGACGAGGCGGGGGCTCTGAGGGAGTCCATAGCCATGGCCAACTCACTCATGGCCTCGGCCCCCTATGTTGCGGGAATACCAGGCCACGATGCCCGGGTGAAGTTGACCAACTACGCCTACAAGTTGTCTCGCGGACTCATCGGTGACGACCTGGCCGATCGACTGAAGTACCCGGAGGGCGGGTCCTTCGGAGTGCTGTGGAACTTCAGGATGCTGGGCCGGCTGCGCCGCGTCATGGGAAGGAGTTTTCCCAAGCTAATCAACAACCCGTACACCTACTTCACCGGGTTGCTCGAGGTGTCGGCATACGATGAGGCGGGCATCAGCTACCGGTTGCCGGATCACGCACATGCGGAGAAGTCGACTCACTACTAGAAGCGGAGACCGGTCGGGTCGCTTCGGAGGGCTCATGAGAGACCGGTGGGTCGCCGATCTCTCCACTGCTGTCAACCGGCGCCCAGGAAGGCCCTGCGCACCCGGGTATTGGCTATCAGGTCCGGCGCCGCACCCTGGTAGGAGTTGCGGCCCATCTCCAGCACGTATCCCCGGTGGCTGGCTTCCAGTCCCTGGCGGGCATTCTGCTCGATCATCAACACCGCGAGTCCTGTCTCGTCGTTGAGCCTGCGGATCGACTCGAACACCTGGCGGGTAATGATCGGCGCCAACCCGGCAGAAGGCTCGTCCATCAGCACCAGGTCGGGCTCATGCATGAGCGACCGCCCGATCTCGAGCATGCGCTGTTCTCCTCCCGACATCGTGCCAGCCGCCTGCCGCGATCGCTCCGCCAGCCGCGGGAACAGGGCGTATACGTATTCGATCCGCTCCCGAATCCGTGCCTTGTCGCGTTCCAGGAACATTCCCAGTTCGAGATTCTCGTGCACGGTCATCTGGGGAAAGACGCTGCGGAGTTGGGGCACCATCGCAATGCGGGCAGTGCGCAACATGTCCTGGGGAGCGAGGTTGGTGATGTCCCTACCGGCGGACAGCACCTGCCCCGAGCTCACATTGGCGAATCCGTATATGGCTTTGAACACGGTGGACTTGCCCGCTCCGTTGGGTCCGATCACGCACACCACCTCCCCGCGCGCCACCTCCAGGTTGATGTCGGAGATGACGTCATGGCCCGGGTAATAGCCGGCGGAGACATCGCGCAGTTCTAACAGGAGGTGGCCCTCACCGGTCACGTTTCCTCCGCTTCCGCACCAAAATAGGCTTCGATCACCGCAGGGTTATCCATAATCTGGCCGGGCGTTCCCTGGGCCAGTTTGGCGCCCTGGTCCAGCACCACCACCCTCTGGCACAGATCGGCCACGAATCGCACGTTGTGCTCGACCAGCAGGAAGGCCACCCCCTCGGCCCTGTTCACCTCCCGCAGACGGTCACCGATCTCGGCCACCAGGGTGGGGTTCACTCCGGAGGTGGCCTCGTCCAGCAACACCAGCCGCGGCTCGCACATCAATGCCATGCCTATTTCCAGGAGACGGCGTTGGCCCCCGGAAAGAGTGCCTGCTCGCTCGTGCCGTAGAGGAGCGAGCAATAGGAACTCCAGGAGTGATTCGACCTTGCGCCGGGTGGCGGGGTCGGTCCGGGTGAACAGCCGGGACACACCCAGCCGGCCCCATTGGATGCTCAACTCCATGTTCTCGAAGACAGTCAGTGCCGGGTAGACACGCAAGAGTTGGAAAGTGCGGGACATACCCAGCCGAGCCACCTGGTGCGGGCGGTGGCCGGTTATGTCCGTTCCGGCAAAGGTAATCGAGCCGGCGTCGATGCCGGTCACCCTGCTCAGGCAGTCGAACAGGGTGGTCTTACCGCTGCCGTTGGGTCCGATGAGACCCACCATCTCACCTTCTCC
>CAYWGY010000229.1:0-722 GCA_964458055.1 uncultured Acidimicrobiaceae bacterium | reverse complement strand
CCACCCCGTCCACGGCAGTCATCCCGCCGAAACGCTTGACCACCCCATGGGCCTGCAGCAGGGCGGTCACTGCTCGTCCTCCCGCACATCGAGCAGAGTCCTCGATCCGAGCCACCGTCTCCACAGGGCTGTGACCGATGTCCCCCGCCGGTCGATGAGACCCACCAGACCTCGCGGCATCCACAGGACGATCACGATGAGAAGGGCGCCCTGGGTAAGCAGGTGATAGTCCAGGAGGTTGGCCCACAACACCTCCCGCAGCCAGAACAACACCACAGTCCCCACCACCGGTCCGGCGACGGTGCCCAGTCCTCCCAGCATGGTGCCCATCACCGCATCGATGGTTCGTACCTCCACGAATGCGATGTCGGGATCCACGAAGGTGTTCTGGTAGGCCCACAACCCTCCGAACAGTCCGGTGGAGAGGCCTGCGAAGCTGAAGACGCTCACCTTGAACCCGGTGGTGTTGATTCCTCGGACCTCGGCGCCGATCTCGTCTTCGCGTATGGCCACCAGGCCGGCGCCGAAACGGGTTCTGCGGAGCCACCAGGTGAAAGTCACCAGCACCATGACAAGCACCAGTTGTATGTAGTAGAAGAGGGGTCGGTTGAGATAGGGAGGAAGGGTCAGCCCCACCCCACCGCCGGTGATGCCCGACACTCAACCGACCCCTCTTCTACAACATACAACTGGTGCTTGTCATGGTGCTGGTGACTTTCACC
>CAYWGY010000228.1:1052-3948 GCA_964458055.1 uncultured Acidimicrobiaceae bacterium | reverse complement strand
AGATCCAGAGCATCTGAAGGGCCGGGGAGAAGAACATGATCCGCTGGACGCTCAGGCTGGAGGTCACGTACATCGAGAATCGGTAACTGAGCGATCCCATCATGTTGAAGACGCCTATGAGTACCAGGAAACCGAAGGTGGCCCAGTCGAAGTCGAAGGTGTTCTCGGTCGGCGGGAAGAAGAGGAAGCTCCCCATCAGGGTCAGGGGGAGGGCCAGCGCTCTGGCGGCCACCGCTGCGTAGGTGGAATTCCATGCCAGATCGATGGGATCGTCTCCGGGCCATCCGATTATTCGTCCGATGGAGATGGTCCCCCAAAGGCTTGCAACCCCGGTGGCGGTGCCGACGAATGCCACCGCTATGCCGAGCCAGTGCAGGGTCCCGATCTCCCCGGTCTCCGACCAGATGACCAGGGCGGCGCCCACAAAGGCCAGGGCCATGAGCGCCCAGTGCCTCCCGCTTATCACATGTGGAGAGGCGCGGTCTCCCGTGGATATCTTCTTGCCCAGTCTGGCCGCCATCCACACATTTCCCATGAACGCCAACTGGAAGATGATTGTCACCACCAGCGGGTCGATGAGAGTCGCCGCCCACACCCAGAAGGCCAGGTCCACCGCGAAGCCGATCGCCATCCAGAAGGCCGGAGTCCGGGCCAGCTCAATCGGGTTGCGGATGCGCACCGGTTCACCGGACGCTCCCCAGTAGTACAGGAGCCTTCCCGCCTTCTCCCTCCAGTCCCTGTTCTGGGTTGGGAGAAAGAAGAGGACCGGCACCAGCCCGGCCGCCTGGAAGACGAATGACCAGGAGCGCCACACGAAGGGGTCGTCGCTGACATGGGTGTAGAGATAGAAGAGGGGCAGCCAGGAGAGGCCAACCACCGCGCTCACGGCCCACAACGTCCCCTTGACGGTGGGGTTCACCGCTCAACCCTTCTTTTTCCTCGCCAAGACCCGGGAAGCGCTGCAGGTCTTGTCGAGGGATTGTCGCTGGCGCCGGACCCCGGGGCCATCTGCACGCCCTGCCCTGTGGGATAGCGGTGAGCCGGACGGGCCGACAGATCGGGACTGAGTACAACCATGACTCAGCGAACGATACGGCGTCGGTCTTGACGCGTGTCCGAATCCTCCGGTGAAATCGGTGGAGTGCAGAGACTCCTGTCCGAGGTCACCCGGGTTTGGTCTGCCATCCCAGGTTGGAGAGCAGCACGATGCCCGTGCCGATCAAGAGCGCCACCGGGTTGGCGATGGAGACATCGGCGAAGAGCCAGATCCAGAACATCTGGAGGACCGGGTTGAAGAACATGATGCGCTGGACGCTCAAGCTGGAGGTCACATACATGGAGTACCGGTAGCCGAGCGCGCCCACCGCGTTGGAGAGTCCCATGAGGGTAAGCAGTCCAAGGGTGGTCCAGTTGATGTCGAAGTTGTTGTCGGTCGGCGGGAAGAACAGAAAGCTCCCGGCGAGGGCCAGGGGGAATGCGAGAATCCGTCCGGCCACCGCAGACAAGGTGGCGTTCCACACCATGTCGTGGGCGGAGCCGCCCGGCCATGCCATGAGCCGTCCGGTGGAGACGGTTCCCCAAAGACTGCCGACGGCGGTGGCTGCGCCGCCGAACGCCAGGAGTATTCCCAACCAGTTGGTGGTGCCGACCGTGGCTGTCTCGGACCAGATGACAAGCGCGGCGCCAAGGAATGACAGTGTCATCAGCAACCAGTACTTGCGGCTTATGACATGGGGAGATGTCTGTTTTCCGGTGGATATCTTCTTTCCCAGCCTTGCTGCCATCCACACCATTCCGATCACCAGCAACTGGAAGATGACGGTCACCACCAGCGGGTCGATCAGAGTGGCCGCCCAAACCCACAGCGCCAAGTCGAGGGGATAGGAAATCACCATCCACAGCGCCGGGGTTCGCAATACCTCCATGGGATTTCGAACCCGAACCGGCTCTCCGTTGTCGCCCCAGAAGAACAACAGCCTTCGGATCTTCGCTCGCCAGTTCCTATTGGTGGCGGGAACCAGGAAGAACAACGGAGCCAGGGTCAATGCCTGGAAGATGAACGCCCAGGAGCGCCACACGAAGGGGTCGTCGCTGACATGGGTGATGAAATACAGCAGAGGCAACCAAGAACCGGTAACCACCGAGCCCACGGCCCACAGTGTCCCTTTGGTGGTTGGATTCACCGGCCGATCGATCCCGGGTTCCGCTTTGGAGTGCTGGAGGCGGGCGGCATGTTGCCCCGCTGGGTGACCGGTGGCGAGGCTACGTCCATTCGCGGAGGTTAGCTTTTCGCGGTCGGCGGGGTCAGGGGCGGCCGCCACAAGGAAGCGGCTATGCGGCGGGGATATGCATGACTTTGCCAGGATGTCACGGTTGGGGTCACAGGGTCTTGCTCTGCCATCCCAGGTTGGAGAGCAAGACGATCCCCCCACCGATCAGAAGGGCTTGGGGGTTGGCGATGGTGACGTCGGCGAAGAGCCAGATCCAGAGCATCTGAAGGGCCGGGGAGAAGAACATGATCCGCTGGACGCTCAGTCTGGAGGTGACATAGAGGGAGTAGCGGTGGCTGAACGCTCCGACGGCGTTGAACGCCCCGAGCAGACTCAACCAACCCAGGGTGGTCCCGGTGAGTTCGAAGGTCCGGTCGGTCGGTGGGAAGAACAACACGCTCCCCGCAAGGGTTAGTGGCAGGGCAAGAAACCGTCCGGCCACCGCCGCAAAGGTGGCGTTCCATACCAGATCGTTGGGGTTGCTGCCGGGCCAGCCCATGATGCGTCCGGTGGAGACGGTTCCCCACATACTCAGGGCGGCCGTACCGGCGCCGGCCACTGCCACGGCTATTCCCAGCCAGTTCAGGTTTGTGACCGCACCGGTCTCCGACCAGATGACCAGGGCG
>CAYWGY010000228.1:0-957 GCA_964458055.1 uncultured Acidimicrobiaceae bacterium | reverse complement strand
ATGATCATCAATGTCCAGTGCTTCCTGCCTATGACGTGCGGAGAATTCTGTTGCCCGCGGGACATCTTCCGACCCAACCTGGCAGCCATCCACACCACTCCGATCAAGGCCAACTGGAAGATGATGGTCACCACCAGCGGGTCGATCAGAGTCGCCGCCCAAACCCAGAAGGCCAGGTCGAGAGCGAAGGAGATCACCATCCACAACGCCGGGGTGCGCATCGCCTGCATCGGCCTCTCGATGCGCACGGGGGTTCCGCCCTGATCCCAGTAGCACAGCAGCCTGCGGGCCTTTTTCCTCCATTCCTTGTTCCTGGCGGGAATGAGCACGAACACCGGGAGCAACGCCACGTTCTGGAAGATGATCAGCCATGATCGCCACACGAAGGGATCGTCGCTGACATGGGTGAACAGATAGAACAGGGGCAACCAGGAACCGAAGGCAACCGCGCTCACGGCCCAAAGCGTCCCCTTGACGGTGGGGTTCACCGACCCAACGGTCCTGTTCTCTTCTTGGGTCTGGCGGGGGGTGTTGACACGTAAACCCGGTGCGCCGAGACCAACGCCGGTCTTTCCATTTTCGGAGGCTAACCTCGCGGAGTCGTTCGGGGTGGGACATGGGGGACTCCCGAGCTCTCGAATGTGAGATTCGAGACAGGCCGGTCGGTGAGACGGAGCGTCGTTACCATCCCCGGGTGTTGAACGACGAGGGCGGAAAACCCCGCCACTCCACCGTGGTGGAGGGTCGCCCCGGAGGTATGTGATGGGTTTCAAGTCGATTGACCATATCGGAATAACGGTGACGGACCTGGAGGTGTCGGTTCCCTGGTGGAGCTATTTCCTGGGGTCGGAGCCCTTCATGCAGGGCACGTGGGTGGCGTCCGAGATAGATGACTATGTGGGAGACATCGTGGGGTACCCCGATTGCGACATGTCGGGCGCCTTCTGGGCGCTACCC
>CAYWGY010000227.1:0-4044 GCA_964458055.1 uncultured Acidimicrobiaceae bacterium | reverse complement strand
GCCTTCCGTCCCCATCAGCCCCACCGTGGTCACCGAGAGGCGAGCGCCGTCTCCCACCGTGGTCTGGAGGTTGGGGACCACGACACTGGCCACACCGTCGGGGGAACGGAACAGAACGACCACCGAAGCCTCCGAGTTCTCAGCCGCCTGGATTGTCAGTCTGGGAAAGGTGACAGAGCCCGGAAAGGTCGATTGGATGTCTATGACCACCGGCGACTCCACAGCCCGGTTCCTGGGAATACGCAACGAGATCCCATCCGACCAGAAGGCCAATGCGGCCGCCGCGAACTTGTCGGTATCGGCTGTCAGGAGATCCGGCAGGGAGTTGGCGCTCCAGGCTGCCACGGTGGACCCCAACCAGGCTTCCGAGTGGTTCTCCATCTGCGTGAGCCTCCCGTCGATGACGGTAGCCGTGGCCGATCGGTTCCCGAGAGCTGCCAGAAACTCATCCTCTGCCAGAGGGCCCCCCGCTGCCGAGGGGATCCTGAGTTCGTTCAAATCGAAGTCGAGGGAAACGTACTTCCAGTTCTCCTGCTCCGAAGTGGGCATGGCCGAGTCCATGTAAGCCTGGAAAGCCTGGCGCCGTCCAGACGCCAGGGAGGAGGGCGCCTCGGCATTGAAACGCTCGAGGGTTTCCTTATCAAGACTCATCATGGGCAAAGACACTTTCAGAAGTTCCGACCATGAATGCTATCGGCGAGACCGTAATTACAAGAAACCGGTATTGCTTATTCCGCTTGAGCCCCTACACGCCAACCAACACTGTCAGGGCGGCAGTGAACACCTCGTCGAACATCTCCTCTGTCAACCGACCGGTGAAGGTGTTCTGCTGGCTGGGGTGGTAAGAAGAGATCAGAGTTGGCCCACCGTTCAGCGCGGTCACCCCGCCGTGGACGAAGGGCGGCCGCGGATGGGGACGGTCCCACCCGAGACGGGGCGCCAGGCGCAGAAGATTGGTATGGGCAAACCCTCCCAATGCCATCACCACCTGCAACCGGGGCAGACTCTGCAGTTCCCGTGTCAACCAGTCAGCGCAGTTGGCGGTCTCACCCGCCAGGGGGCGGTTCCGAGGAGGCGCGCAACGAACGGAGGAGGTCACCCAACAATCCTTGAGCTCCAGGCCGTCTCCGGGGCGGGTGGAGTGGGGTTGGCTGGCAAAGCCTGCCCGATGAAGCGCACGGAACAGCCAGTCTCCTGATCTGTCTCCCGTGAACATGCGCCCCGTGCGGTTGGCGCCGTGGGCGGCAGGCGCCAGACCCACCAACACCAGCCGGGCGCCAGGATCGCCGAACCCGGGCACGGGACGGCCCCAGTACGACTCGTGCCGGTAGGCAGCTCTCTTCTCTACGGCCACCTGCTCGCGCCAAGCCACCAGTCTCTCACACCGGCGGCAATCAGCCAGAGCGGAGGCCAGTTCTTCCAGAACATCCGTGTTTCCGGCCATCAACCCTCTGACTCCGTGTCAGGTCCCCGACCCTGCGTCCAGGTCCCGATGTCCGGACGGACGCCCGGTTCCGGTGAGGACTTTTGGTTCCGGCCGGGAAGTCCCGGGCCCTATTCCACCGACGCCAGGAAGTCGAAGAATGCCTCTGACCACTTTTCGGCCGCATCGAAGTGCGGGCCGTGGCCGGATCCTTCAAACATCTCCATGGTCACCCGGCCACCCCCGGCTCGGTACCGCTCCAGGACATCGCGAATCTGGGTCACCATCAACTGGGGAGGAAAGACCTCTGCACCCGGCCAGCCCGGCACGAATCCCGCCTGACCCAGGGTCCCCATTTCCCACGCTGAGCCGTCGGCGACCACTATGTCGGCGCTGCCGTGGGTCCACAGAACAGGCGGCTTCGGGTCGATCTCGACTATGTTCGACCAGTCGCAGTACTTACCGGAAAGGGCATTGAGGATGCCGCGGGTTCCGGGCGCCACCCCCGGCCAGTTCTCCGAGGCGGTGAGGTCACCGGGATACCCATCCTCGCCGGTGACCGACAGCAGAACCTCGTCCACCAACATATCCTCCCTGTCCGCCGGTTCCCGGTGTTCGGGCGACCAGTAGGAGGAGTTCATGACGTTGCGGGGAGAGACCATGTCCTCGGTCGACCGGTCTCCCGCAGCCAGGCGGGCGGTGAAATCAGGGTTGCCCGTGCCTCCGCCTGAACCTGCCCAGTCCTCGTGACATGGCGTGCCATCGCGGTGGCAGGCCCCGAAGCCGTAGGGCGAGACGGGGTCGATCAACGTCAGAGAGGCAACGTCCCGGTCGGCGGCATAGGCGGCGATGGCGGCGCCGCCCGTCGACCATCCCGCCAGGTGGACCGGCCGTTCAATCCCAAGTGCCTCGACCAGGGCGTGGGTGTCATCCGCCCAGTCCCCCAGGCCGCGGGTTGCGTCAATGGGCTTGCTCTCCGAGCGTCCGAACGACCTCATGTCAGGGGCAATGAACCGGTAGCGATCCGGCGCCGCCGGCCAGAGATGCTCGTAGAACCGACCCGTCGACAGGTTCCCGTGAACCATCACCACCGGGATTCCGTCTTCGGGTCCGGACTCGTATACGAAGGTGTCGAGACGGTCAGTGCTGACCATCCGCGCCCGCACTCCACTCAAAAGATCCACGCCGTCCTCCTCTCGTTTTGCGACGCCCTCCCCGATATTAGAAGTGTCGGCTCAGAGCAGAATCCGGTTCAGGAAGCTGTGCATCCTATCCCTGGCCGCCCTTCCGTAGTCGGTGTCGAAGTAGTCGAAAGCGTGGATTCCCTCCGGCCAGATGGCCAACTCAGCCTGGTTGCCGGCCTTCCGCCAACGGCTGCACATGAACATCGAGTCATCGAACAGGGGATCGAGGGTGCCGACGGTGAAGAGTGCCGGAGGCAGTCCTCTCAGGTCGGCAAAGATCGGCGAGATATCGGGATCGCACAGATCCTGGCGGCCGGCGAACTGCTCGGTGAACCACCGGACCACCCGGGTGGTGAGGATCAGCGTCTCCTCCCCCGCCTCCCGCACCGAGGGGGTACCCCGCAGGTCGTAGGCGCCGTAGGTGAGAAGAGCACCCCGGAGAGGATCCAGGCCGTGGCGGTCCCGCAAACGAAGGCAGGTGACGGCAGCCAGGTGGGCTCCCGCCGATTCACCACCGATAGCCACGAGTTCGCCCCCGAAGCTCTCGCGGGCGTTCCTGTGCAACCACAGCGCCGCGGACTCGCAGTCGTCCGGACCTGCCGGATAGGGGTGTTCCGGCGCCAGGCGGTAATAGGTCGAGACCACCACCAGCCTCGTCGAGTCAGCCATCCTCTCCAACATGGGGTCATGATGGTGGGCGCCTCCCAACACCCACCCGCCACCGTGGATGTGGAGGAACACGCCCCGGGGTGGTCCGTGAGGAGGTATCACACGGAAACGGAGAGGTCCGTGAAGTCCCTCAACCGTGATCTCGTATGCCCGCTCCGACTGCACCAGCGCACCGAAGACCGACCTGCCCTCCTCCCGCGCCCGCCGGGCCGCCGCCGGGCCCACCTCGTAGATTCTGGGAAGATGTCGAGTAGTCCGGTGGAGATGATCATTGAAGGCCCCCACCTCAGAGGGAGCCTCGGAGGGTATCTCGAAGCGGACCCCGGCAGGCGCAGGTTCGTTATCGGCCCGGTGCATGACTACTGCTTGCCCGTTCCCGGTTCAGTCAGGCGGCTGGATCAACTCGATGATGTTGCCGTCCGGATCACGGACGAACGCCTGATGGCCGGCGCCGGGAGTATGAGGGGCCCGGTTGCACTGAACCCCCCGGGCAGCCAGGGCGTCCACCAACTCGTCCAATCGCTCCACCTCCAGTGCGAAGTGGTTGTTGGAACTGGCTTCCACCCCGGGAATCTCCACAATGTGGATGGAGTGGTGAGGTCCGGCGCTCACCCACAGGCCGGGCACGCCAAAATCAGGGCGAGGGAGTTGGGACAGCCCGAGCTTTCCGCAATAGAACTCCTTCGACCGGGCAATGTCACCCGATGGAATGTTGACGTGCTGCAGCATCGTAAGATGACCGAACAGGCCATTGTCAGACATCTATCT
>CAYWGY010000226.1:0-4110 GCA_964458055.1 uncultured Acidimicrobiaceae bacterium | reverse complement strand
GAGAGGCGAACCTGAATGGGGGAATAATCCGCTCTTCCTAATTTCCCACGATGAAGGCGCCGGTTGGGCTTGGCGAACGATCATGCTTTTGGACACCGAAAGGAAATTCTGCACATTCAGATGTACCACCACGATGTCCGACTACAAAATGGGGATTTTTGCGGAGCAACTCGCGGGCCCTTGGAGGTTGGACAACGCGTTGATGGACGCAAGCGCCGCTTCAATGCGGGAATTCCTGCGGGTTCTGGAGGAGATTTGCCAGTGAAAACCGTCCACTACCCCGGAGGCCCATTTCGCGGACCACAAGGGGCTAGCCGAGAGTTCTTGCGCTCTGGCCAGCGTTCTCTATGAAGCAGAAACCCATCTCAAATGGATGGGAGGGTTGAACCGGTACGCGAGGAGAACCTTCTGCTGACAACGGAACTGGAAGACCATCACCCGGGGAGGCCAACCGGGATCTGGCAAGCGCGACGGTCATGCGGGCGCCGACGACTGAGGACCACGTCCTGGCTGATACCGGCCTTGACCTCCCGGAGGCCATGCAAGGGTCGGCCCCTGCCCGACTAGAGGAATGGACCCCCCGATCTTGGGCGACGACGTCCGGGACTAAAGGTCACTAAAGTTCCCAGCATCCGGAGAGCAGAGGATCCGTTTCTACAGGAGTCCTTAATGTCCAAGCCCCTGCGTGGATGCCAGTATTCGGGATGACCGTCGAAGACTTTTACGAATTGTTCGAGCTCAACCGCCGACCAGCGTGAACGAGGGAACCAGAACTATTATCTACCGCGAGCATAGCCCGAAACGGCAGGATACCAGTGCCCTGCCCGCACTGCGGACGAGTGGGTTGCTAATGAACCAACCACCCACAATCAACGAGCCACAATCGCCACATATCTATGACCCAGAGAGCCGACATGACCGTCGAAGATGCCGAGGCCGATCCTCACAGCCAACCATTTGACGAGTTGCTGCCCGCGATAGCCCGGCAGGAAGCCCCCATGGCTGGCGAGCGCGCCTCCTCGCGCCTGGCCGTCCATTCAGCGAACCTCGTGGGCACCCTCACCAACCTCGGTCAAGCCATTGCCGAGGAACGCGAGCGGCCGGACGCTGTCGATCTCATCGCCCCTGGCAGGTTGCGCGCCGAGGAATTCCACTCCAGGATCATCAGTTGGCTTCTGGACCCATCGGCGCACCACCAGCAGGCCGAGCACTTTATCGCCGCCCTGCTCAACTCCACCATGGCCCCGCCACAACTGCTCGACGCGGATTGGAGCGACGCCCAAGTCCACCCGGAGTGGGGGATCGCCGTCGACGGTCAGCAAAGCTACCTGGACATCCTGGTCCTGAACCTGGAATACCAGTGCCTCATCGCCATCGAGAACAAGACCCTCTTCAAGCAGCACAGCAACCAGCTCACTCGCTACCGTCGCGCCCAGGCAGGTGAGTATCCGGATTACGCTAGGCACCACATTTTCCTGTCCCCGTCCGGCGTCCCGCCCTACCTGGAGCGGGACCGGGAGTACTAGCAACCAGCCCGTTACTCTGTTATCCACGATGCCATCCGGCATGCCCTTGGAACGGGAATGGCGGACCCCGACGCGAACGCCCTGCTTCAAATCTACGCGACGACCATCAGGAGAAACGTCATACCTGACACAAGCCTCGACCAACAGGCCCACGTGAGAGGATTCGAACCGTGCATCGGAAACGACGAGACACAGCCATTTGTGATGCCGCTTTACCGGCCTGGCTTGAATGGGCCGAGTTCAACGCCCCACGCGAACCTGAGTTTTCCGTTGCTATTGTGTCCGCTGAATGAACGAATCACAGTTCAGACAACACCGGGAGGTGCCCTTGACCCCTGAAGAACGTGAGTCAATCATCGAGCGGCGCGACGCGGCCCTGCGGCGCCTGGACGAGGGACACGAGGTCCTCCTGCGCTCTCTGGAGGGACTGGAGGCGGAGGAGGCCTTCCTCGGCGCCCGCTGGTCGGTGCGCGACGTGCTGCTGCACCTGGACTCGGAGCGCTACGTGGACGCGCTGGAAAAGATCGCCATGGGCGAGATGGAGATGCTGCCGCCCTTCTCGACCCGCGAGGAGCATTTTCGCCAGGAGCGGGAGCACCAGGAGGCCACCCACCGGCGACTCCGCGCCCTGCTGGCCGGTCTGACGCCGGAGCAACTGGCCCGCCCGGCCACGCCGCCGAATCCGGCCAACTCGTTCCCGGGCCTAACCCTGCTGGAACTGCTGGAGCGTTCGGCGGGCCACGAGACGTCCCACGCCCGGCAGATCGACCTCACGCGCCGGTTCGTCGCCGCCTTCCGCTCGGAGGAGCGTGCGCTGAACATCGCGGCCCTGGGCGACGGCGATCCGTCCCGACTCTCCACCGAGGTCAGGGACATGCTCAACATGGCCGACTACGTGGTGGGAGACGCCGAGGCGCTGGCCGCCGTCGGCCACCTCGTCCGCGGCGTCAAGCTGACCATGGACTCGGGCAACCGCGACGAGCTGGTGAACCGCGCCGCCCGCGAATCGAAGGAGGGGCTGTGGGCCATCGTCTGCGTGCTGGGCAACGCCGACGAGGACGACGAGACCGTGGCGGCCGCCCGCCGGTTCGCGGGGACGGTCGCGGTGCATCGCGCTTCCCGTTAGCAGTGCAACATCTTTGAACTGAGGGGTGGCAGTCAGGGCGATGGTTGCAGAGATACGGGCGTCCACAAGGGACGCCCCTACACGCAAAGGGTATTCTGGTAGGGGCAACCACAAGGGTTGCCCTCGTTATTCATCAAGCCAAGTGTAGTGGTCCATCGACCCCGACCCGACGAATCCGCCATTCCTCCGAGGGTGGAAATCCACGGCCCCCTCCGGCAACTGCTAATGGCGTGTGGGAGACTATCTCTGTCCTGAATTCCCGTCCCGCCTGTAATACAATTCATCGAGAGACCCGATTGCTGATCCCGAGGGAGGGACAACTATGGTCCTGGCAGACGTGAAGTCGCTGGTCGACCTGGACAGGGGTTTGATCAGTCCCCGAATTTTCAGCGAGGAGTCCATTTACCGGGAGGAACTGGAGCAGATTTTCGCCCGCTGCTGGCTTTTCCTCTGCCACGAGACGCAGATTCTTCACCACCTACATGGGCGAGGACCCGGTGCTGGTGACCCGCGACCGGGAAGGTAAGGTCAACGCTTTCCTGAACATCTGCCGTCACCGCGGCAACCGCCTCTGTCGCGCCGACGACGGCAACGCGTCCACGTTCATCTGCGCCTACCACGGCTGGGCCTTCGGCGCCGACGGCAAGCTGGCCGCCGTCCCCAACCTGCAGGACGCCTACTACAACGAGCTCGACCAGTCCAAGTGGGGACTGACCCCAGTGGCCCAACTCGACAGCAACAAGGGCCTGATCTTCGCCACCTTTGACCCCGACGCCCCATCACTGGCCGACTACCTCGGCCCGATGACCTGGTATCTCGACACCCTGTTCGACCGGCGGGAGGGCGGCGCGGAGGTGCTCCGGGGCGTCCACAAGTGGGTCGTGCCCTGCAACTGGAAGTTTCCTGCCGAGAACTTCATCGGCGACGCCTACCACGTCCAGTGGTCGCACCTGGCCACGCTGCGGACAGGGTTCGGCATCACCCGGGGCACCACCCCCGGCGGCGGCAATGTCTCGCCCGGCAACGGCCACGGCATGATCACCTACGGCGGCCACGATACGGCGGAGCCGGTGCAGGAGCTGGTGGACTACGAGGAGGCCACGAGGGAGGAGTTTGAGGCGCGCCTTGGCCCCCGGGCCAGCATGCTGAACCCGATCGTGGGAACGGTGTTCCCCAACTTCTCCGTGATAAAGACCAACTCGCACTCCCTGCGCGTGTGGCACCCCAAGGGCCCCGGCAGCATCGAGATCTGGGCCTGGGCCTTCACCGACAAGGCCGCTCCGCCCGAGGTGAAGGAGACCATCCGCAAGATCGCCGCCTACGGCTTCAGTCCATCGGGCACCTTCGAGCAGGACGACATGGACAACTGGCAGAACTGCACCCTCACCAGCCGGGGGGTGGTGGCCCGCCGCCAGATGCTGAACTACCAGATGGGCCTGGGCCGCGAGTCGTACAACG
>CAYWGY010000225.1:0-4123 GCA_964458055.1 uncultured Acidimicrobiaceae bacterium | reverse complement strand
AGCATCAGACCGTCGCGGTCTATCACCCCCATCTCGGGGCGGATGGGGCGGACCACCTCCTCGGCGGCGTCCATCATAGCCAGGAGATCGACCCCGGTGGGGATATCGGACTTCTCGCATGCCGCCACCAGGATCTCGGTGGGGCAGTTCCCCGCACCCGCCCCCAGGCCGGTGGTGCAGCCGTCCAGCTGATCGACCCCCTCCTCCAGGGCGGCCATCGAGTTGGCGACCGCCAGGGACAGGTTGTTGTGAGCATGTAGGCCGACCTCGCACTCCACCGCCTCCTTCATGGCGCTCACCCTGCGCTTGGCGTCGTCGGTGGTCATGGCTCCCGCGGAGTCCACCACGTAGACGCAATCGGCCCCGTAGGACTCCATGAGCTTTCCCTGTTCCGCCAACGCCTCGGGAGAGAGCATGTGGGCCATCATCAAGAACCCCACCACCTCCATCTCCAGCGAACGGGCCATGGCGATGTGCTGTGCGGATATGTCCGCCTCGGTGCAGTGGGTGGCGATCCGGGCGATGTCCACCCCCATTTCCGCGCACCCCACCAGGTCGTTGGCGACGCCGATGCCCGGGAGCAGGAGCACCGCCAGGAGCGCTTTGCGGCGTTCCTCCACTGCTGCGGCCAGGAGTGTGCGCTCGTCGGTGTGGGAGAACCCGTAGTTGAATGAGGAACCCCCCAGCCCGTCTCCGTGGGAGATCTCGATGACGGGAACCCCGGCAGCGTCGAGGGCGCGCACCACCCCTCTCACCTGGTTTTCTGTGAACTGGTGTGCTATGGCGTGCGACCCGTCCCTGAGAGTGGAGTCGGTGAGCCGGAAGGCGCTCATGCCAGGGCCTCGCCCACCCGGATAGCGGAGGCCGTCATGATGTCCAGGTTCCCCGCATAGGCAGGCAGGTAGTCACCCGCGCCCTCCACCTCCAAGAGGACGATCACCCGCGCCGGCACCGGTCCGCCGGGTGCCCCGAAGGGTCCCTCGTCGAACACCGGGGGGCTCTTGAGCCGGTATCCGGGGACATAGCCTGCCACCTCCGCCACCATCTCTGCGATGGAGTCCGCCACGGCGGCCTCGTCGTAACCGTCAGAAAGTCCGCAGAATACGGTGTTGCGCATCAGGATGGGCGGGTCGGCCGGGTTGAGGACGATGATGGCCTTGCCCACCCCGGCGCCGCCCTGTTCCTCCAGACAGCGGGCGGTGGTCTGGGTGAACTCGTCGATGTTCTGGCGGGTTCCGGGCCCGGCGGAGACCGACGAGACAGTGGAGACGATCTCGGCATAGGGGACCTCGGTCACCCGGCTCACCGCCTTGACTATGGGAGCGGTGGCCTGCCCGCCGCAGGTGATCATGTTGACGTTGGGAGCGCCCAGGTGCTCGGAGAGGTTCACCGGGGGCACCACCGCAGGTCCCACGGCGGCGGGCGTGAGGTCGACGGCCCGGAGACCCGCCTCCTCATAGCGGGGAGCGTTGGAGACATGCACCCGCGCCGAAGTGGCCTCGAACACCAGATCCACGCTGTCCGCTCGTTCCAGCAACCAATCTATCCCACGGTGGCTGGCGTCGACGCCCATTGCGTCGGCCCGCGCCAGGCCCTCCGAGGCCGGGTCGATTCCGACCATGGCGACCGGTTCGAGTACGGGAGAGCGGGACATCTTGTACAGCAGATCGGTGCCGATGTTCCCCGAACCCACGATGGCGCAACGGAGACTGCTCAGAGGTGACCCGACCTTGTAGCCGATCGACCTGGCGTCGCCCATGCTTTTCACGATAGCCCGTCCCGACTCGGTGGCGTGCCCTAGGGTCCGATCACCGACCGGACTTTTGGAAGGAGACACCATCCACATTGAGGGGATGTTGGGTCACGAGCTGGCAGGGTTTTTCTCGCGAAAACAGTCCCCTGTCGGGCCCTCCCGCCGCCACCACCTTTCCGTTGGTTGGGCGCAGTCCGGGCAGCGTTCGGTCCGGACCTTGCCTCGATATGATCCCTTGACCCGGTCCGTTTGGCGCCGGAACGGACCTTCTCGGTGTTTGGCTGTCTTTAGTGTGAGATGACCCTGGGACAGAAGTCAAGGTCTGGATGCCGGCTTTTTTCACAGACCTCTAGTAGGCGACCAGTTTGCGGGCGGCGGCGGCGATCTTCGAGGCGTCGGGGCGGTAGGCGTCCTCCAGCGGAGGGCTGAAGGGTATGGGCGTGTCGAGGCCGCCCAGGCGGGTGACGGGCGCGTCCAGCCAGTCGAAGCACTCCTCTGCCACCCGGGCGGCGACCTCGGCGCCCACTCCGACCATGCGGTTGGCCGAGTGGACCACCAGCACCCGGGAGGTGCGGGTGACGCTCTCCGAGACGGTCTCGAAGTCGAGAGGCTTGAGGGTGCGCAGGTCGATGACCTCGGCATCGATGCCGTCTGCGGCCAGGGTCTCGGCGGCCTCCACAGCCTGGGCAACCTGGGCGCCGTAGGCCACGATGGTGAGGTGGTCGCCCTGCCTCACCACCTTTGCCTTGCCGATTTCCACCAGGTGCTCCCCCTCGGGCACCGGTCCCCGCAGCGAGCGGTAGAGTGGCTTTGCCTCGAAGTAGATAACCGGATTGGGGTCCCGCACCGCTGAGCAGAGCAGTCCCTTGGCGTCGGCGGGGTTGGCGGGCGCCACCACCTTGAGGCCGGGGGTGTGCACGAACCAGGCCTCGGGATTCTGGCTGTGGAAGGGACCCGACCGGATGCCTCCGTCCGAAGGCGCCCTGATAACCCACCCCACCGACCCTCCGAACCGGTAGTGGATGGTGGCGGCCGACTGGACGATGGAGTCGAATCCCGAAGAGATGAAATCGGCGAACTGCACCTCGACGATGGGGCGGAGGCCCATGAGCGCCATGCCGTTGGCCATTCCGATGAAAGACTGCTCGCAGAGGGGGGTGTTGAGCACCCGCCGGTCGCCGAAGCGGGCGGCCAGACCCTTGGTGACCTTGAAGGCGCCGCCGAAGGAGCCGCCCACGTCCTCTCCCAACACCAGGACGTTTTCATCTCTGTGCATCTCGTGGGCGATGGCCTCGGAGATTGCTTGGATGTAGGTGAGTTCTCTCATGCGTAGACCCGGTCTGAAACGGTGTCCGGATCGGGCCAGGGAGCGGCTTCGGCCGAGGCGACCGCAGCGTCGATCTCCTTGCGAGCCCAGGCGTCGATCTCATCCAACCCGGCCGCCGGGTTCTCATCGAGGAGGCGCCGGCGCTGGAGCGCAAGTGGATCGCGGGCTTCCCACTCCTCCAGCAACTCCCGGGGCACGTACTCGGCGCCGTCGTGGATGGCATGGCCCAGCATGCGCATGGTCCTGGCCTCGATGACGGTGGGCCCTCCGCCCGATCGGGCCCTCTCCACCGCCGCCCTGAGAGAGGTGTACATGGCCTCGACGTCGTTTCCGTCCTCGCTGAGGGCCGTCAGCCCGTATCCGGCGGCTCTCTCGGCGATGGCGAAGGTGGCCATCTGCTGGCGGAGGGGAGTCGAGTAGGCGTACTGGTTGTTCTCGACCACCAACACCAGGGGCGCCTGGTAGAGGGCGGCCATGTTCAGCGATTCGTGGTAGGGACCGGTGGTGGTCCCCCCGTCGCCGCAGACGGTGAGCGCAACCCGGGGCTCTCCCCGGTACTTGAACGACATCGCAACACCCAGGCTCAAAGGGATCTGTTGGGGGATGTGCGAGACGTACCCGAGGATCCCCAGGCTGAGATCGCCCATGCCGTGGAGGTTGGCGTCCCGTCCTCGGCTGGGACCGGTCTCGCGACCCAGGAGGTTGCCGAACACCCGGGCGGGCGTCATTCCCCGCACCAGGTAGGCGCCGACGTCGCGGTGCATGGGCGCGATGATGTCGTCGGGACCGAGCGCCATCCCCATGGCCACGCTGATGGCCTCGTGGCCCTTGCCGCTGAAGGTGCCGCCCAGGCCCCTTCCCTGCTTCCACATGGCCACCATGGTGTCGTCGAGGGTGCGGGTGAGGCGCATCCAGCGGTAGAGATCGATCCGCAGGGCCATCGAGAGACCGTCCCCTGAGAAGAGGGCCTGTCTGATCTGGTCGCCCAGGCCGCCGTTCATTTCAGCAGTAATCCCACCAGGCGGCGGGAGATGATCAGCACT
>CAYWGY010000224.1:0-4157 GCA_964458055.1 uncultured Acidimicrobiaceae bacterium | reverse complement strand
GCGACTCCCGCCACAACGGAGGTGGTCGCCGACACCGCCGGGCCCGTTCCTCGGTATGTGTCAGACGAGGAGCAACCGGCACCCCGTGCCACAACGCGCTGGCCCGATGCTTCTCCCGCCTCTGTCGAACCCGGACCATCCCCTCCGGTCGAACCGGCACCAGTCGCTGCTGCGGCGCCGGCCGCTGCCGAGACTCCGACCGAGGTGCAACCGCCCGTTGCCTATTACCGGCATTCTTCGTCCGGGAACCTGTCGCGGCTGTTCGGGCCGGTCAGGACGTGGGCGACCACCGGCAACGTCCCTGTGAAAGTGGGGGTACTGCTCTCGCTCATCGGGTTGGGGTTCCTGCTCGGGGTGGCGTTGGAACAGGGTTGGATCACCCTCTCCATCGGAGTGCGCCACCTGCTGGTTGCCCTGGCCGGTGTGCTGTTGCTGGTGCTGGGATGGCGGGTGCGACCCAGAAACGCCGTCTACGGGTTGAGCCTCCAGGGAGGCGGGATCGGGACCCTGTATCTGACCACGTACATGGCGCACGCGGTTTACGACCTGGTTCCGGCTTCGGTCGCAGCCGGTTCGGTGATAGTCGTCACCGTGGCCGCCGGTGTGCTGGCCGTTTCACAGGACGCCCGTTCGCTGGCGATCCTCGGTACAACCGGGGGTTTCCTCGCTCCGATCCTGGCGTATTCGGATGCCAGTGATCACGTCCTGGTGTTCGGCTTCTATGTCCTCTTGAGCGCCGCCATCGTGGCGGTGGCATGGTTCAAGACCTGGCCTGTGCTGAACCTGGTGGGCCTGGGCTTCACGGTCGGGTTGACCGCGTTCTGGCTGCTGTTCAGATACGAGGAGGAAGGCTGGGCGACCACTCAGCCCCTGATCGCCGCGCTGATGCTCCTTTACATGAGCATCCCGCTCCTGATGGCCCTCCGGCGACCTCCCAGGATCGGCGACCTGATGACCAGCCCTCTCCTGTTCGGCGTCCCCTTCATCGGTCTCGGTTTCCAGTTCCTTCTGACCGACCACCTTGAGTACGGACCGGCTATCAGCGCGGCGTCGATAGCGGTGATCCACGGGGTGTTCGCGTTGGTGGCCCACCGGTTCGCCAAGGAGTCCCGGAGCCTGGTCGGCGTCTATCTGGCGCTGGCGATGACCTTCCTGGCGATCGCGGCGCCCCTGGCGTTCGACGCCCAGTACGCGTCGGCGGTCTGGGCCGTGCAGGGCGCAATGATGGTCTGGGCGGGCCTCCGCCACGGCCTCTTCGTCTTTGTCGTGGGCGGCGGTTTCCTGCAGCTTCTTTCCGGTGGCGTCTTCTTGACCCATCTCTCCGAGTCACTTCCCTACCCGGGAGGCACAAGCGTTCTGGTCAACGGGTACTTCCTGGGGTCGGTGCTGCTGGCCGGCACGGGACTGTTCACCTCTCGGATACTCGATGGGAGAGAGGACCTGTTCAGGGGCAACAGGGACATCCCCTGGTTCTTTCTCTTCTGGGGGATCGGATGGTGGCTGCTGGGTGGGCTGGTGGAGATCGCCGGCCAGGTCCCCGAGGATGCCCGGGTGACCGCGTCGATCGCCTTTGCGACGGCCTCCCTTGGAGCGATGGCCCTGGCGGCGCCCTGGGTCCGGTGGCCGAAACTGTCCGCCTCCGGGGTCCTGTTGCTCCCCCTTCTCCCATTGTCGCTCATTGTGGCGCTGGCCCTCGGGGACCACCCGTTCCAGGCGTATGGCTGGGCGGCCTGGGCCGTTGCGCTGGTGGCCTACTACTCGGTTCTGCGCCTGCGGGGGAGCGAGTTTCCGCGGGTTGTGACCGCCATGCACGTGACCGGCTACTGGGTCCTGGCGGTGTTGTTGGGCGCCGAGATCCACTGGCAGGTCGATCGGATCGCCACCGGTGTGTGGCCGATCACCGCGGCGCTGGCGGGAGTCCTGGCGCTGGTGGGCGGAACCCTGCTGGCGCGGGACAGGTTGGCATGGCCCCTGAGGGAACGTTGGCAGACGTATCTGATGCCATGCGCGGGTCCCGTGGTCCTCGCGGTGGCCGTCACCGTGCTGATCATCAACCTGACATCCAGCGGCCAAGCGCCACCGCTCACCTACCTGCCGCTGTTGAATCCCCTGGAAGTCCTCACCGTCCTCTCGGTGGTGGCAGTGCTGGCCTGGAAGAAACTGGCCGGCTCCCTGACGGACCACCCCCTCGAGGAGTTCGTAGCCGGAAACTGGGCGCCGGGATTGGCCGTCACCGGCGTGGTCCTCTTGACCATGACGGTGGCGCGGACGGTTCACCACTGGCAGGGGGTCCCGTTCGACCTCGAGTCGATGACCGCGTCCACCATCCTCCAGGCCTCGCTGTCCATCGTTTGGGGGCTGACCGGCCTGGCCGCAATGATGGTGGGCGGACGCTCCGGCCGGCGGATCGTGTGGGTGGGCGGCGCCTCTCTCATGGGAGTCGTGGTCGTCAAGTTGTTCCTGTTCGACCTCAGCAACACCGGGACGGTGGCCAGGGTCGTGTCGTTCCTGGGAGTGGGACTGTTGCTTATGATCGTCGGCTACTTCTCTCCGGTTCCCCCCGCAGCCTCCACCGAGACCGAGCAGACGGCAGCCGACAAGGACTAGCCCCGGCGTCGGCGGCCGAGCGCTCAGCGTCGGTGAGCGAGGAACCGCGTATCCAGTGTGCATCAACACAGGGGAAGATCGGGTGTCTGACCGGGAAGTGGAATGTGGGGAAGCAGTCCCGCCTCGTGCCGGGGGCCCAACTTTGCGGATGCCGATGGCGACGGCGCCTCCGGGAGAGTGTTCTGGCCTGACCCGGAGAGGTGGGTGAGCGGCCGGGAGCCATGGACTGTCACTTCGGGCTTGGTCTGACCGTTGGCGGGCAAAGAGCGGAGAAGGGGGATGGGGGTGAGGAAGCCCCCCGGGCCGGAGTGTATGTTTCACTCGGAGATCGATCCGGCCTGTGTCAGTTCCGGTTTGACGCTCGGTTCCCGTGCTGGTCGGCGGGGTCGCGGTGAATGGACAGGTAATGGCCGTCACCGCAAACATCGCCTGGTCCAACACTCCGGATTCTCCGACCGCGTTGCAACCGACCTACCGGCTGCAATCAGAAGGCGCCAACCCTTCGGTGACTCGGAGGGGAATCGACAAGCCATGAGGACCCTTCTCTCCGGGTTGGCCACACCACCAATTCGAGAGTCTCGCCTCCAATAGGGCGGGGCACACCTGAGCCTCCAAGAAGGCTGGGGGACTCACGCCGGGTCGGCGGTTGTAGTTTGGCGAAGCTTACGGTGGGATGGATAATAAGTTGTCTGTGACAACCGTACGGCTTCGGGTAATGAGTCTTGTGGGGACGGGGCTGGTGTTGTTGCTCATCCTCTTTCCCGTCCGGATCGGTCTGGGTAGCCCTCTCACCAGTTTCGAGGATGTGCCCGAGGGACATGTCGCCGAGCGCGCCATCGCCTGGGCCTTCGAGGAGGGGATAACGGTGGGGGTGGGCAACAACCGGTTTGGCATGGGACAGACCCTGACCCGCTATCAGATGGTCACCTTCCTGTGCAGGGCCTTTGCTCCGGCCGAGTGCCGCAGCGGTATGAGGGGGAGTGACCGGTTTGGTGACGTGCCCGCCGATCATTGGGCGGAGTACGCGGTTGGCTGGGCGGTGAGCAACGGGGTGACCAGTGGGGTCAGCGCTGTTGCTTTCGGCGGTTCGCAGACCCTGACCCGGGAACAGACCGTGACCTTTCTCTTCCGGGCGAGTGGTTCCCCTGCTGGAGGCTCGAGGGGGAGCGACGTCTACGCCGATGTGCCTTCCGGGCATTCGCATTGGGCGGACCAGCCGATCGGTTGGGCATACGACCGCGGCATTACCGGCGGGATGGGTACGGATACTTCCGTCTTTGGGTTCGGCGCTGCCACGGTCCGCGAGGAGATGGTGCTGTTCCTGTGCCGGGCGGCGGCGCCCGAGATCTGTCCTCCCGGCGATCCGTTGCCAAATCGGGAGGTTGATTCCGACGCGACGGCGGTGTCGGTGGAGCTTGAGATCGCAGCGGAGCGGAGCACGGGGTATGACCGCGATGACTGGGGTCCGCACGGAAGCGGCCTGTGCCAGGGAGCGCTGGGTTCGGCGGACCCCTACACGAACACCACCATCGATGTCTGCCATGTGGACC
>CAYWGY010000223.1:0-4211 GCA_964458055.1 uncultured Acidimicrobiaceae bacterium | reverse complement strand
GCAATCCGGGAACTCGACGCACGGGGCATTCTCAGCGGAACCCACTGCTCGCCAGGTGAAGGTGAGTGCGAGGGAGAACTGCTACGCTGGGAGGCCTTTGTCTGGATAGCCCGAGTAATCGGCGCCACGCCCGCCCCGCACATAGCTTTCACCGATGTCCGCTCAGATGCCTGGTGGTCGCCCCTGCTCCAAGGACTGTTCGACCGATCGGTCGTATGGGGATGCCGGACGACACCCCTGGAGGCTTGTGCGGATCGACCCACCACGAGAGCCCAGATGGCTTCTCTCATTGTCCGGTCCTATGGATGGCCGGTTCCGATCGACTGGAGGTTCGTGGACGTTCCGAGAAACTGGACCCATGCGGCCGACATCGAAGCGCTCGCCCATGCCGGAATCACCCAAGGTTGCGCCGATGATCCGGCGCAGTACTGTCCCCACCGCCCGTTGACCCGACAGGAGGGCGCCGTCCTCCTGTACAGGCTGCTGGGCGCCGCTCTGGGCGGGGTGGGGACCTCCGGCGACGATCCGGCCACGGACGCCGTTCCGACATCCGGCGACGATGTCGTAAACGGAGAAGGAGGAGGAAGCAACGGAGGAGGAGGAGTAGGAGGAGGAAGCAACGGAGGAGGAGTTGGAGGCAACGGAGGAGGAGGGAACCCAAGAGACACCTTTGACCCCGACCCCGACGACGGCTTCTTCCCTCCAACGAGGCCGAGTCTCTGGACAAGGCCTTACACCGGGAGCATCTCCTGCCTCGACTGGGAACGGCAAGGATACCTCCGTCCCGACGGAACCCTCAACCCGGGCACGGAAGCCAGCATAATGTCAGAGCACAGCCACGAACACGGTGTGACCGACCAGGTCGACTACTTCAATATGGGCCACATGATTGCGGACGGACCCTTTCAAAACGCCGAAGGCGACTGGGTTGTCAGCAGGGGACTCTGGGGACACCGCCACTTCAACCACGGCACGAACGGCGTCTTCACAACTTGGTACTGGTGGCCTCCGCTTCCCGACACCGAACTGTTCTCCGATGTCTACTTCCCAAGATGCGACCACGACCACACCGACCATCAATAGACCACCACTCAATGGCTTCATCGGGTGGTGAAGCAGCAGATGGCGGGGCAAGACCGGTCCGACTGGAGGACTGTACATCCCGAACCTCCAACAGGCCCCGTTCCCAAAACCCATCACTGATGCACCACCCATTTGTTCAGATGATCCCCCCTGCCGGCCTGATCCGCCGGATCGGACCCGCTTCAGGAACTGAACCGTTCCTCGAGGACTGAAATGATCTCAAATGGCCCCAGTTCCCGTTCGGCGGCCAGAACCAGAAGGTGATAAACCAGATCGGCCATCTCCTCGGCAACTCGCCGATCGGACTCCCGGCTGATCTGATGGTTCTTGGCGGCCAGGAGCACCTCGGTGGCTTCCTCCACAAGCTTCCGCCCGATCGTGTCCACCCCACCCTCCAGCAGTTTGGTGGTATAGGACGCCGAGGGCCGTTCCGAGGCGCGGGATGCAATGACCTCCCACAGCTCTTCCAACCACTGGAAACCTTGATCGCCGGGGCGCTCGTCGAAGCATGTGACGGTCTGGCGATGGCAGGCGGGACCGGAGGGACGGACCGTTATCAAAAGGGTGTCGGCATCACAGTCAGAGGCGATCGCCTCCACTTCCAGCAACGACCCACTGGTGGCCCCTTTCAACCATAGCTCGCGCCTCGACCTCGACCAGAAGTGGACCTGGCCGGTGTCGATGGTTAGCCGGTAGGACTCCCGATTCAGATAGGCCACCATCAACACCCTCCCCGTCCGGGCGTCCTGCACCACCCCGGGGATCAGACCATCAGAGTCCCAGGACAGTTCCTCGGCCGGGGGAGGGGCGGGCGCCGCCATCCGGCTCATGTCAATCGGACCGGCACACCGGCACGGGCCATGGCCTGCTTCAGTTCGGAGATCTCGATCTCCCGGCGGTGAAAAATGGATGCTGCCAGCACTGCCTCGGCTCCCGCCTTCCGGCACACCTCGACGCAGTGTTCCACCGTACCTGCGCCGCCGGAGGCGATCACGGGCACTTGCACCGCCCGGGTAACGGCTGCAGTCAACTCCAAGTCGTATCCGATCTTGGTCCCATCACGGTCCATTGAGGTCAGAAGGATCTCCCCGGCGCCCAACTCGACCCCCCTCCGGGCCCACTCGATCGCATCCCAGCCCACGGGCTGGCGACCTCCCACCACGACCACCTCGAAACCACCCTCCGGCCGTCTCCGGGCGTCTATCGCCAGGACCACGCACTGGCGACCGAACCGGCGTCGGCATTCCGCCAGTAGCTCGGGCCGGCGTACCGCCGCGGTGTTGATGCTCACCTTGTCGGCGCCGGCTCGAAGCGCCGACCTCATGTCGGATGGAGACCGGATACCTCCTCCAACCGTCAACGGGACGAATACCTCAGAGGCGGTGTGCCTCACCACATCCCACATGGTGTCGCGGTTCTCCGGAGCGGCGGCGATGTCGAGAAAACAAATCTCGTCGGCGCCTTCCTCGGCGTATCGGGCCGCCAACTCGGTGGGATCTCCCTCGTCGGTGAGGTTCACGAAATTGACCCCCTTCACCACCCGTCCGGCAGCCACATCCAAGCATGGAATGATCCTCTTTCTGAGCATCAGCCGGCACCGCGTCCCTGCCCGGATACCCACCTGCGGCACTCTGAGAGAAAGTTCGAGAGAACCGTGAGCCCGTTGACCCCGGAACGCTCGGGATGGAATTGTACGCCGACCCGGTTGCCGTCCCGGACCGCCACGCAGAACCGGCGACCGTACTCCGCCTCGGCCGCCACCAATCGCCGTTCGGTGGGAGCGGGAGCATAGGAGTGCACGAAATAGAAGGTAGGATCGGAAGGAAGACCAGCCCACAAGGGGTCCTCGCCGGTCATCAACAGATCGTTCCATCCTATGTGAGGAAGCCTGGGTGTGTACCGCAGGCGCTCGACCCTACCGGCCATCAGGCCCAAACCGGTGCTGTCGTCCTCGGCGCTGCCCTCGAAGAACAACTGGAGCCCCACGCAGATCCCGAAAAGCGGACCCTTCCACTCCAACAGGGGGCGAACGAACTCCGCCTCCTCGAGTCGCTCCATGGCAGCCCCGGTGGTTCCGACGCCGGGAAGGACCACACCGGCGGTCCCGTCCATCTGATCCGGGCGGGCGGCCAGGACCGTCCGGGCGCCCACCCTCTCCAGACCCTGTGTTATGGAGACCAGATTGCCGGCGCCGTGGTCGACCACGGCGATGGTGGTCAACTGGTCCCCTTGGTGGACGGCACTCCCACGCGCCTGGAGTCGGAGGTCACCGCCTGGCGGAGAGCCCGAGCCAGTGCCTTGATGGCAGCTTCGGCCTGATGATGGTCGTTCACGCCCCTGGACTTGAGGTGCAGGGTGAATCCGGCGGTGCGGGCCATCGCCTCCAGGGCGTGCGGCAGGTTCTGGGTAGTGAGGTTTCCGATGGTCGGGTTGCGCAACTGGAGATCGATCACGGCATACGGGCGGCCCCCCACATCCACCGCCGCCGATCCCAGGGCCTCGTCCATGGGAACCGCAGCGTCCCCGAAGCGGTTGATCCCGGTCCTGTCACCCAGGGCCTCGGCGAAGGCCGAACCCAGAACCAGGGCGGTGTCCTCCACGGTGTGATGGTCGTCCACCACCAGGTCGCCGCGGGTGATGATCCTCAGATCGAACAGGCCATGGTGGGCGAGAGATGTGAGCAGGTGATCGAGAAACCCCACCCCGGTGGATACTTCAGCAATGCCCGTGCCGTCCAGATCCAGGCGGACTTCCACCGATGTCTCCCTGGTCTCCCTGGAAACGTGTGCGGTTCTTCGTGACATATCCGTCATCATGCTCCTTTTACACTGAAACGTAGCTCGGCTGCCCGTCGGTGAGCGTCGAACCCTTCGACATCGGCCAAGCAGGTGATGATCGGAAGGATGGCGGCCAGTCCTTCCCGGTCAAGTCGCTGTTCCTGCCGCCAGGACCCGAAGTCCTCCACCGACAAGGGTCCGTAGCAGGCAGCCAGACCACCGGTGGGAAGCACATGGTTCGGCCCGGTGGCATAGTCGCCGGCCGACTCCGCCGACCACCGGCCCACGTAGACGGAGCCGGCGGCGGTCACCGCTTTGGCGTGTGCATCGAGGTCGGAGGTGAGCAGCGAG
>CAYWGY010000222.1:1965-4227 GCA_964458055.1 uncultured Acidimicrobiaceae bacterium | reverse complement strand
GCAGGGCCTCAGGCCCGATGACGTCGTTCACTCGGTTTACGGCCACGGCCTGGTGAACGGTGGCCACTACATCCGGGAAGCAGTGACCCGCTTCACCGCCGCCACCTTCCTGTCCGCCGGCACCGGCATCGAGACTCCCTCCGCTCGCCAGGTTGGCATCATGAAGCGCTTCGGCGCCACGGTACTGGTGGGCTTCGTCGACTATCTTCGCCGCCTCGCCGAGGTGGCCTTCCGGGAAGGCTTGGAGCCGGGCAGGGATATCCCTTTGAGAATGATCGTCGGCCACATGGGAGCCGGGGGTCGACGGGAAGTTGAGAGGGCCTGGGGGGACATTCCCGCGTATGACTGGTACGGAGTGGCCGACACCGGTACGGTTGCGGGCGAAGGACCCGACCGGGATGGGATGTACGTCTGGGAGGACGCCCACTACCTGGAGGTACTGGACTCAGAAACCGGAGAGGAGGCTCCCCGGGGCGACATGGTGGTCACATGCCTGTACAAGGATGACTTGGCGCCGGTGATCAGGTTCAACACCCACGACGTCACCGAGTGGCTGCCGGGGCGGGGCGCCTCGGGAGTGGCGTTCCGCCGGATCCGGGGCTTCATGGGACGGTCGGACAATATGGTGAAGATCAGGGGCATCAACGTCTACCCCGAGTCCCTGGCAGGCTGGATAGTCTCCCAACCGGGAAACACGGGCGACTACTACTGCCGGGCCACCCGGACATCCTCGGGGCGGGAGGAGTTGACCGTGGTGATGGAGTCGACCGGCGGCGACCCGGCCTCCCTCTCAGGCCAGTTACGCCAAATTCTCGGGATCGCCGTCAACGTGGACCTCCAACCTCCCGGCGCCACAGCGGCGGTGACCGGAGTCGACCGACGCCAGAAGCCCATTCGCCTCGTCGACGATCGAAAGTGACAACCCCAAGAGCGAGACCGACCACCGGAGGGAAAGCGACGGCTGTGGAATTGGTGGAGCATTGCCTCCGGGAAGTGGAAGCCCACAACCCCGACATCAGGGCATTCCTGGAAGTCGATGGCTCCTCTGCTCTCGACCAGGCTCGAGCATCCGACCTGAGGAGGGAAACCGGAAGACCGCTGGGAGCCCTGGACGGGGTAACGGTGGCCGTGAAGGCCAACCTGGCGGTGCAGGGGTTTGTCTGGTCGGGAGGGATAGCGGCCCGGTCAGAGATGAGGGCCGACCGGGACGCTGCCGCGGTCGCCGCCCTACGGACTGCCGGAGCTGTCATTATGGGCACCACCAACCTCCCCGAGGCGGCCATGGGAGCGGTGACCGCCAACCCCTGGTTCGGCGCGTGCCGCAATCCCCGGCTCCCCGACCGTCACGCCGGGGGGTCCAGCGGAGGATCCGGAGCGGCCGTGGCTGCCGGCATGGCCCGGACGGCCCTCGGTACCGACACCATGGGCTCGGTGCGGATCCCCGCAGGGTGGTGCGGGATAGCCGGATGGAAGCCCTCCCCCGGACTGGTGCCCACCGAAGGGCTCCTTCCCCTCTCTCGGCGCCTGGATACCGTCGGGGTCCTGGCCGGTTCCACTGCGGAGGTGCTGTCCGTGGCGCGGGCGGCCGGATTCCTGGAGCCGGGGCCCGCCTCGGACCGATCGCCATACCTGCGAGTCCCGGTCGACCTGGTGGACAGGACCTCTCCCGAGATCCGGGAGGCCTTCTGGGAGACCCTGGCCCGGATCGGGTGGGGTCACCAGAGTGTCCGCCTGGGCCTCGACCCCGCTGAAGTCCGGCGCGCCGGGTTGCTGGCGGTGGAGGCCGAAGCGTTTCTGTTCTACCGCGAAGCGCTTGCCAGCCATCCCGGGGGATTCTCCCCCCAGCTTCGCTCCATGCTGGAATACGCCGACCAGGCGCCGGCCTGGAAGCTGGCCCGCTCCCACCAGACCCTGGATCGGGTTGCCGACCGCCTCGCCGATCTCCTGACCACGGATCGCCACCTGCTGGCTCTCCCCACCACCGTCCGCCCTCCCCTTCCGATCCAAGAGTCGGAAACTCCCGATCTGGGTGACCTCACGGCTTTCGTCAATGCCGGCGGCGCCTGTGCGGTGTCCTTGCCCGTTCTGTCGGTCCCCGACGGTCCGGTCGGGCTGCAGTTGGTGGGCCGGTCCGGCGCCGACCGCTTCCTTCTGGCCGCCGGAGAGACAGCGGAGAGACGCCACGGGCGGGGCCTGAGTCAGCGGTAGGTGAACCGGGGACGCCGACGTTCGAGAAACGCATTCACCCCCTCGAGGTGGTCT
>CAYWGY010000222.1:0-1872 GCA_964458055.1 uncultured Acidimicrobiaceae bacterium | reverse complement strand
CCAGGGCCGCCTCCGTCAATCGAGCGACTTCCTCGTTCTCATGGGTCAGGCCATCCTCAATCCAGTGAATGATGCGGCGGGTGGCGCGCACCGAGAACTGTGACCTGCTCCCGATCTTCGCGCACAGTTCGTCGATCTCGGCATCGAGATCCTCGGGCGGTGCCAGACAGTCGATCAGGCCTATCCGCTCCGCCTCGGCGGCATCGAACACCTCGCCCGTGTACAGAAGGCGCTTGGCGGCCACTGCTCCCACGATCCTCACCAAGGCCACGGTGCCCGGAAAGAGGTACACCATTCCCATCCGGGACGGAGGGATCGAGAAGAAGGCGGTGGTGTCCGCCATGCGAAAGTCCGATCCCAGGGCGATCGCCACTCCACCCCCGAAACAGGCGCCCCTGATGGCGCTAATCGAAGGTTTGGCCATCTCTCGCAGGGCGACGAGAGCATCGGCGACCCGTTGGCGACTGATCCTGCTCCACTCCGGGTCGCCGACCTGAGCCCGGTACTCACCGATGTCGGCCCCGGCACAGAAGGCATCGGGCGTTGAGCCTCTTATCACCAGGATCTTGACTTCCGGATCGGTGTCCGCCTCGGCCAGCAATTCCGGGAAGCGCTCCCACATGGCATTGGTGATCGAGTTCTTCTTGTGGGGCCGGTTGATAACCAGGGTGGCCACCCCATCGGCCTTCTCCAAGTACAAGGTTTCTTTCACACCCCCCAGGCTATATAACCTCCAAACTCGATGAGTCCCACGCCTTCTTACACCTGGCCGCACGACGCGAGACTGGCCCTCTCGGTGGTGATCAACGTGGAAGAAGGAGCGGAGATGTCAGTCCGGGACGGTGATCGCGGACCCGAACCGGTGGATGAGATGGGGATAGTGCTCAAGCGGCCCGTCCGCAACCGGGCCAACGAGTCGAACTACCGCTACGGCCTGAAGGAGGGATTCCGTCGAGTGGCAGGCCTGCTCGACGAATTCGCGATTCCCGCCACATGGACCGCCGCCGCGGTGGCCCTCGAACGGGCGCCGGAGGTCGCCCGGTACCTGTCGGATCGCGGCGACGAGGCAGCCAGTCACGGCTATCGCTGGGCTCATCAGTTTCGCATGGAAGAGGAAGAGGAGCGCGAATTCATACTCAAGGCCGTGCGGTCCATTGCCAGGACCACCGGCATCCGGCCGGTGGGTCACCTCTCCCGGTATCTGGTCAGCGACAACACCCGGCGCCTTCTCGCCGAGGAGGGATTCCTCTACCACATGGACGACTATTCGGGTGACGAGCCCTTCTGGGAGCTGGTTGACGGACGTCCCCTGGTGATCATGCCGTATGCCGTCGACACCAACGACATGAAGATGTGGGCCGAGCCTTCCTATACGCCCGCCCAGTGGCTGCAGTATGCCATCGACACCTTCGATTGGCTGTACGTTGAAGGCGCTCACCGGCCCCGCATGATGTCGCTGGGACTCCACCTGCGGGTGATCGGGCGCCCGGGGAGGATCGGCGCGCTACGGAGGTTCTTCGATCACGTCCAGTCCCATCCCGGGGTCTGGATAGCCACCCGGCGCCAGATCGCCGAACACTTCGCAGCCAGGGTCTCACCGCCAACCGGGTAGTCCGGTTAGTGATACTCCTCTCCGCCTGAGACGTTCAAGGCCTCTCCGGTGACGTAGGCGGCCTGTTCGGAGGCCAGCCAAGCGCAAGCAGAAGCTATGTCCTGGGGAGTCCCCACCCGGCCCAGGGGGATGCGGGACCGCATCGAAGCCAGATACTCCTCGATCGACATTCCCAGAATGCGGGAGAAGTGAGCGTTCTGCCAGGCGCCCAGACCGGTGGTGACGTGGTTGGGGCAGATGGCGTTGACGGTGATCCCGTG
>CAYWGY010000221.1:1981-4265 GCA_964458055.1 uncultured Acidimicrobiaceae bacterium | reverse complement strand
TGAGACTGGAGGTAAAGGACGCTCCCGGTGTCCTCGCCCAGATCGCGGCAGTCTTCGGACGCCACCAGGTATCGATCAAGTCCGTGTGGCAGGAAGGTAGGGGCGACCACGCCACCCTGTTGCTCATCACCCACAATGCCAGGGAGACGGATCATCGAGAAGCAGCCAACGAGTTGAACAAGCTGGATGTTCTGAGGCAGGTGGCCGCCACCATCCGCGTCGTGGACTCGGGGCCGTGATGCCTGCACCCTCTACGAGGCTTCGGTAGCCCAGGGTGAAATACATCTCGACCCGGGGAGGGACGGCCCCCGCCTCCTTCGACGAGATACTCCTGCAGGGACCTGCACCGGATGGCGGCCTTTACGTTCCCGCCCGATGGCCCGAGGCGCCGGACCTGGCGGAGGAGACCCCCTACCACGAACTGGTTGCCGCGGTGGCCGCACCGTTCATGGAACAGAGCCTGCTCCTCGACGATCTACCAAGGCTGACCGCCGAAGCCTATGAGGACTTCGGTCCCGAGGGACCGGCGCCGCTCCGGCAGGTCACCGACCGCCAATGGCTCCTGGATCTCACCCTCGGGCCCACCCTCTCCTTCAAGGACTACGCTTTGCAACTCCTGGGAAGGCTGTTCAGCCGGCTTCTGGAGATGCAGGGCCGACGGATTCTGGTGCTGGGGGCGACCTCCGGGGACACCGGCTCAGCTGCCATCGAGGCGTGTCGAGGCCGGCCCGGCATCGACATCGTGATCCTCTTCCCCCAGGGTCGGGTCTCCGACATCCAGCGCCGCCAGATGACCACGGTTGACTCCCCCAACGTTCACGCCGTGGCGGTGGAAGGGACCTTCGACGATTGCCAGGACCTGGTAAAGGCGGCCTTCGCAGATTCCAAGGTACGCCGCCGTTTGGCTCTGGCGGCAGTCAACTCCATTAACTGGGCGCGGATCGTGGCCCAGATCGCCTATTACCTGTGGGTGGGTCAGCGCCTGGGCAGGGCAGTGAGCTTCGCGGTCCCAACCGGCAATTTCGGAAACGTCCTGGCAGGATGGGCGGCCCGGCGAATGGGCGGCCCGGTGAATAGGCTGATGGTGGCCAACAACCACAACCGCGGATTGACCCTTCTCATCTCCGAGGGCGTCCTCCCGATCGGCGATGTCCGTCCCACCCTGGCTCCCGCCATGGACATCCAGATTCCCTCCAACCTGGAACGATACCTATTCGAACTGGGTTCTAGGCGGGGCGCGTGGATGTCGGAGACGATGGAACGTTACCGGCGTCGGGGGGAATTGCGGCTCTCCGAAGCCCTTCATGCCCGGGTGCGGGGAGACTTCGGCGCCGGATGGCTGGCCGATGAAGGCATTATCGGGGTGATAGCATCTGCCCATCGTCGGCACGGCCTGATACTCGATCCCCACAGCGCGCTGGGATGGATGATGGCGGCACGCATGAGCGAGACCGGCGAGGAGGTGGTGAGTATCGCCACGGCGCATCCCGCCAAATTCCCGGAAGCCGTTGTCGAAGCCCTGGGATTCTCCCCCGCTCTCCCCACCCGGTTGGCCGACCTCGCCACGCGGCCCGAACGTACCACCGTGATCCCCGCCCGACTCGACCGGTTGGTATCACTCCTGGAGCAAACCCGCCGCCAGAGATCGTGAATAACCAGCCCGAGAACCCTGCACCGGCAACGTTTTGACATTGTTGCATTCACCGTGCTATAGTTTCACTCGTCTGGTTCACCGCTCTCTTTATCCCGGCGGCGAATACCCTAGCAAACTCTTCAAGGCGGTCTCAACAGGGCGTTAGAGCCTCCACATTCTTCAAGGAAGGTGGGGGCAATTTCGGAAACATCCGAGAACATGAGGAATCTTCTATGACTAGTCAATCCGAGAACGGCCATCTTCGTACGAAATCGGTCGATGACCTTCGCCAGATCGCCAAGGCCATCGGTATCGACGCCGGCGGCATGGGTAAAGATCAGTTGATCAAAGCCATCCGTGGCAGCCATGCCCAGGAAGCTCAGGGGAGGCCTTCCAAGGCGTCCCGTACACCCACGCGGCAGCAGGCGCCCCCGGCGCCCGTGCCACTCTCACCCGCTCCCAGAAACCCCGGGCGCCCAGGGGCCGGAGACAACTCCGACAACGGCGCCACCAAGGACACGCCGGATTTCGATTTCCAGATAACCGAACCGCCCGGCAACCCGGTGACGAACAACCGCAGAAGACGTGGGCGCAGCAGGAAGTCCGGTCCCAACACCAAGGTCCCCGAGAGTGAACTCGAGGTGAGAGAGG
>CAYWGY010000221.1:0-1971 GCA_964458055.1 uncultured Acidimicrobiaceae bacterium | reverse complement strand
CCCGGAAGGCTACGGCTTTCTCCGGGTGTCCGGCTACGGGCCGGGCGAGAAAGACGTCTACGTCTCCGCAGGTCTCATTCGCCGCTTGCAACTGCGGAAGGGTGACCTGGTGGGCGGACCGATACGGCCCCCCCGTTCCAAGGAGAAGTACCCGGGGATGGTGAGGGTGAGCCATGTCAACAGGATGGACCCCGGTGAGGCCATGCGCAGGCCGAAGTTCGAGAGGCTGACGCCGCTGTTTCCGGACGAGCGACTTCGGCTGGAGTTGGAGGGGATGCCGCAACGGACGCTGGCGCGACTCATCGATCTCATCGCTCCCATCGGCAAGGGACAGAGAGGCCTGATCGTCTCGCCTCCCAAAGCCGGTAAGACGACGGTGCTGAAGGAGATCGCCCAATCCATCAGCGTGAACGATCCGGAGTGCCACCTGATGGTGGTGCTGGTGGACGAGCGCCCCGAAGAGGTGACCGACATGCAGAGGTCCGTCAGGGGAGATGTCATCTACTCGACATTCGACCGTCCCGCCGAACAGCACACCCAGATCGCCGACCTGGCCCTGGAGAGAGCCAAGCGCATGGTGGAGACAGGTATGGACGTGGTCATCCTGTTGGATTCCATCACCCGGCTGGCAAGGGCGCACAACCTGGCGGCGCCCGCTTCGGGACGAATGCTGTCGGGAGGAATCGATGCCACCGCCCTGTACCCTCCCAAGCGGTTCTTCGGAGCGGCCCGCAACATAGAGGAAGGTGGCAGCCTGACCATTCTGGGCACCGCCCTGGTGGAGACCCGGTCAAAGATGGACGAGGTGATCTTCGAAGAGTTCAAGGGCACCGGCAACATGGAACTGCGACTTGATCGCAAACTTGCCGACAAGCGAATCTACCCGGCAGTGGACATCGAGTTGTCCGGTACCCGCCGCGAAGAGTTGCTATTCACCGTCGATGAACTGCCCCAGGTGTGGAAGCTGCGGCGGGTCCTGCTGTCACTCGATCCGAGTGCCGCCATCGAGTTGCTCATTGATAAACTTCAGAGTTCCCCATCGAACAAGGTGTTCCTGGCCGAGGTCGCAAGGAACACAGGAGATCGAGTCAGATCGATATGAGAACAGAGATACACCCCACATACGACATCACCACGGTCACCTGCTCCTGCGGGTCGCAATTCGTGACCAGAACCACCCGCCCCCCGGCCATGACGGTGGAACTCTGCAACGAATGCCACCCCTTCTACACAGGAGAACAAAGGCTCGTGGACAGCGGCGGTAGGGTGGAGCACTTCCAAAGGCGCTACGGTCAGGCCGCCGACATTCGCTCGAAGCGGTTTCATAAGAGAAACGCGCCGCCTACCTCGGAGTCTGCTGTCGCAGGAAAGCCAGGCGCTGGCAAGTCCTAGAGGCCGCCCGCCGGAGCCCGTCGCCCATCAGGCCGTGATGCCTGTGCGCCCGCGGTCGCCCGTCCACTTCCTCCTGTCATGAGAGCCGGCAGCAGATCCCGGGGGGAGGCGGACCCCGAGCCCCTGTCGGTCGGCGGCCAGGCCCTCATAGAAGGAGTGATGATGCGGGCGCCCGAAGCATGGGCTGTGGCTGCCCGTCGCATGGACGGCCGCATCGTGGCCGAGAGGCGCCCTCTTCCTCGTCTTTCCAGCCGTACCTGGGTCGCCAGGGTTCCTTTCCTGCGCGGGATCATGGTGCTGGTGGAATCACTGAGTCTCGGTTTCCGCGCCCTGGCATGGTCGGCCGAGGTTGCCACGTGGGAACCGGGAGAAGAACCTGATGAGCCCGGGGGTCCCCAGGAGTCTCTGGGGTGGACCCTTTGGCTGTGGATGGCGGTGGCCTTGAGCTTCTTCGTTGCCTTCTTCATGGTTGTGCCCGCCACCATCGCCCGGTTGACCGCCGGAGAATCCGGCCTGCTCTTCGGGTTCCTGGAAGCCGTTATCCGCTTGACCCTCTTCATCGGATATATATGGGGTATC
>CAYWGY010000220.1:1667-4320 GCA_964458055.1 uncultured Acidimicrobiaceae bacterium | reverse complement strand
TACTTGTGCTTGCCCTCATGCAGGAGTCGCATCATCTCGTCGCGGGTGATGCCCAGGGTCTCGGCTGCAGAATAGAGATAGAGGCCGTGGCCGGCCTCGTCCTGGACCTTGGCCATCAGGATCGCCTTGCGCTTTAGGGTGGGAGCGCGGGTTATCCAGTTGCCTTCCGGCTGCATGCCGATCACCTCGGAGTGGGCATGTTGGGCGATCTGGCGGATCAGCGTCTTGCGATAGCCGTCGGGCATCCAGTCGGTGGGTTCCACCTTGTCCTCGGCGGCCAGGATGGCTTCGAAGTGGGCCTTCTCGTGGTGCTGGTCTTTCATTCCGGTCCATACTAACGAACGATCGTTCGTTAGTCAAGGGCTAATCTATGAAGCAGTTGACGAGCATAGGAGAACAGATGAGACTCGATGGTGTGGAGATCACCTGGTTGGGACACGCCGCCTTCCGGTTCCGGTTGGATGATGGAACCATCCTCCTGATCGATCCCTTCCTCACGGACAATCCCCTATGTCCCGCGCCGGCGCGCCATCCCGAGAGAGTGGACGCCGTGTTCGTCACCCATGGACACCGGGATCACCTCGGCGATACCGCCCGAGTTGCCCTTGCGACCGGGGCAACCACTTTCACGATATTCGAGATCAAGCGGTGGTTGATGCAACAGGGCCTATCCGACGCCCAGGCTGTCGGTCTCAACAAGGGCGGGACGGTGTCGGCTCCGGGTGGGGTGCGCGCCACCTTCGTCCATGCCGTTCACTCCTCGGGGATTTACGGGGAGGAGGAAACGATCTACGGCGGAGCCCCGGGCGGTTGGATCCTGGACTTCCCGGGCGGGCCTACCGTCTATCACGCCGGTGACACGGATGTCTTCGGAGACATGAGTCTGATCGGGGAGTTGTGGGAACCTGATGTCGCCTGTCTTCCCATCGGCGGGCATTTCA
Organism: uncultured Acidimicrobiaceae bacterium; assembly: GCA_964458055.1. Lineage (GTDB taxonomy): Bacteria > Actinomycetota > Acidimicrobiia > Spongiisociales > ZC4RG35 > Bin76. The sequence continues at coordinate 3,379 of CAYWGY010000220.1, read as the reverse complement.
CCATGGACCCGCGTCTGGCAGCCAAGGCGGCGCGCCTTCTGGGGGTGGAGACGGTGATTCCCATGCATTTCGGGACCTTTCCGGTCCTGGCGGGCCGCCCCGATGCGTTGCGGGAACACAGCAAGGGCGACTTCGAGGTGAGGGAACTTGCGGTAGGACACCCCGCTTCTTAGATCGGGGAACTGCTCCGGATTTCTATGCCCTTCAGCCCTCTATCCGCCGGTAGGTCGCTCCCAGGGTGAGGTACTCCTCGATACCCATCTGGGCGCGTTCGATCTCATTTGGGCGGAGTTCCCGCAGGGGACGGGCGGGTGTTCCCACCCCGATCGTCCAGGGCGGTATCTCCTTTCCCTCTCCCAGCACCGAACCGGCAGCCAACCACGATCCCTCGCCCATGACCGACCCGTTGAGAGCAATGGCACCCATCCCGATCAGGCAATGGTCTCCGATCACGGCTCCGTGCACCAGTGCCAGGTGGCCCACGGTGACCCGCCTGCCGATCAAAGCCGGGTGCCCGTAGTCGGTGTGTAGCACGACATTGTCCTGGAGGTTGGTCTCCTCTCCCACCACGATCCGGTCAGTCTCAGCCCGGATCACCACTCCGAACATCACCACGGCGCTGGCTTCCACCACCACATCCCCGAAGATCCTGGCGGTGGAGGCCACATAGGCCGTCGGATGGACGGCTGGAGCGGCAAGTCGACGGGGGACACGATCCATTTCTGCTGTCTCTCCTAGGTGGTGAAGTCAAGACTACCGGCAGATAAAACATGCCAACCACGACCTGCGAAGTTCAGTCGTCGGCGCTTTGTTGCCGGCTCAGTCCTCGCGGTAAGAGTCGATGGATGGGCAGGAGCACTGTAGGTTGCGATCACCCGTGACCGAGTCGACCCTGCCCACCGGAGACCAGTATTTGTCCGGAGCCATACCGGGCGCCGGATAGGCTGCGGTAAGCCTGGAATAGGGTCGGTCCCAGTTGTCGTCGGTTACCACCCGAGCCGTGTGGGGAGCATGGTGGAGGGGGTTGTTGTCACGGGGCCACTCCCCTCTCTCCACGCGCCTGATCTCTTCCCGGATCGCAAACATCGCATCACAGAAGCGGTCCAGTTCGGCGAGGGGTTCGGACTCGGTGGGTTCGATCATGAGGGTGCCGGCAACAGGGAAGCTCAGCGTGGGAGCGTGGAAACCGTAGTCGGTGAGTCGCTTGGCGACATCCTCGGCGCTTACTCCGGCGGATGCCTGGAACTCCCGGAGGTCGACTATCACTTCATGAGCCACCCTGCCCTGTGCTCCCCGATAAAGGATGCGGAATTCCGTGGAGAGCCGGGAGGTCACGTAATTGGCGGCCAGGATGGCCACCTCGGTGGCCCTCTTCAAGCCTGTCGACCCCATCATCCGCATGTACATCCAGGGAATGGGCAGAATGCCCGCGGACCCCCATGGCGCTGCCGAGATGGGCCCGATTCCGGTGGGTGGTCCGGCCGCGTGCTGGAGAGGGTGGTTGGGCAGGTACGGCGCCAGGTGGGATCTGACCGCCACCGGTCCCACGCCCGGTCCGCCACCCCCGTGAGGGATGGTGAACGTCTTGTGGAGATTGAGGTGGGAGACGTCGGCGCCGAAGGTTCCCGGTTGGGCCAGGCCGACGAGAGCGTTCAGGTTGGCCCCGTCCACGTAGACCTCCCCTCCGTTGGAGTGGACCATCTCGCACACCT
>CAYWGY010000220.1:0-1657 GCA_964458055.1 uncultured Acidimicrobiaceae bacterium | reverse complement strand
AGGTGATCATGATGGCGGCCACGGTGTTCCCGTGGTGAACCAGCTTCTTCTTGAGGTCCACCAAATCGACGTTGCCCTGGTCGTCGCAGTCCACCACTGCGATCCTCATCCCCGCCATAACCGCTGAGGCGGCGTTGGTCCCGTGCGCCGACGAGGGGATGAGACACACCCGCCGATGGTCCTCGTCGCGGGCCTGGTGATAAGCGCGGATCGCCGCCAATCCGGCCAACTCCCCCTGGGAGCCGGCATTGGGCTGGAGTGACACGGCGTCGTAGCCGGTGACCTCTACCAGCCAGTCCTCCAGGTCCCGGAAGAGTTCGACGTATCCCTGTGCCTGATCAAGGGGGACGAAGGGGTGGATGTCGGAGAACTCCGGCCATGTGATCGGAATCATTGCCGATGCCGGATTCAGCTTCATGGTGCAAGACCCAAGTGGGATCATGGTCCGGTCGAGAGCAAGGTCCCGGTCGGAGAGCCTCCTGATGTAGCGGAGCATCTCGTGCTCGGAGTGGTAGCTGTGGAACACCGGGTGGGTGAGAAAGTCGCCCTCACGGACGAGTTGTTCGGGAAAGGCCGGGGTAATGCCGGTCTCCGGCAACTCGGCCCCGAAAGCGGAGAGCGCCCGCGACGCGATGTCGGAGTTGGTTGTCTCGTCAAGGGAGATCCCCACCGTGTGACTGTCGATGCGACGGAGATTGATTCCGGTTGCCAGGGCATTCTCCATGACCAGGTCGGTGGACTCCCCCGTTCGCACCGACAGGGTGTCGAACCAACCGGCATTCTCCAGTCCCCAACCGGCCGCGCGGAGCCCTCCCGCTACCCGAGAGGTGAGATCGCTGATCCGGCGGGCGATGGCCTTCAACCCTTCTGGGCCGTGCCAGCAGGCATAGAAAGACGCCATCACCGCCAAGAGCACCTGGGCGGTGCAGATGTTCGAGGTGGCCCGCTGTCGGCGGATGTGTTGCTCCCGGGTCTGGAGCGCCAAACGGAGAGCGGGATCTCCGTTGGAGTCGATGGAGAGACCGGCCAGCCTTCCCGGGAGACTTCTCACGTGCCTCTCTTTCGTGGCGATGAAACCCGCGTGGGGACCGCCGAACATCATGGGAACCCCGAACCGCTGGGAGGAACCGATGGCGATGTCCGCCCCCCACTCCCCCGGCGGGGAAAGGAGAGTGAGTGCCAGGAGGTCGGTTGCCACCACTACCACCATGCCGGCGTGACGGGCTTCCTCCGCTGCTGAGATGAGGTCCCGTATCTCGCCGCCGGCCCCCGGATACTGGAAGAGCACCCCGAAGGACTCGCCGTCGAGAAAGTCCATGTCATCGGGATGGTCCAGGGCGATATCTATGTCCATCCAGCGGGCCCGGGCCCGGATCACTTCGATGGTCTGGGGGAAGGCGTCGCTATCGACCCAGAAGCGGGTGGCCCGGCGTCGGCGGGAGAGGCGGCGGGCCATGGTCATGGCCTCCGCGGCTGCGGTCCCCTCGTCGAGCAGGGAGGCGTTGGCGACTTCCATACCCGTCAGATCGGACACCATCGTCTGGAAGTTGAGCAGCGCCTCCAGGCGCCCCTGGGAAATCTCCGGTTGATAGGGTGTGTAGGCGGTGTACCAGGCCGGGTTCTCCAGAACTTGCCGGCGGATCACCGAAGGAACATG
>CAYWGY010000219.1:0-4356 GCA_964458055.1 uncultured Acidimicrobiaceae bacterium | reverse complement strand
AACGACATGCCGTCGACGTGGATCTTCTGACCGGCGGCGCCGTGCTCGAAGTGGGAGGACATCTGCGTGGCCGTGTAGTGCCAGCGGGCGGCCGCCATGTTGCCGTCCACCATGATGATGTCGTAGTTGGTGTTGGAGTCCGGATAGGCCTCACCCAGCCCCATCAGGAACTCCACCCAGCCGTCCCTTCCCGGGCGGCGCACCGGCACATTGTGGAGGACCACGTCGGGATGGACGAACTCCTCCACCAGGTCCAGCAGCCTCTGCTTCCAGGAGTCGTCCGGCGGGTTGGGAAAGTCCGCTTCCTGGCCCTCGAGCCATCGCATGAAGAGCCTCCGGGTCTCTTCGGTGTCTCCTTCGGGCGTCCAATCGGGGAAGCCTGACGGCATGATTGTTCCTTCCTTCGAGCTGACGGGCCTGTCTGGCAGGCGATAGCATTCCAAAATAGCGGCATCGGGCCCGGTTACCCTGAAAAAGGCATCGACATGTTGGCTTACCAGTTCACAACCTGGGAACAGGACTTCGAACTCTGCGAGGTGCCCGTTCCCGAACCCGGACCGGGAGAGACCCTCATCAGGGTCGCAGGAGCGGGCGTGTGCCACTCCGATCTCTACTTCTGCGACTGGCCCCGTTCAAGCCTTCCCTCCTATGACCTCCCCTTCACGGTGGGCCATGAAATCACCGGATGGGTGGAAAAGTCGGGACCGGGGAACGCCCGCCTTGAAGCGGGGACCCCGGTTGCGGTCTACGGAGCGTGGGGATGCAATGCGTGCCGGCAGTGTTCGGCTCAAAGCGAGAATTACTGCGAGAATGCCGCGGCGGTGGTGTCCTCCGGCCCGGGGAGGCCGGGCCTGGGCCGGGACGGGGGGATGGCCGAGTTCTTTCTGGCGCCCCAACCCCGACACCTGGTCCCTCTTCCCGACGGGCTCGACCCGGTTGACGCCGCTCCCCTAACGGATGCCGGTTTGACCACCTATCACGCCATCAAACAACAACTCCACCGACTCCCTCCCGGCGCCACGGCGGTGGTGATCGGGATCGGGGGACTCGGGTCCTTCGCCGTGCAGATCCTGCGGGCGCTGTCGGCAGCCCGGGTGATCGCGGTCGACATCGCTCCCGACCGTCTGCCGGCGGCCCTCCGCCTGGGCGCCCACCACGCCCTGGCGGCCACCGAGAACCCCTCGGCAGCCATCTCGGAGATTACCCACGGCCGGGGTGCCGACCTGGTCCTCGACATCGTGGGCACCGACGACACGCTGTCGCTGGCAGCCTCCGCAGTGGCCATCCGGGGCCACATCACGGTGGTGGGAATAGGGCCGGGGTCGTTCCCCATGGGCTATGTTCACGTTCCCCGGGGCGTGTCGGCGTCCACGGTGTTCTGGGGGACCATACCCGATCTGGCCGAGGTGGTGGCCCTGGCCGGCGCCGGCGCAATCCGAAGCGACACAGAGAGGTTCACCATGCAACAAGCCCCCCTCGCCTATGGCAGACTCCGCGACGGGACCTTGAACGGCCGGGCTGTGATCGTCCCCCACGGCGGGGAGTGAGCCGGCAATGACATCAACTTCTCGACGCTGGGTGCTGGCATCCACACCTGACGGGGAACCCCGGCTCTCGGACTTCGACATGGTCTCGGTCGAGCTGCCGCCACTGCGAGAAGGCGGGATCGAGGTGGCCAACACATATATCTCGGTGGATCCGGGAGTCATGGACCGGCTGACCCGGGACAGCTACGCACCCCAGTTGCGTCCCGGGGAAGTGGTTGACGGGTTCGCGGTGGGAGTGGTGACCGCCTCACAGAACCCCCGCTTCGAGGTGGGAGACCGGGTCACCTGCGGCAACGGCTGGCGGGAGGGCTATGTCTCCTCGGGACGGGGAGTGATGAAACTCCACCCCAAGGTCTTCGGCCCCCCGCTCTCGGAACGAGCGGCCATCGGCGCCCTGGGAGTGTCGGGGCTGACCGGCTACTTCGGATTGCGGGGCGTGGCCGATGCCGAGTCCGGAGAGACGGTGCTGGTCTCCTCGGCAGCCGGTGCGGTGGGCAGCACCGCCGTCCAGGTGGCCCGCAACCTGGGATGCCGGGTGGTGGGCATCGCCGGTTCGGACAACAAGGCCCGCCTGGTGGTCGAGGAACTGGGTGCGGAGGCCTGCATCAACTACCGGGAGGAGCCCGACCTGGCTGCAGCCATCTCGAGGGCCTGTCCCGGCGGCGTCGACGTGTTCTTCGACAATGTCGGCGGAAAGACCCTGGACGCGGCGTTGGTGAACATGAGCCAGGGGGGAAGGGTGGCGGTCTCGGGACAGGTCAGCGAGTACTCTCGCACCGAACCCCGGGGCATCAGGGAGGTGGGCGAGTTCATAAACCGGCGGATCACCATGACCGGCTTCGTGGTGTGGGACTTCCTCCCCCGGTTCCGGGAGGCCATGGCCGAAATGAGAGGTTGGATCGTCGACGGCCAACTGGTGTTCCGGGAAGAGATCATCGACGGGTTCGAGAACGCCCCGGCGGCGTTCATCGGGCTCTTCCGGGGAGAGAACCGCGGGCGGCGGCTGATCCGACTGGCATCCGATGGCTGACCGGGTCCTCCTCTCCGAGCGGAAGGGAGGGGTGCTGTGGCTCACCCTCAACCGGCCTCGTTACCGCAACGCCATCAACATGGCTCTCATCACGGCCCTGGACGAGGCCCTGGCCGCAGCCGCCTCCGACGACCGCATCGGAGCGGTGGTGATAGGCGGCGCCGGCCCCCACTTCTGCTCCGGACACGACCTGGGAAGCCCGGGCCGGGACCTGGAGAAGCCCTTCGGGAGGGTGGCCACCACCTGGTACGACCACTCCGACAAGGAAGGCGCCGAGGCCATCCTGGTGCGAGAGGACGAGGCCTATCTCTCCATCCCGCTGCGTTGGAGGGAGCTTCCCAAACCGTTGATCGCCATGGTGCACGGCGCCTGCGTGGCGGGAGGACTGTCACTGATCTGGCCCGCCGACCTGATCATTGCCTCCGAGGACGCCTACTTCGCCGATCCCGTGGTGAGGATGGGCATCCCGGGCATCGAGTACTTCGCTCACCAGTACGTGATGTCCACCCGGATAGCCCGGGAGTTCCTCCTGGTCGGCGAGCGGATGCCGGCTTCCCGGGCCTACGAGGTGGGGATGGTCAACCGGGTGGTCCCCCGCGACCGGTTGCGCGAGACAACGGCTCGGCTGGCCGAACGCTGCGCCGCCCGTCCCCGGTTCGGGATGGCCCTCGCCAAACGCGCCCTCAACGCCGTAGAGGACCGCATGGGTCTCCGCGACGGCATGTCAACCGCATTCGGCCTCCATCAGGTAGCCCACGCCCACAGCGCCCTCACCCTCGGCGACCACGTGGGAGGCCAGAATCCCCGATCTATAGCCCGAGACCTTGCATCGGAATAGACAATGAGGCAGGTCCAGAGTCGGTTCAACAGCCCCGATAAGGCTGAAAGTTAGATAGCTCTCCACAACCCATCTGCCGGGCCGGTGGTAAGGTCACTGGTATTTACCAGTAACCAGCATGTGTCATCACAACAGGCTGCAGTTCGAGAAGTCCAGTGGAAATCGAGGGTCTACCCCCAGGTGTATGTGGGTCCTCTTCACTTCTTTACTGGTGGTTCTGGGAGCTTGCACACCGACAGCCGACACGTCTGATACCTCTACGGCCACCGGGGGATCCCAACCCGGAAGAACGGCGACACAGGATGACGGTACTGCAAGCACCCTCCCCAAAGGCGAGGTGGAGGAGGGAGCAGTAAATGGCGCCACCGACGACACTGTGCCCGGAAGCTGCCACCCTGACCAGATGGCTAAGCCCATCGACCGGCCTCTCGAGAGCGGGCAGGGCCGCATTGCATTCACCCGTTATGGCGGCCGGGCTCCCGATCGAGAGGTTTTCCTCGTGGATGCAGAGGGTCAAGACCTGCTCTCCCTTGGGACACCCGAGGGTTGGGCATGGTCCCCGGATGGTCGGCAATTAGCCCAGTCCGACGCAGGGAGGGTGTATCTTGTAGACGCAGAAACCGGGAAGATGTCACTGCTGACGCCAGATAGCGACCGCAATGGCCACCCAAGGTGGTCACCGGACGGCTCCCGGTTGGCGTTTCTCTCCGGCAACCGTACAACACAGAATGGCCAGGGCGTTGACCTGCATGTCGTGGAACTCGACAGCACCGAATGGACCCGAGTCCCCGTGGTGGACGCCAGACTCAGTCATGACTATATTCGTCGCTACTCCCCGATCTGGTCGCCCAACGGTACCCATTTAGCCCTCGCCCTTCCTACCTTAGACGGACGGGACGACGAGGTGTTCATTGTCAACACAGATTCCGGGAAGTTACTGC
>CAYWGY010000218.1:4052-4366 GCA_964458055.1 uncultured Acidimicrobiaceae bacterium | reverse complement strand
CCAGGGCACAGCGGTGCTGTTGATCGAGCAGAACGCCCACATGGCGCTTTCGGTGGCCAGCCACGGATACGTCATGGAGAACGGCAAGATGGTGATGGACGGTCCGTCGCAAAAGCTGCAGGCAGACGAGGACATCCAGGAGTTCTACCTCGGCCTGCACAGTGGCGAACGCAAGTCGTTCCGGGACGTAAAACACTACAAGCGGCGCAAGCGGTGGCTCTCATGAGCGAACGGAACGGGACGAAGGCCATACTGGAGGTAAGGGATGTCAGCCTGTCCTTCTAAGGACTGGTGGCCCTCGATGAGGTGTCCTT
>CAYWGY010000218.1:0-3976 GCA_964458055.1 uncultured Acidimicrobiaceae bacterium | reverse complement strand
AACGGGGCCGGCAAGACTTCCATCTTCAACTGCATCAACCAGGTGTACAAACCCCAGCAGGGTTCCATCGTCTGGAAGGGCGAGTCCCTGATGGGCCTCAAACCCAACCAGACAGCCGAGCGGGGCATTGCCCGGACCTTCCAGAACATCGAGTTGTTCGCCCACATGACCGTGATGGAGAACATCCTCTCCGGGCGTCACATCCGGATGAGACACGGATGGTTTGCAGGAGCCCTCTGGTGGGGAAGAGCCAAGCGGGAGGAGATCGAGAACCGCTTCAAGGTGGAGGACATAATCGACTTCCTCGAGATAGAGCGCTGGCGAAAGTACCCGGTGGGACTCCTGCCGTACGGCGTCCAGAAGCGGGTGGAACTGGGACGGGCGCTGGCAATGGACCCCGAACTCTTGTTGCTGGACGAACCGGTGGCGGGCATGAACCTGGAGGAGACCATGGGTCTGGTGATGGACATCGCCGACCGGGTGATGGTTCTCGACTTCGGCAGGAAGATCGCCGAGGGGGACCCCGACGAGATACAGGACAATCCCGAGGTGATCAGCGCCTACCTCGGTCAGGTCAAGGAGCAGACTCCCTGAGAGAGGCTCTCCAACCGGAGGGATGTCATGAGCGATGAACAGATCGTCGGGATATACGCCGCCGACGGCGGTTGGCGGGGAGAGTTGCGTTACGTGCTCGGGGTCATCGCCGGGGGCGAGCATTGTTCTCTGTGTGACATCACCCACGGTTGGTATCCCCTGGGTCGCCCCGCGTGGAAGAAAGCCTGTGCAACGGCCCCCTTTGAGCTTCTCCTGATCCATCGAGACAGGGCGGATCCGGCCCAACTGGAGGCGGCAGCCACCCTGCCTGCCATCATCGCAGGCAAGGAGGGGTCCTGGCGGCTGCTTGTGGACTCCGGTGAACTGGATGACTGCGGTACCGACCCCGAACAGTTGATCGCGCTGATCGGAAGTCGCAGGGGAACGTGATGGCCCGGGTTCCCCGGCATTATTGCCAGGGGACCCTACCCGAGAGGCTTGACCTCTCCCGGGGTCTCGCCCAGGACCTGCGGCGATGCCCGGCATTCGAAGCGGGCTCCTCCCGCCCTCAAGTCCAGGTACTCGATCCGGTCTGCCAGAACCACGTCTCTGATGGGACACGGGGAGCCACAGGGGACCTCGAAGGGTTAGCCCTTCACTTGTGAAGGGATCGGGCAGACCAGGGCCAAGCCGGTCTTGGCTCCTTGTCGACGGTGTTCCCCTGGCCGGCTATTTGTTGCGTTTGGTGAGACGCCAGGCGGCCGGCAGGAGCAGACCGGCGGCGTAGGCCTTGATCACGTCTCCGACGATGAAGGGGACGACGCCCACTTCCAGGGCGGTGACGAGGTCCATGTCGTAGGCCGCCATGAGGCCGATCACCCCGAAGAAGTAGATAACCAGGCTGCCTGTCAGAAAGGCTGTGACCGCGCTGAGCACCCGGCGGTCATGACGGCGCTCCGCCAGCCGGCCCACCAGGGCAGCCGCCACCACGAAACCGAACAGATATCCTCCCGTACCGCCGAAGAGCACCTCGGTTCCCGAAGCGCCGTCGGCATAGAAGGGCAGGAAGGTTCCCAACAGCAGGTACAGGAGTAGGCTGGCGCCTCCGGCCCACATTCCCAGGGCGGCGCCCGAGAGGAGCACCGCGAAGGTCTGGCCGGTGATGGGGACCGGGTTTCCGGGAAGGGGTATGGTGATCTGGGCGAATACGGCGGTCAGCAGCGCGAATCCCACCACCTGCATTGCCCAGACGGCGGCGGTCGGCAAGGCCCTGGGCCTCAGGGGAGTGCGCGCCGCCAGAACTTCGTGATGGGGAGTGAACAGAGCCATGATCTCTCCTTCTTGTCGGTGTTGTGTTTTGACCTGTGGTTCCATTACCAGGTTACCGAGGCTTACTCCGGCCTCTTGCTCTCCGGAGCGATCTACGCTTGGCCGGATAAGCCATGATCGAGTCTGCTCCGCCCAACACCGGCTCGCGCCCTTCCCGCAAACCCCGCTGGCTTGCCTTCCTGTGGACGGCAGTGGCGCTGGTGTTGCTCGCTCCGCTGGGCTGGACGGTCGATCTTCCCTATTTTTCTGCCTCGGCAGGACCCACCGGCGACGCCGTCGATGCGGTGATGGTGGAAGAGGGCTTCCCCACCTTCCATCCGGATGGGGAGTTATTGCTCCTGACCGTGAGCCTGCAACCTGTCAACCTCTACGAAGCGGCTATTGCCTTCTTCGATCGGAGGATCGATCTGATTGACAGAGATGTAATTCGCCCCCGGGGCGAGACCGATGAGGAGGCCCGGCAACGCAATCTCCGCTCCATGGACAGGTCGAAGGACATTGCCATAGCGGTGGCGCTGGCGGAACTGGGGCTGGAGGAGACGCTGGCCGAGGGAGTGAGCGTCGTGGGTGTGTTCCAGGAGGCTCCTGCATCCGAAGTGCTGATGGACGGCGATCTGGTAGTGGAAATGGAGTCCCAGGAGATCCGGACCGTGGCCGACATCCGCCGGATTCTGGAGGATCTCCGACCCGGCGACGAAGTGGGAGCGACGGTTCTCCGGGATTCAGAGCAGGTGTCTCTCCGTTTTGCCCTGCACGCCAATCCCGAGCAGCCCGAGCGGGCCATGGTGGGGATCAGTGCCTCCACCGCGTATCCCATCGACATCGATTCCGCAAATTACGGCGGCCCCTCGGCAGGGATGATCTACACGCTGGCTGTGATCGATCTTCTTGAGGACGGCGACCTCACCGGCGGGCGGGTGGTGGCAGGCACCGGGACCATCAGCACCGACGGATCGGTGGGGGCCATCGGGGGTGTGCGCCAGAAGTTGGTGGCCGCCGAGGCGGCGGGGGCCGAGGTGGTGCTGGTGCCGGTTGACAACTACGATGAAGCCACAACCGCTCCCGTTGATGTGGAGATCGTGGCGGTGGAGTCCATCTCCGACGCCGTGAGTTACCTTCGGAGCGGCGAATCAGGGATAATAGGGACGCAATGAATTTCTCTTTCACCGAAGAACAGGAAGAACTCCGCCGCTACACCCGCCAGTGGCTGGATGAGAACTGCTCCCTCGAGACCGTCCGCCTTCTCATGGAACGTGACAGCGGGCACGAACCTGATCACTGGGCGGCTATCGCCGAGATGGGATGGTTGGGAATGGCGATTCCCGAACGGTACGGCGGCGCCGGGTTCAGCTTCCTGGAATTATTCGTCCTCCTCGAGGAGCAGGGGCGTTCCCTGTTCTGCGCCCCCTTCCTCTCCACGGTGGTGATGGCCGCCTCCGTGGTGGAGGAGGCCGGGAGCGAGCGCCAGAAACAACAGATCCTGCCGGCCATAGCAGAGGGCGGACTGTTGGCGACGGTGGCCTTCACCGAACCCAACGGGCGTTGGGACGCCGGAGGGATAGAGACCGAGGCCCGCCCCCTCCCGGGGGGAGGATGGATGCTGGAGGGTTCCAAGAGTTTCGTGCTTGACGGGCACACAGCCGATGTGCTGGTGGTGGCGGCCCGCACAGAGTCCGGAGTGTCGCTGTTCGTCGTGCCCGCCGACGCCGATGGGGTGACAAGAAGACGGCTGGACACCATGGACCAGACCCGCAAGCAGGCCGAGGTGGAGTTCTCCGGAGTGGTGGTGAATGCCGACTCCCTGCTGGGGTCCGAAGGCGACGGGTGGCAGGTTCTGGAGCGGATGCTGGAACGGGCGGCGGTGGCGCTCTCCGCCGAGCAGGTGGGGGGTGCGCAGGCATGCCTGGAGATGGCGGTATCCTACGCCAAGGTGCGCAAGCAGTTCGGCCGTCCCATCGGGTCCTTCCAGGCCATCAAGCACAAGTGCGCCGACATGCTTGCCCAGGTGGAGGCGGCGCGGTCGGCGGCCTATTACGCCGGTTGGGCGGTCAGCGAGGACAACGAGGAGAGATCGTTGATGGCCGGTCTCGCCAAGTCCTACTGTTCCGAGGCG
>CAYWGY010000217.1:0-4378 GCA_964458055.1 uncultured Acidimicrobiaceae bacterium | reverse complement strand
ACCACGCGGAAGAGGAAGGCGATCATGAGGAGGTGGCGGCGACCACGATGAGGAGGAAGGTCACCATGATGAAGAGGGAGGGCACGCCCATGGTGGCGCATTCGACCCTCACTTCTGGTTTGATCCCTCCCGTGTGGAGAGAGCGGTCGGCCTGATTGCTGCCGAGTTGGCCCACATAGGCAAGGTCTTGACAGCCGATGAGTGGATCCAGCGAGGCGAGGACTATGCCGGGGTGATCCGGGATGCGGCCCATGAGGCCGAGTCGATCCTCTCGGCCGTACCCGAATCGCATCGTAAGCTCGTGACCAACCACGACTCATTCTCCTATTTCGGGGAGTACTTCGACTTCGAGGTGCTGGACACCATCCTTTCTGGCGGAACCACGCTGGCTCAGCCCGGCACCGCGCACCTGGCGGAGTTGGTGGAGTCGATCCGTGAAGAGGGAGTGCCGGCCATATTCACCGAAACCACGGCGGATTCCGGACTACCCAACACTGTGGCGGCCGAGTTCGACCCGCCGCTCAAGGTTGTGGAACTCTACACCGGCTCGCTGGGACCGGAGGGATCGGGTGCCGAGACCTATCCGGAGTGGCTGGTTTCCAACGCCCGCGCCATTGCGGAGGCGCTGACGCCGTGATCTAGATGAACCTGCCCGGAGACTCCTTCGTCTCGCATGAGCGGCGAGGGCACCTCCGGGCAGGTCTCTTCCGCTACCGGGCCAACGTGTCTCTGGAAGCACCTCCGTGAGGACTCCGGAGGGAGTTGCTGGGTTTTCTTAGTAGGTGACGTGCCGGAGAAAACGGCGCCGGTGCGGGCCCACTTCGGCTGACGGCGGGAGCCGGCGGTCAGCGATTCAGGAGGAGTCCTCTGCGGAGATTCGGTCGAGTTCGGCCTGTGTCAGGCGGCGGAAGCACCTTCGGGCAGGGCCCTCTTCCAGGACGGCTGCCTCCCATCCGTCGAGTGGGCGGCGTTCGGTCTCGGCGAACACGTCCATGCCCAGGAGGACCGCATCCTTGAGAGTCATGTTGTCGGTGAACCGTTCCCGGAGAGCTCCGCCCAGGATGTCGGCCTTGCCGCCGATGGCGAGAACTCCCCTCTCATCGATGAGAGTGCCGTCGTAGCTGATCTGCAGCATGTGGTTGGGCTGGCCGTTGCGCCCCAGTTCACAGATGAGAAGTTCCACTTCGAAGGGCTTGGTCTCGTGGGAGAAGATCACTCCCAGGGTCTGTGAGAAGGCGGTTGCCAGCCCCAGGGCGGTTACGTCATCGCGGCTGTAGAGATAACCCATGACGTCAGCCTGCCGGATCCCCGCCTTGCGCAGCGTCTCGAACTCGTTGTAACGCCCCACTCCGGCGAAGGCGATCCGGTCGTAGACCTCGCTGATTTTGTGAAGGGCCCCCCCGGGGTTCTCGGCCAGCATCAGGATTCCGTCTTTGTACTCCATGGCCAGGATGGAGCGTCCCCGGGCGATGCCCTTGCGGGCGAACTCTGCGCGGTCGCGCACCAACTGTTCGGGAGTGACGTAAAAGCCCGGGTTCATGACCCCTCCCCCATCTCGGCGCGGGCAATGTCGGCGAGGTGATCGTCGGAGACCTCGCGGAGGCCCTGTCGGTCGATGACGATCAGGTTGGGAAGGATGCCGCGGCGCAGGTCGGGTCCGGCGGTGGCCACGTCCACATCGGCGGCGGCCATGAGGGCTCCCATGACCTTGCCGACGGCCTCGTCCTCGTCCATTTCCGCCTGCCAGGCGGTGCGCAGGAATGCCCTGGCCTGCATAGCTCCGGAGCCGGCGGCGCCGTAGTCATGTTCCTCATATCGTCCCCCCACCACATCGAAGGTGTACACCCTGGCGGTCTCACAACCCCGGTCGTAACCGGCGAAGAGGGGGACCACCGCCAACCCCTGGAAGGCCAGCGGCAGCTGGGAGCGCACCAGTCTCGACAGGAAGTTGGCCTTGCCCTCCAGGCTCAACATGGCGCCTTCGATCTTCTCGTAGTGCTCCAACTCCACGCAGAAGAGTCGCACCATCTCGAGGGCAAGCCCGGCAGTGCCCGCCACCGCAACCGCCGACATCCGATCGGAGGGGTAGACCTTGCGTATGCGGCGGTGCGCTATGAGGTGGCCCTCGGTTGCCTGGCGGTCGCCGCCGATCACCACTCCTCCCCGGTAACGGGAAGCCAGCACGGTGGTGCCTTCGGGTGGTTGCAGGTTTCCTGCTCGAGACTCCGGCACCTCCCAGCGGGGGGCCAATCCCATGGAGTCCAGAAGGTCGGAGAAACTCGATCCGGGTGAGGGGGCGCCCAGAGGCAGACCCCAGGCGGGCTGGTCGATCACTCCCCTCCCTTCTGTATGTAGTTCTTCACGAACTCCTCGGCGTTCTCTTCCAGCACGGTGTCTATCTCGTCCAGCAGGTCGTCGATCTTCTGGGAATCGACCTGGGCCATGCCCAGTCCCGCCGCGTCTCCCTCCGTCGGGGAGGGACCGCCCTGGGGTCGACGCCTCCGCTTGCCCTTCTCTTGTTCAGCCATTCCTCTTTCCCAGTTCCCGGATCAACTCGGCCGGATCGGACACCCGGCCCAAAAGGGCCCCGGTGGTGACCCGGCCGCCCTGTAGTGGTTCCATCATAGACACCTTCACCAGGTCGCCGGGATTCGTTTGGAACAGGAGCGAATCCCAGTTGGCGGCGACCAGCGACCGGCCGAACCGGGAGACGCACCTCCCCCGGAACCAGGCCCGGGTGTCCTCGGGCGGCTCATGCTCGGCTCTCTCCACTTCCTCGTCGCTGAACAACCGGCGCATGGCGCCTCTTTGCACCAGGCGATGGTAGAGACCCCGGTCGGGCTCGATGTCGTGATACTGGAGGGCCATTGCCGCCAGGCGGGGATGGGACCAACTCAGATTCCGGCGGCTTCGGTAGGCCTGCAGCAGCCTCAGCTTGGCGGTCCAATCGAGGCGGTCGGCGGTGAGGAGGGGATCCCGTTCCAAGTCAGCCAGCACGCTCTCCCACTCGGAAAGCACCTGGGTCCAGACCGGCGATTCCATGCGACGGCGGGCGTAGTCGGAGAGCCACTCCAGGTACAGGAACTGCAGTTCCAGGGCGGTGACCGACCTTCCGTCCTGCATCTGCACCGGTTCTTTCATCCCGATGTCGTGGCTAATCCGCCAGCAGGCCTGCACCGGCTGATCGAGTTCCAGCGGCGAGGGCAAGGCGTCGTCCTCGAGAGCATGGAGGAACAGGGCCGTCACCCCCAGTTTCAGGAACATCTGGACCTCCGAGAGGTTGGCGTCGCCGATGATCACATGCAGCCGCCGGTAGCGGGTGGGGTCTCCGTGGGGCTCGTCGCGGGTGTTGACGATCGGTCTTCTGAGGGTGGTCTCCAGCCCAACCACCTCTTCGAAGAAGTCGGCCCGCTGTGTGATCTGGTAGGCGCAGGGTGGGCGGTGGTTCTCCGATCCCACCTTGCCGGAACCGGTAAAGATCTGGCGGGATACCAGGAAGGTGGGAAGGTAGCCGATGACCTTCGCAAAGGGGGTCTGGCGTGACAGGAGGTAGTTCTCGTGAGCACCGTAGCTGCTGCTCTTGCCGTCACTGTTGTTCTTGTAAAGGCGGATCTGCTGGTTGGGGGGAAGGGCCTTCTGGGCCTCGCGGCCTGCCCGGGCCATCACCAACTCGCCCGCCTTGTCGTAGAGGACGGCTTCCCGGGGATCGAGGCACTCGGGACTGGAGTACTCGGGATGGGAGTGGTCCACGTACAGCCGGGCGCCGTTGGTGAGGACCGAGTTGATCAGCGCCGAGTCGGGATCGGGTATGCCGAAGTTCTCGTGCCCGAACCCCCGGGAGTCGGCGCCCGGAGACTCGTGCTCATAGGACCACTGCACCCTGACCTGGGGACCCGGGTAGCTGTCGATCACTGCAGCCGCCGCCAGAGCCTGGTGGTGATGGGGGCGGTTGCGAATGATCACTCCATACTCGGTCTCGGTGCCGAGTAGCTTGGGAAGGGCCATCAGCTGATCAACGCAGCGATGATCAGAGGTATTGGCCGGTTGTTACGGTGTCGACCATCCTGCCCTTCCCGTCCTCCAGGAGCGTGCGCACATACACGATCCGTTCTCCCTTCTTGCCCGAGATCTTGGCCCAGTCGTCGGGGTTGGTGGTGTTGGGAAGGTCCTCGTGCTCGCGGAACTCCCGCCGCACCGCTTCGAGAAGGTCCCTCTGCCCGATACCGGAGGGTCCTCCCTGGAGGTGGCGCTTGATTGCGCTCTTCTTCGAACGCCTCACGATGTTCTCGATCATGGCCCCCGAGGAGAAGTCCTTGAAAAAGAGGACCTCGCGGTCGCCGTTGGCGTAGGTGACCTCCAGGAACCGGTTCTCGTCCTT
>CAYWGY010000216.1:0-4384 GCA_964458055.1 uncultured Acidimicrobiaceae bacterium | reverse complement strand
CGTCCAGAAGGATCACATCAGGACCTGCCGCGACGATCGTCTCAAGATCGCCCAGTCCGTCAACTACGATGACCAGGGGAATCTCCTCCCCGACCTCTCTCCTGGCGGCCCTAACAGCATCCGCCGGGTCTCCCACCATGATCAGGTGGTTGTCCTTGATCAACACGGCGTCCCAAAGACCCATGCGGTGGTTCACACCGCCGCCCGCCATGACCGCTTCCTTCTCCCAGCGCCGCAGGCCGGGAGTGGTCTTGCGAGTATCGCTGATCCGAGCGCCGGTTCCCCGCACCTCCGCCACCAACTCCCTGGTGGCGGTTGCCACGCCCGAAAGATGACCCAAGAGGTTGAGGGCGACCCTTTCGCAAGACAAGATGCTCCGGGCCGGCCCGCGCACCACCGCCGCCTCGGCCCCCGGGAGAAGATCGGCGCCGTCTGCGGTCAGGGCCTCGAAGGCCACCCGACCATCGAGATAACGGAATGCCGCCTCCGCCAACTGGAGACCGGCCACCCGCGCCGCCGTCTTGTAGACAACAACCCCCACAGCTTCCTCTCCCTCTCCGATCAGGGCGTCGGAGGTCAGGTCTCCGGTTGCTCCGAGATCCTCACGGAAGGCCCGCGCCAAGACATCATGGGTGATCTTGGCGGAGGTCAGTTGCGTCCCACCTCAAGCATCCGTTCCACGGCCGATCGCGCCCGGGCCGCTGTTTCCGGCTCCAACACCACCTGGTGGGTCATTGTCGCCAGGGAGTCCCTGATGTTCTCAAGGGTGATCTTCTTCATGTGCGGGCACAGGTTGCATGGTCGCATGATTTCAACACCCTCCAGCTCGTAGGCCACGTTGTCGGCCATGGAGCATTCGGTCAGCATCATCACCTGGGCAGGCCGCAGCCGACGCACCCAGTTGACTATCCCGTGGGTGGAACCCACATAGTCGGCCTGTTCCAACACGTCGGGAGCACACTCGGGATGGGCGATGACCGGCACCTCTGGGAGGATGTGTCGAAACTCCTCCAGTTCCTCCCCGCTGAACCGGTCATGGACTATGCATCTGCCCTCCCAGAGAATGATCTCGATATCGGTGTGGGCAGCCACGTATCGTCCCAGGAAGCCGTCAGGCAGGAAGATCACTCGGTCGGCTCCCAGGGACTCCACCACCGCAACGGCGTTGCCCGAAGTGCAGCAGATGTCGGATTCGGCCTTCACCTCGGCCGTTGTGTTCACGTAACTGACTACGGGCGCCCCGGGATGGCGGCGCTTGAGTTCCCGCACATCGGCGGGGGTGATACCCTCGGCCAGTGAGCATCCCGCCCGCAGGTCCGGTATCAACACGGTGGTGTCGGGATTGATGATCTTGGAGGTCTCGGCCATGAAGTGGACGCCGGCCATGAGGATGACCTCGGCATCGCTGCGCGCCGCCATCTGGGCCAACGCCAGGGAGTCCCCCACCAGGTCGGCGACGCCGTAGTAGATGTCGGGGGTCATGTAGTTGTGAGCTGTGATAAGGGCGTTTCGATCGGCCTTGAGTTCGTTTATCTCCGTGATCAGAGGTTGCAGCGCAGCCCGCTCCTCCGGAGGGAAGACGGAGGGCTTGCGGGAGATTTCCAGGGTTGCTACGGTCATTCGTCGAGTCTCTGGTCGCTAGCGAAAGAATACTCTACCTTGATTATGCCCATCTCACATGGCGTAATTGCCGAGGTTACATCCTCTCGATCACCGCACCGGCGAATCCGGATGTGGAGACCTCTGTCGCGCCCTCGGTCAGCCTGGCGAGGTCGTAGGTGACGATCTTCTCCATGATGGACCTTTCCATCGCTCTCGAGATCATGGACGCCGCTTCCCGCCAACCCATGTAGCGAAGCATCAGCGAACCCGAGAGCATGAGGGATCCCGGATTAACCTTGTCAAGTCCGGCATATTTGGGCGCCGTCCCATGGGTTGCCTCGAACAGAGCGTATCCCAACTGGAAATTGACGTTGCCTCCGGGGGCCATCCCGATTCCTCCGACCTGGGCGGCCAGGGCATCGGAAATGTAGTCCCCGTTCAGATTCAGGGTGGCGATGACATCGAATTCGGCCGGCCGGGTGAGAATCTTCTGCAAGAACGCATCGGCTATCACATCCTGCACCAGCAGGCGGTCACCAGGATCACCTCCCGAGTCCTCCCAACTCACCGCGCGGTCCGAGAACTCATCTCTGACCAACTCGTACCCCCACCGGCGGAAGGCCCCCTCTGTGTACTTCATGATGTTCCCCTTGTGAACCAGGGTCACCGACCGCCGATCGAAGGCGAGCGCGAAGTTGAGAGCCGCCCTCACCAGCCGCTTCGTCCCCGTTTCGGAGACCGGTTTGATGCCGACACCCGAGTCGGGGCGGATCTTCCATCCCAGCGTAGCCTCCAGATGGGAGATGAGCCGAAGAGCCTCGGGAGTCTCTGCCTCCAGTTCGAACCCGGCGTACACGTCTTCGGTGTTCTCTCGGAAGATCACCATGTCCACCAACTCAGGACGTAACGCGGGGGAAGGCACGCCCTTCAGCCACCGTACCGGTCGTATGCAGGCATAGAGATCGAGAATCTGGCGCAGGGCGACATTGATACTCCGGATACCCTCCCCAACCGGGGTGGTCAACGGGCCCTTGATGGCCACCACATGCTCCCGGATGGACTCGACAGTGTCGTCGGGGAGCCAGGAACCCGTCTCGTTGAAGGCCTTCTCGCCAGCCAGTATCTCCAGCCACTCTATGCGGCGAGACCCTCCGTAGGCCTTGTGGACGGCGTTGTCAATCACCCGGCGGGTGGCATCCCACACGTCAGCGCCTATGCCGTCTCCCTCGATAAAGGGGATAATGGGTACCTCAGGGGTGGTGAGCCCCCGATCGGTCATCTGGATCCTCTCCGGCATTGTCTGTGGGTTCCTCAAGGCTAGGGAATATCGGCCCTAACGCAGGTTACACCGATTGCTCCGCCACACACCAACCTGCCGGGATCAGGGAGGCAACTATCGAGATGCAGGTTGGACCGGGACATCTCCGGTCCCCGGAGCGTTCGCCACGTCCGGACCAGAGTCTTCCACTTGTGGAGCCGGTGGCTTGAGCCGGCCGTCAGGAACCCATGACGACAAGCAGGTCCTTGGCTTCGACCTGGCTACCGGCACCGACCAGTAACTCCTTGACCGTTCCTTCGTCCGAAGCGTAGATGGTGCTCTGCATCTTCATGGCTTCCAGCGTCAATAGTTTGGTGTTGGCATTCACTTCATCTCCCACGGTGACGAAGATGCCTGTGACGACACCCGGAGTGGGTGCGCCGATGTGGTCGGGATTGCCGCTGTCGGCCTTTCTGGCGGCGGGCCGGTCCGATTGGAGGGATCGGTCGCGAACTCTTATCTCCCGGGGAGCGCCGTTGAGATCGAAGAATATGGTGCGGGTTCCGTCGGGCTGAGGCTCCCCGATCGCGTGAAATTTGACAAACAGGCGCTTGCCGGGCTCGAGATCGAAGACGCACTCCTCTCCCTCCTCAAGCCCGTAGAAGAACACCGGCGTCGGAAGCAATCCCACATCGGCGAATTCTCGCCTGGTCTCGGCAAACCTCGTGAACTCCACCGGATAGAGGAGATAGCTGAGACCATCCGCCCATGAGGCCTCGCTGCCGAGGAGTCCGGAGGCCGTCTCCACGGCGGCCTGGATGTCGGCGCTCGGCAGGCTCTCGCCGGCACGGCCGTCAATAGGCTCCTGGCGGCACAGAAGGATCTCACGCACATCGTGGGGCCAGCCGCCGGGAGGCTCACCAAGAGACCCTCTCATCATGTCGACCACCGATTCGGGGAATCCGATGTTGTGATCGGGGGGAAGGCTCCGGACTTCATCACAAGTCATACCCTTGGAGAGCAGGAACAGAGTCAGGTCTCCAACCACCTTGCTGGAAGGCGTGACCTTGACAATGTCTCCCAGCAACTGGTTTACGTTCGAGTACATCTCCTCCACCTCTCGCCACCGCTGGCCGAGGCCCAGGGCAGTGGCCTGTTGCTGGAGGTTGGTGAACTGACCTCCCGGGATCTCGTGGTCGTAGAGCCGCGCACTCCCGGATTTGGGTGAGTTGTCGAAAGGCCGGTAGTAGGTGCGCACCGTCTCCCAGTACAGGGAGCAGTCCCCCAACGCCTCCGAGTCAAGTTCGGTATCGCGTTCGGTTCCCTTCAGGGAGCCCACGAGCGTGTTGAGGTTGGGTTGGCTGGTGGAACCCGAGACCGCCGCCACCGCCGCGTCGATGATGTCGATGCCGGCCTCGCCTCCCTTGATGAGGGTCGCTGCCTGCACCCCACTGGCATCGTGAGTGTGGAAGTGGATGGGGATTCCCACCTCTTCTCGGAGAACTCTCACCAACTGATCGGCTG
>CAYWGY010000215.1:3931-4484 GCA_964458055.1 uncultured Acidimicrobiaceae bacterium | reverse complement strand
CCGCCGCAGATACAGGGTTCTCCCCATCTGGAACGACTGAAGCCGTTCGGAGAGGTGGTCGTGTACACCGATCGGCCTGCCGAGGAGCACAAGGTCGATCGGGTGGGCGACGCCGAGGTGATCATCAACTCCCGCGGCGCCGTTACCTGGGGCGCCGAGGAACTCCTGTCCCTGCCGAAGTTGCGCCACATCTCGCTGTGTGCCATCGGGACCGACAGCATTGATCTGCGGGCGGCGTCGCAGATGGGAGTGGTTGTGAGCAACCAGCCGGGACGCACCGCCGCGGTTGTGGCTGAGCACATCTTCGGACTCATGTTCGCGGTGGCGAAGAGCGCCGCATACCAGACAATCGAGTTGAAGTCCGGCCGGTGGACCCGCAGGGAGAACATCTACCTGCAGGGAAAGACCCTCGGCATCATCGGCACCGGCAACATCGGTTCGGAGATGGCGAGGTTGGCCAATGCGCTCGGGATGGAGGTGGTGGCGTGGACCTTCCACCCCTCCGAGGAACGAGCACAGCGTCTAGGAGTCCGCTACGTCGAACTCGATGAAC
>CAYWGY010000215.1:2126-3921 GCA_964458055.1 uncultured Acidimicrobiaceae bacterium | reverse complement strand
AGCCAGAGGCGCACTGGTGGAAAAGGCCCCCCTCGTCGGGGCCCTTCGCTCCGGACAACTCGCGGGAGCGGGCCTGGACGTCTACGACGTCGAGCCGGTGCCTCACGACGATCCCATACTGTCGTGCGAGCAGGTGGTGCTGACGCCGCACATGGCCGACCAGACACCCGAGGGGATCGACCTGCTGAACGAGGGCGCCGTCGACAACGTGATCGCCTTCTTGGAGGGACGACCACAAAACGTCGTCAACCCGGAGGCGCTGGAGCGCATTTAGCGTGGTAGAAGGATCGCCCACCCCCCACGGTTCGCGGCCGGTGGTCAGGTTCGAGGATCTGACAGGTTGAAGCGCAGGTTGCTGGATGCCACAATAGGTGGCGGGTGAGTGGTCTGTTAGTAATTGATGTCGTGAAATTACTGGCGGCGCGGTGTGGCCTGTTGGGTGCAGCGTTGGTCGTTCTGATGGTGGCTGCGGCCCCTCCGCCGGTTCTGGCCCAGGATGCGCCTGCCCAGGACGGAGGAGGGTTCGTGGACATTGCAGGCAACCCCCATGAAGAGGACATCCTGTTCATCGTCGAACGTGGACTGACGGTTGGCTGTGACCTCTCCGGTCCCCGGTACTGTCCCGATCAACCCGTAACCAGAGCACAGATAGCGGTCTTTTTAGCCCGGGCGCTTCGCCTCGACACCTCCGCTCCTTACCTGGGGGTGTTTCCCGACGTCTCCGAGGGTGCCTGGTACGCGCCGTTCGTGGAATCCATGGGAGCCAACGGGCTCACCGACACCCGGGTTTCCGAGACCTACCGGCCTGACGATCCCATGCTCAGATCGGAGATGGCCGTCTTCCTCCGGAGGGCCTTCCGGCTGGATGTTCCCGAGGGCGTCGTCTCTTCTTCCTTCTCCGACATCGGTCCCGATGCACCATATCTGGAGGCCGCGGAGGCAGTCCTGCAGGCGGGAATCACCCGGGGGTGCGGCGTCGATCCCCTGCGTTACTGTCCCGAAGACCAGGTGAGGAGAGACAGCATGGCTTCCTTCCTGGCCAGGGCGCTCCGGGCGTCGGACCTCCGGGCCGTGCTCGACTACGCACCGGGCCGCCATGTCATGGAGTCGCTCACGCTCGGAGAGGACGTGTGGAATGTATGGACATGCCAGGGAGCCCCCATCACCGAGGACGTGCCCGCCTTCTTGAACCGCCGCCTATCTCCCTATTTCGATTGGCTGTCGGGTGGCCGTCACCAGATACGGTTCCAGTACGGAGAGGATCCGACCGCCGAGGTCTCAGCCATCCTGAGTGGCTGCGATGACAGGAGCCGGCATGTGCGGCGGGTGGAAGGGAACCACGCCTTTGTGGGGAGTCCCCTGGGTGGGGGAATTGCCGGATTGGCTTTCGAGGGATCGTTCGATTCCCGCCAGGACAAGGTCTTCAGGAACATCTGGGTCGACAGGGGCGGGATCTACCATGTCACCATCTATGCCCACGAGATAGGCCACACCCTCGGCTGGCCCCACAATCAGCCGGCGCCCGAAGTCTACGAGCCCCTCATCACCAATATGGATGTGATGGCGACCGACGGGAGGTTGGTGGGTACCCACGCTCACAACCTCTTCCACACGGGGTGGATCGATGCATCGGAGGCGGTGGTGCATCAAGACGGAGGCGCAGAGTACATCCTCACCGCTCCCGTGGCGGAGGGAGACCGAAAGCTCCTGTTGCTTCCCGTCACATCCGACAGGGTGATAGCCGTAGGCGCGAGAGTTAGGGAGGGATACGACCGGGGCATCGCCTCCGAAGGTG
>CAYWGY010000215.1:0-2002 GCA_964458055.1 uncultured Acidimicrobiaceae bacterium | reverse complement strand
CAAGGATGTGCTGTTGCCTCCGGGTTCGGGGGATGCCAATACCATCGTTCTGGATGTCGGAGACACCTGGAAGGCCCGATATTCGGTGTTCTACCAGAGGAAGGGATCATTCCTGGAGTACGAACTGGAGGTCGTGGAGCGCCTTGGTGACTCCTATCGGGTGAAGGTGAACACAACCCCTCTGACCAGCGGCTTCTCATCAATCGAGGTGGGGCGGGGGATCTGCGGTACCCGCCTGAATGGCATCGTGGTCTGTTGGGACTGGTTGGGTTTCGATTCCTCTCCTCGGGGAGATCTGGAGGAGGTCAGCGTCGGCGACAGGGCCTGTGGCGTCCGCGTCGACGGGAGCATTGAATGCTGGGGCTTGGAGATCGGCGGAACTCCCCCGCCGGATGGAGAATTCACAGCCCTGAGCACCGGTGGTTCGCATACCTGTGGGCTGGGCTCGGACGGGACTGTCGCATGTTGGGGAAGGGATGTGAACGGGAACAACGTCGACTCCTCGCCACCCGAGGGAAGGTTTGTCTCCATCGGCGCCGGTTGGGCACACGCCTGCGGCATCCGCGAAGACAAAAGGGTGAGTTGCTGGGGTCGGGACTTCAACGGAGAAACCTCCCCTCCTCCGGGTGACTTCGCTTCGATCAGCGGCGGAGGCTTCTTCAGCTGTGGACTACGACCGGACGGTTCGGCTGAGTGCTGGGGGTCGAACCGCAACGGCGAGTCAACCGCTCCCCCGGGTGCGTTCACACGCATCAGTGCCGGCTGGGACCACGCTTGCGGGTTGCGCCCCGACGGCGCCATGGAGTGCTGGGGATCGAACCACGAGGGCCAGACCGAGGTGCCCGACGGTCTCTTCATCGACATGGGAGCGGGTGACCGGCGCACCTGCGGATTGAGACCCGACCGCACCGTGGAGTGCTGGGGTCTGAACCACCTCGACCGGTTGATACCCCCGCTGGAGATCGCTCACTGGCGCCGGACTCTGAGTCGCTGAGCGACTCTCCGCTTACGGTGCGCGGAAAATGAATAGGTTGTATCTATATAGATAGACATCTATATCAGGGCGAATGCGAGAGCCAACGACGTTGATCCGTGGCTGATTTCTTGGCAAAGGTGGCCGGTGACGTGTGGTCCACTCTGCTATTAACTTGGCCTTACCTGCTGATCTATCGTTTCAGCAGCGGCGCTGACGACGTTTGACGGAACCAAGCGCCTGGAGGAATGGCAGCGGAGGCGCGTGTTGGTGGGAATAGTGGGAGCGGTGGCGCTGGCAAGCCTGACGCCGTTCTGTTCCTGCGGGACCACGGTGGTGATCATCGCCGGGATGGCGGCCTCGACTCCGTGGGCGCCACTGGTGGCGTTCATGGTGCCCTCTCCCCTGACGAGCCCCGCGGAGCTTCTGCTGTCGGCGGGGCTCATGGGATGGCCCTTTGCCGTGACCTTCTTCATGGGCACCATGGCCATCGGCCTGGCGGCCGGAGGGGTGACCGTTGTGATCGAGCGATCCGGGTGGCTCCGGGGCCAGGCGCGCGTCCGGACCTCCGGATCCGAGGCCGACGATGCCTGCTCCGCTCCCGTGGAGACCGCGTCCGGAAACGCATCGTCAGTTTGCTGAAGCGAAAGAGTGCCCGGTTGCGGGACTTCCGTCGGGTAGTGATGGTGACCGGACGCCGGCTCCTGTTCTCCTTCCTGGCCTTCACGGCGGTCCGTTACCTGGTGATAAGGGCTGTTCCGACGGAGTGGGTTACCGACTACCTGGGTCGGGGCGCATCGGGCGCTGTACCCCTCGGACTGCCGAATGCCGCCTTCGAACTTGGCGCCGATGGCTCTGAGAACAAGGTGACCGGACTGGGATGGGTGGAGCCGATCGAATCCGGGGAAGCAATCACCGTTGCAGGATTCGGAGCAGTCCCGGGCACCCCGCCTCGATTGGCGGAACCGGAGTTGCTGCTGGGGCCTCGTGGACGGCTGCCTCCACCAGGACCCGGGATGACTCACAACC
>CAYWGY010000214.1:0-4524 GCA_964458055.1 uncultured Acidimicrobiaceae bacterium | reverse complement strand
GCATAACAGGCCGACCGGTTACCTCGGTGAGCGAGTTGTCGGGTGGGAGAGTGTCCCTGGAGGAGGCGGTGGAGGCTTTCATCCCGCGGTTCCGCGAGGTGTTCGGCTATCCCGAGATCGAGACGCAGTCTGCCGCCTTCGTCCGCGGGCAGGGAAGGCCCCGCGACTTCGAGGTGGACAGGCTCCTGACCTCGGGCACCTTCTCTCCCGACCGTTCCACATCGGCGCCTGCCCGGAACACCCGCAGGCTCCCGGGAGAACCCGAACGGCCCCCGTGGATGAGGGTGACAGCCCGGATGGACCCCGAGTACCTGGAACTGAAGAAACTGATGCGCTCGCTTGACCTCAACACCGTGTGCGAGGAGGCCAACTGCCCCAACATATACGAGTGCTGGGGGATGGGAACGGCCACTCTCATGATTCTTGGGGACCGCTGTACCCGCGCCTGCGGGTTCTGCAACGTCACCACCGCCAGGCCCCTGGGGCTGGACCTGGAAGAGCCCCACCGCGCTGCGGAGGCCATCCAGAGGATGGGTCTGGGTCACGCCGTGATCACCTCGGTGAATCGTGACGATCTTCCCGACGGGGGGTCCGCCGTGTTCGCGGCAACTATCCGTGAGACCAGGAAGCGGTCCCCGCGGACCGATATCGAGGTGCTCATCCCCGACTTCAAGGGAGATCCCGAGGCGCTGGCCACCGTCATGGCGGAACGTCCCGATGTTCTCAACCACAACACCGAGACCGTGGTGCGCCTCCAACGCGAGATTCGCACATCCGCCAATTACGGGCGTTCCCTGGCGCTTTTGGCGCGGGCCAAGAAACTCTATCCGGAGGGGCTGGTCAAGTCCGGCCTGATCGTGGGCATGGGAGAGACCCGCGAGGAGGTGCGGGGCGCCCTGGCGGACCTGCGGGCCGTGGGGGTTGACATAGTGACCATCGGCCAGTACCTGCGCCCCACTCCTCGCCACCGTCCCGTTCAGCGCTATGTTCACCCGACCGAGTTCGAGGAGTACCGCTCCTATGGCGAAGGGCTCGGCATCCCGCACGTGGAGTCGGGACCCCTGGTTCGCTCCAGCTATCACGCCAAGAGTTCCAAGCAGGCCGCGGTCCCCCCGGCATCGACCGGGATTCCGGTGGTCATCGGTCGCCGCCGGTAATCGGGGTGTGTCCATAACCCCGCAGAACTTCTAGACTGGGCAGAGCGGCGCGGGTGGGGTTAAAAGGTTAACTGTTCCCACAGACGGATGGCACCTTGGAAACCACTACGAATTCGATGAGCAACGGCCTGCCCATGCGGCTGGCCGCCCTGCTGGCAGCGACGATTCTCGCCCTGGGAACGGTGGCCCCCGCGGTGGCCGCCGACTACCCGGGCGATCCTCTGCGGGTGGGCAGCAGGGGAGATGCCGTGCGGACGTGGCAGGAGGCGCTGGGAATCACCGCCGACGGCGTATTCGGCTCCGGCACGAGGGCAGCCACCATTGCCTGGCAGCGTGAGAGAGGCCTGGTGGCCGACGGAATAGTGGGGCCGTCGTCCTGGAAGGTGATGTTTCCGGACTCGAGCGTCGACACTTCCGCCGTCCGGATCAGCATCGAGGGAGCAGGTCACGGTCACGGGGTGGGGATGACCCAGTACGGCGCCAAGGGAATGGCGGAGGAGGAATATACCTCCACCCAGATCCTCCAGCACTTCTATCAGGGCTCGGCCGTCCAGAACCTCGCAGATGCCATTCCCGGCTCCTGGGTCGTCACCGAAGCGATGCCCATCTGGGTGGGCATGAGGCAGAACCGCTCGGAACTTACCTTCGCGGTGGTGGAGGGTCGAGTGAGGGTGTGTTTCGACGGAGACTACGCCTCCTACCCCATCTTGACGGCCGGCGTCACCCTCGAACGTGACAACACTTTCACCGATCTGTTGGTGGCCAGGCTGGCGGAGTTGGGTTACCTGCAATCGGTGCCCGGGTCCTTCGACGACACGGTGAGGCAAGCCGTGATCTCTTTCCAGGAGTCCCAGGGCCTGGAAGCCGACGGGGCGGTGGGGAGCCGCACCTGGCAGGCTCTGGTGGAGGGGAACGGGTTGCCCGACTGCGCCGGGGCCTATTACCTGGAGGCGGGCGAGGACCTGGTGGTAACTGCCGAAGGTGGGGGATCGTGTTCAACCAACCTCGTGGGAGCGGCCGCCGGATGCCGGTTGAGCATCCAGGATCTCTCCCACGACAACCGGGTGGGCCTAAGGGGCCTCAACTACTCGGGTCAGATGACCCAGTTCATCCACGGCAACATGCGTGTGCGTCCCAACGGCGACCGGATCCACTTCTCCATGCAGATGGAGATAGAAGACTACGTGGCCGGCATCGCCGAGATCCCGACCGCATGGCCCGACGCCGCCCTGGAGGCACAGGCAATAGCCGCCCGGTCCTATGCCATCTACGCCATGCTGCGCCGGGGTTCTGAGTCCTCGTTCAGCAGTTCCCGCAAGTCGGCCTGCTGGTGTCATGTGGTAAGCGACACCCGGGACCAGGTGTACGCGGGGTGGAACCGGGAGATCCAGAACGGCGGCCGCTGGGAGCAGTTGGGAGCGAGGGCCACCGCCGGGCGGGTCGTCACCCATCCCGAGGAGGAACTGACGATCGTGCAGGCCTTCTACTCGTCTTCAAGCGGAGGGGCCACCGAGGACTCCTCGGCGTTGTGGGGCACTGCCGGACGACCCTACCTGGTCTCGGTCCAGGACCCGTGGTCCATCGACCCGGCGGTGAACCCGAACGCCTTCTGGTCAAAGAGCGTCTCGCTGTCACAACTTCTGGGTACCTACGGTTTGTCCAATCGTTTCGATGACGTGATCTCGGTCAAGACCGAACCGTATCCATGGGGCAGTGCCAAATTCGTGAGGATTGAGGGGATCGTCGGCGGCGCCAGGGCCACCGAGAGGGTCTCGGCCTCTACCCTCCGGTCCTCGTTCGGGCTCAGGTCCAGGTATTTCGAGATCGACTACCTGGCCGATTGGTGGGCGCCGCCGCCCGCTCCCACGGGAGTGACCGTGCAGGGGGGCCGGGTTGCCACGGTGAGTTGGGACCCCGTCCCTTCCCGGTTCGCCCCCGAACGGTATACGGTCACCGTCGATCCCGCCCATTCGGATCCCGTGACGGTCATCGCTTCTGAGACCAGCGTCACCTTCGCGGGACTGCAGCCGGGAGTCTCCTACCGATTCTGGGTGACCGCGGGAAACCAGATAGGCTCGAGTCCCCGCTCGGAGCCCACACCGGCCGCGGTGGTGATCGCCCAGCATGCCTATCCGGGCGAACCCCTTCGCGAGGGGAGCAGGGGAGAGAGCGTCCGGGTCTGGCAGGAGGCACTGGGAATCACCGCCGACGGGGACTTCGGTCCGGGCACGGCCCGGGCCACCCGAGAGTGGCAGCAGGCCAATGGCCTGGCGGCTGACGGGATCGTGGGAGAGGAGTCCTGGAACCGGATGTTCTCCCCGCCCGCGCCCCCGGAGACCGGCACCGAGCCAGGAGAGGAGACAGAGACCGAGACCGGGGAGGAGACCGAGACCGAGACCGGCGCCCCTCCCACCGAGTCGGAGGTGCCCGCCTATCCCGGGTTCCTTCTCAGGCTCGGGAGCCAGGGAAAGTGGGTCCGGACCTGGCAGACTGCTCTCGGCCTCTTTGCCGACGGGCACTTCGGCGCCACAACGGTGGAGGCCACCCGGGATTGGCAGCGGGCCAATGGCCTGGCGGCTGACGGGATCGTGGGAGAGATCAGTTGGCAGACCATGTTCCCGGGAGCGGACGTGGAAAGGCCGATAGCCCCACCGGAAACACCGGACACCGACGACGACTCATCCACCGAAGACGGCGGGGTCAGCGCTCCGGGTGTCCCCGCCTATCCCGGGCAACCCCTCAATCTGGGCTCGCAAGGCGCCGATGTGATCGTCTGGCAGCGGGCGCTGGGTATCCAGGCTGACGGGTACTTCGGTCCCGCCAGCCTGTCGGCCACCAAGGCTTGGCAGTTCCGCCAGGGCCTGCCTGCCGACGGGGTGGTTGGCGCTGACTCATGGCAGAGGATGTTCCCCGGCGCCGACGTGGACACGGCGCCTCCCCCCGGATCCGACGATGACGGCGACGGTTCGGAGACCGAGGCCCCTCCCTACCCGGGTTCCGCCCTTCGGGTGGGTTCCCGGGGCGCTGATGTGGTCATCTGGCAGCGGGCGCTGGGGGTGACCGCCGACGGCTACTTCGGGCCGCAGACCGCTCAGGCCACCCGGACCTGGCAAAGGGCCAACGGCCTGGTTGCGGACGGGATCGTGGGGACGGCCAGTTGGAAGACCATGTTCCCCGGCGCCAGAGTCCCCGGAGAGTCCCCCGCCGGCACAGGCCAGGCTTCGGTGGTCCTGGAGAAGGGGGACACCGGGTTCCTGGTGGAGAGGTGGCAGACCGCGCTGGGTATAGAGGTGACGGGTGTCTTCGATGACAATACGGTGACCCATACCAAGTTCTGGCAGCGTACCCAGGGTATCGCCGCCGACGG
>CAYWGY010000213.1:3397-4621 GCA_964458055.1 uncultured Acidimicrobiaceae bacterium | reverse complement strand
GCTTCTCGTACACTCCGGGTTTTTCCAGTTCCGAGAGCATCGCCATACCGGCCGCCAGGGACACCAGGTTCGTCTGGAAGGTGCCCGACTGGAAGATGGTGACGCGCTTGTCGTCGGCATCCCGTGGAGGTGTCACCACCTGTTCCATGACGTCGCGCCGCCCGCCGAAGGCACCCATGGGCAATCCCCCTCCTATGGTCTTGGCGAGCGCCACCAGATCAGGGGTGACGCCCGTGACGGCGGTGCTGCCGCCGAGAGCAACCCGGAACCCGGTGATGACCTCGTCGAATATAAGAAGGATCCCATGGCGGGCGGTGACCTCCCGGAGGGCCTCCAGGAACCCCTGCTCGGCCACGATCCCGGCCATCCAGGTCCCTCCCACCGCCTCCACCACCACTCCGGCCAACTCGGAGGCGTGCTCCTCGATGAGTGCCACGGTGGCGTCGGTGTTGTTGAAGGGCAGCACCACGGTGTCGTCAAGGACGCTCTGTGGAATCCCCGCACCCTCGGGAAGAGACAGGGGTCGTTCCTCGGGTCCCCCGTATGAGGTCCCGCTGATCAGCAGGTTGTCATAGCCCCCGTGGAAGTTCCCCTCGAACTTGCCGATCTTCTGCCTGCCGGTGAAGGCCCGGGCCACCCTCATCGACATGTGGACCGCCTCGGAACCGGTGTGCACGAAGCGGATCATCTCCATGTGCGGCATGTGGGTGCGGATGAGTTCGGCCATGGCCAGGTTGTTGGGAGAGGGCGCGATGGTGCTGGTGCCCCGGGAGATCTGTTTTGCCACCGCATCCACGACGGCCTTCGGGGAGTGGCCCAGGATGTGGGGCCCGCCGCCAATGAGCGAGTCGATGTATTGGTTCCCGTCGACATCCCACAAAAAGGGCCCCTGAGCCCGGTCCACGTACAGGGGATAGGGTGGGCGGAATCCGGCGTTGCCGGGAACGCCGCCGGGGAGGTGTTCCCGGGCTCGTTCATACAACCGCAGCGACTCGGGGGTACGCCGGGTGTACAGGTCGACGAATTGCTGTCTGGCGTCACTCATGGCTGGTCTCTCCTCCGTTGGGCCTGGCGGCCCTCATCTCGTCCCGCAGGGCGCGGGTGGCCTCGAAATCGATCTCATAGTCCAACAGGTCGGCGTCACGGACCTCGATCACCACCCCGTAGTCGTCCCGGGCCGAGCGCATGGATATGTATCTGTCCATCACGTCCTCCACGACGGAC
>CAYWGY010000213.1:2017-3387 GCA_964458055.1 uncultured Acidimicrobiaceae bacterium | reverse complement strand
GGACTGTGGATCTCTCTCCAGGGGATCACCGTATCCCCCTCCTCCGGAGGAGACGTGATAGAAGTTGCCGTGCTGTCCCACGAATTCGTCCGCGAAGTATATGGGAAGGCTCTCCTCGTCGCCGGTGTGGATGTTCTTCACCACCCGGATCGGGATGCCGTCCTTTCCGCCGAACAGACCCTGGGGACCTCCGGGACCCTCCTCTCCCCGATCGGCTATGTAGGAGAGGCGGACTCCGCCTGCATTCTCGACTCTCAGCACCGATTCGAGCCCCGCTCCTCCTCTCCACCGTCCCGCCCCCATGGAATCGGTGACCGGCGCCAGTCGGTCGAAGGTCACCGGCCACATCCTCTCGATGACCTCGGTCGATTGGTTCAGGATGCCCAGCCCGAAGATGGCTGCCCCGCAATCCCGGCCGTCGGCGCCGTACTTGCCTCCCCAGCCTCCGGTGTGCCAGTGGTAATAGACGAAGTAGTTGTTGTTGCGGCCGGGCCGGTCGTCGACGCCTCCGGCCACCACGTATTCCAGGTTGAAGTTGCCGGCGAAGGAACGCTGGGGAAGGACCTGAGCCCACACCCGCTGGACGCAGGCCGTGGTCTTCTCGTAGGCCCCCGAAACCTCCCCGCACACCGCATAGGGCCGGACCGCGTTGACGACGCTCGTCTCGGGAAAGATGGCTTCGATGATGCGCAGCCACCCGGCGTTCATGAGCGGCCTGGGAAAGATGTACTTGGTCCCGGCGACCAACGCCCCGAAGGTGGAACCGCGGGTGCCGTTCATACCCGATTGCACAGGCGGGCCGGACCCTCTCATGTCATATATGACGCGAGGGGGATCGTGCTGGATGGTCATCTTCAAGGACACCTTCACAGGCCCTTCATCGGGCGCCTGGGGATCGTAGTCGATAAAGTCCTCCGTCTCCCAGGTGCCCTCCCGGCACTGGAGTATCTCCTCGGCCAGTTCCCGCTCGGAGTGGTCCAGGGTGGCTTCCATGGATGAAAGAACGGTGTCGGCCCCGTACTTCTCCATGAGTCCGTGAAGCCGCCTCTCCCCCACCCGGGCCGCTTCGATGTGAGCGATCAGGTCACCGGTGGAGTTGATCGGGATGCGTATGTTGGCCATGATCAGATTCCGGACATCGTGGCGCATCACCCCCCGGGACATGATTTTCAGCGGGGGGATGATCAAACCCTCTGCATAGATGTCTGCGGCCAGGGCGTTCATGGACCCGGGAGTGGCGCCGCCCACATCCGACCAGTGCCCCTTGGTCGCCGTGAAGGCCACAAGTTCGCCCTCCCAGAAGATGGGGCTGATGAATGTCATATCTGGAAGGTGAGTCCCACCCCGATAGGGCGTGTTGAAGGCGTAGA
>CAYWGY010000213.1:0-2007 GCA_964458055.1 uncultured Acidimicrobiaceae bacterium | reverse complement strand
CCTCTATTCCTCCCTCCACCTCGCCGAAGTCCTCGATCACCGCCTTGGTGCTGGGTTGGAGGGCGCCGACGTGCACGGCCACGTCACGGGTGCCCTGTGCGACCAGTTCGCCGCGGGCGTTGAGCAGACCCCCGCTCACGTCTCCACAGTAGATCACGAAAGACAGACAGGAGTCCTGGAGAGCGCCCACCATCTCGTCCACCAGGCTGATGAAGGCGCTTGAGAGAATGGAGAAGGTCACCGGATCGATCTCGGCGCCCACATCCTGTCGGATCCGTTGGTCGTTCATCATCGGTATTCCTTCCCGCCGGTGTCGAGCACCAGGTTGAGGTACCGGTCCACTCTCATGGCCATTCCGGGGGGCACCAGGGTGGTGGAGTCCATCTGTTCCACCACGGCCGGCCCATCCGCCCGAAAACCCACCGGCAGGGAGGGGCGCGACCACACCGGTGTTTGGACCCAGTCCCCAACCTCCCCCCAGTAGACCTGACGGGAATCGGGATCGGGAGCCCGCCCTGACATTTCCCCCACGGGCCGGGGCTGGTACTTGTCGGTGATACCGGTGCCGGTCACGTTGATCCCGTGAATCTCCACCTCCCGATCTCCCAGATCGAAGGTGAATCTCTGCAGATAGAGCCTCTTGAAGGATTCGACGCTCTCTCTGAGGCTCTGGCGGGTCATCGTGCCGGTGACCGGTATCGAGAACACCCGCCACTGTCCCGCATAGCACATGTCAATCGTCCGGTTCACCAGTTGGCGCTCCGGAGGAATGCCCTCCCTGTCCAGCGCGGTGCGGACCTGGCTTTCGAACTCATCGAAACGGGCGTTCATCTCCTCGACATCCACAGCCTCCGCATCCCCGTAGAACATGGTTGCCTCCAGGTCGTGCTGGATGTCGGCCATGAGGCATCCCAGGGCCGACGTGAGTCCGGGGCTGGGAGGGACCACCACCGTCGGGATGCGCAATTCGGCCGCCACCCGGGCGCCGTGAAACGGACCCGCTCCACCGAAGGCCACCAGGGCGAAGTCCCGCGGATCCAGCCCCCGCCGCATGGTCGCCAACCTGATGGCATTTGCCATGTTGGCCTCGGCAACCGCAATCACCGCCGCAGCGGAGGACACCGGATCCCTGCCAAGCCTCTCCCCTATCTTCTCCTGTATGACCTTCTCGGCCAGTTCGGGAGAGATCTCCATCGCACCCCCCAACATGGCTCCCGGCCGGAGGTTCCCCAGTACCACATGGGCATCGGTGTTGGTGGGTTGGTCGCCACCCTTGCCGTAACAGGCCGGACCGGGAACCGCTCCCATGCTGTGGGGCCCCGACCGGAGTTTCCCACCGGGATCGAACCAGGCCACCGATCCTCCTCCCGCACCCACCGTGATCACGTCCACGGCCGGGAACATGATGGGATGGCCCCATTCCACCTCCCAGTTCGCGGTGGTGCGGACCTGGCCGTCCAGGGTCACCGAGACATCGGTGCTCGTCCCCCCGATGTCGAGACCTATGACATTTCCGAAGCCGGCCAGGGCGCCGAACTCCCGCGCGGCGATGGCCCCTGCCGAAGGCCCGGAGTTGGCCGTTCGCACCGGAATGTCGACAGTGGCCTCCACCCCCATGAGACCCCCGGCGGATTGAACTATGAGCACGTCCCCTCCGTATTCGCGCTCTCGTAGGCCCCGCTCCAGGGCTTCCAAGTAGTCGATCATCACCGGAATCAGGGCCACGTTGAGAATCGTCGTGGTGAATCGCTCGTATTCGAGAATGCGGGGAATCGTCTCATGGGAGGTGCGCACCAGGGCCTCGGGGTGTTCCTCAAGGATGATCTCCTTCATCCTCTTCTCGTTGGCGCCGTTGGTGTAGGAGTGGAGGAAGCACACTGCAATTGTGCGGATTCCCCGACCCCGCAGTATGCGGGCAACCTTCCGCGCCTCCTCCTCGTCCAGCAGGGTGCGGATCTCGCCGGAACTGAGCGTTCTCTCCGAAACCTCCAGTCGGTCCCGGGGCTT
>CAYWGY010000212.1:2797-4643 GCA_964458055.1 uncultured Acidimicrobiaceae bacterium | reverse complement strand
CTCTTCAACCTGCACCCCACCTCCGAACCCGTCACGGATGTTCACGCGGTGAACCGGGTCGATCCCGACCTGAGAAGCCTGTTCCACTTCGGCCTGCTCAACCGCGGCTTCTACCTCTCGGCTCGGGGGACCGCCTGCCTATCCACTCCCATGACCGTCATCGAGGTCGACAACCTGGTGGCGGCCACCGCCGACGTCATCGATCAGTTGCTGGATTGATCCCCCAGCGGTCTGCATTGCTGTTGACGGGAACGCTCCACTCTCATGCTTGCGGCGTCCCCTGATTCGACCGACTCCCCTTGAAGTAGACCCTCGGTAGCAGCCGGACCGCGAAACCTTTACCTATCCCGCGAATACCGGCCTTGTCTCCTGACCGAATGGGCCCATCCCCCGCCACCACCACCGTCGGGGAGGCGCGCCGGGTTTGTGTTGCCGGGTTGCCCCTTTTTCGATATGACCTCTGGCCCGCGAATAGGGGGCCGTTGGCGGTCCGGCGACGTCGAGGCGGACCGGGAGGTGTTCGACCCCTCCAATATGCATCATCGCTGTGACAGAGGACACCTTCTTCGCCGTCCTATTTTTCGCGAGCCACCTGCCGAGATTCCCTTTTCCTGCAATCCAGGGTCAGGTTCAGGACAGAACTTGGGTTTGGAGGGTCTCCGATGGCTGTCGTTTAATGAAGCGACCCATGCCTGCCCGGCCCAGGAACCTGCCGTTGCGTACAACCGTCTCTCCCCTTAGCAGGACCCTCTCGGGTGCTCCCCTCAGTGTCAGACCTTCGTAGGGGTTGTAGTCGCATCTGGTCATCTGTGTCTCGGCCGTGAGGGTGTGTTCGCGGTCGGGGTCGAAGATCACCAGGTCGGCGTCGGATCCGGGTGCTATCTCACCTTTCTGCGGGTAGAGGCCGAACAGTTTGGCGGCGTTGGTGGAGGTGATCTCCACCCAGCGTTGGAGGGAGAACCTCCCCTGTCGGACCCCGAAGTGGTACAGCAGGTTCATCCGCCACTCCACCCCGGGCATGCCGTTGGGAATCTTGGAGAAGTCCCCCCTTCCCATCTCCTTTTGTCCCGAGAAGTTGAAGGGAGCATGGTCGGTGGAGACCAGTTGAAGGTCACCGGAGGCCAGTCCCTGCCAGAGGGGTTCATGATGGGAGTTGGGCCGAAGCGGCGGGGAGCACACGTACTTGGCGCCCTCGAAGTCCGGTGACCTCAGGTCGTCGTCGGAGAGCAACAGGTATTGAGGGCAGGTCTCGGCATACACGGGGAGGCCCCGCCTCCGGGCGCCTCCCACCGCCTGCAACGCCTCTGCGGCGGAGAGGTGCACCACGTATACGGGAACCCGGGCGATCTGTGCCAGCGCAATGGCCCGCGACGTGGCCTCTCCCTCCACCGTGGAGGGTCGGGTCAGAGCATGGTAGATGGGATCGGTCCGCCCGCCCGCCAGGGCCTGTTCGATGAGGAACTCGATGGCGGGACCGTTCTCGCAGTGGAGCATCACCAGGCCCCCGTGGTCCCGGGTCCACCGCAGGGCTCGCAGTATCGATCCGTCATCCAGCATCAAGGCATTGGGGTAGGCCATGAACAGCTTGAAACTCGATATCCCCTCTTCCATCAAGGCTCGAAGAGAAGACAGGTAGGGAGCGGAGAGATCGGTGATGATCTGGTGGAACGCCCAGTCGACGGCGGTCTTTCCCTCCGAGCGGGCGAACCAGTCCTCCAGCGAGACCCGGGGGTCCTCTCCCCGGTTCTGGGTGGGAAAATCGATGATGGTGGTGGTTCCTCCAACTGCGGCCGCGGCGGTACCCGTGAAGAAGTCATCCACGCCGACCGTCCCCATCGAATGTAGG
>CAYWGY010000212.1:0-2787 GCA_964458055.1 uncultured Acidimicrobiaceae bacterium | reverse complement strand
TGTGCGGATCGATGCCGCCGGGGATGACCAGTTTGCCGGAGGCATCGATTACCCGGGTGGCCGCCAATCCGGTCAGGTCGCCGACTTTGAGGATGCGGCCATCCTCGATGAGGATGTCCTCTGTGGCGTCCCTGCCGGCGGTTACAACCCTTCCGCCCTTTATAAGTGTCGTGCCCACCTACCCTTTCCTTCAGCCGTCCCCTCCTAGCCTATTGGCGTTTATGGAACCTCCGGAAAGAAGCAGGCTGATCGGGCGACAACAACGGTCCGGAGACCGGTTGACACCCGAGCCCGGCATACTTGTCCAGATGAGTGAGGTCAGGTAGCACAGGATGGAGACCGGTCTCATCGGTAAGGCGGCCCTGGTCACCGGCGCCAGCCGGGGCATCGGGCGCGCCACCGCGGTGGCCCTGGCCCGGGAGGGCGCCCGGGTCGGATTGTTGGCCCGGAGCCGCCCGCGGCTGGAGGCAACGCTTGAGATGGTCGGAGCGGACAGGGGGATGGTCGTGCTCTGTGATGTCACCGACCGGACAGCAATAGCGGCGGCGGTCGAGAAGGTGGTGGGTGAGTTCGGGAGATTGGACGTGGTTGTGAACAACGCCGGCCAGCGACAGGACCGGGCTCGCCTGGACCGCCTGGATGCCCGGGAATGGGAGAAGGTGATCGAGGTCAATCTCTCATCGGTGTTCCACGTATCCCGCGCCGCCGTGCCGCATCTCATCAGGCAGGGTTCGGGATCGGTGGTGAACATCGCTTCCATCTCCGGTCCGTTCGGCATCCCCCGGATCGGTGCCTACGCCGCCTCCAAGTCGGGAATCATCGGTCTCACCAACACGATGGCCGCCGAGTGGTGCGAGTTCGGTGTGAGGGTGAACACGGTGGCGCCGGGGTTCATCGAGACACCGATGAATGCCTATTTCCGCAATGATCCCGCCAACGCCGAGAAGGTGGCAGCCATCAGGTCCGCCATCCCGGCGGGCCGGTACGGTTCGGCGGCGGAGGTGGCCGAAGCGGTGGTGTTCCTGGCCGGCGCCGCCGCCAGCTACATCACCGGCCAGACCCTGTTCGTGGACGGCGGCTGGAGCGTGGTCTAGAGGGTTGGGCCTGCCCTCTCCCTAGGCTATTTCAAATGACTTGCCGGACCCATGGAGTGGCCTGAGCTACTCGGGAGCGTGCCGAGCGTGCACCTTGGGGTCATGGTAAGTTGACAGGTGGATGTTCGCGTCATAGCAAAGGAGGTGGTCGGGCACCATGGATGCCAAACTCGGGGGGAAGGTGGCGCTGGTCACCGGTGCCGGTCAGGGCATCGGCAGGGCCATTGCCGTGGCTCTGGCCAGGGAAGGCGCCCGCGTCGCTCTGATGTCCCGCCGTCGGCCGGGACTCGAGGAGACGCTGGCTCTGATCGGACGCTCCAACGGACTGGTTGTGCCCGGTGATGTGACCGACGACCAGGCTGTGACCTCGGCGGTCGGGAGGGTGGTCGCTCACTTTGGCGGATTGGACGTTGTGGTGAACAACGCCGGACAAAGGGGTCGCCTCTCCCGTGTCGAGGACTTGGAAGTCCAGGAGTGGGAGCGGATCATCGCTGTCAACCTCTCGTCCGTCTTCTACGTGAGCCGAGCCGCCGCGCCGCATCTCATCAGACAGAGATCGGGATCGGTGGTGAACATAGCTTCCATCGCCGGACCGTTCGCTTTTCCCCGGCTGGCTGCAAACGCCGCCGCCAAGGCCGGGATGATCGGCCTCACCAAGACGATGGCGGCCGAGTGGAGCGAGTTCGGGGTGAGGGTCAATGCAGTGGCGCCCGGGCCCACTGCCACACCCATGAACGCTCCGTTTCGCAGCGATCCCGCCACCGCTCAGCAGGTGGCGGCGGTTGAGGCCGCGATTCCCCTTGGGCGTTACGGCCTGCCCAACGAGGTGGCTGACGCCGTGGTGTTCCTGGCGGGCGCCACAGGGAGTTTCGTCACCGGCCACACCCTGTTCGTGGACGGCGGCTGGAGCGTGATCTAGCGAGTCACATGTAGGAGTCAGAAGGGAAGCCAACCGCTCGGAGCCTTGAGGATTATTCCCGACGGTGCTATTACAGGATCGGGTAGCCGGTTGGTCCGGATCAGGGTTTTGGAAATCGTGAAAGCCGCATGGGCACTCCGACGCAGTTCGAACGAGCTTCGATTGGGTGGGAAACCAACTACCAGGCGTTTCTTCGGGAAACGGGAGCGAACAGACTGACAACCCGTTCCGTTGTTGGCATGGGAATGCCAGGACACTTGACGCCTATCCCACAGCTGCGGTATGGTACGGTCCTGTACCCCCCTTGGGCGAGTAACCCAGGGCCGACGGTCCCGACTACGGTCGGGGCCGTTTCTTGTGGTGCCAGCGGATCTCGAAGGTTCAAGCCTTGGACGATCCTTCGCGAGACGGTGGCCGGATCTGGGATTGCCTTGCCACGGGACGCGATTCTCAGGGCGCCCCAGATCTCCACATGAGAGATCTGGGACCTCGGCCTTTGTTGGGGAACTCGTGCGGGCTTTCCTCATGGCTCTGGCTGGCACAGCCTGGCCATGAGGGAGAGTGTTAAGGAGCCTGGGCGGTGCGCAAGAGAGTGGGAACACCCTTCACTTCAAGCCCTACTGGAGTACCAACCAGCGCTCTACCTCATTGGCTTTGGTCTGGACAGCCAGGTGTGGAGTGAAGGGCAGGGGCATTGATGCGAAGATGGTGGCCGAGATCGAGGAACATGGCCCTCCTGCGGTTGGCGAAACCACTCTCGCCAATGCGCCGAAG
>CAYWGY010000211.1:0-4665 GCA_964458055.1 uncultured Acidimicrobiaceae bacterium | reverse complement strand
CGGTGACTCCTATGGCGTGTCCTGGCGGAGAAGGCCGATGCGGGCCCGTTGCGAAACGGCCGAGATCAGAATTGGACGACTCAGGGTGATGTTGGGCCTGCCGTTGCGAATGATGAATGTCTCCGGTGGTTCGGTCAGCTACCTGGTGCGCTATCACCGCCTTGAGGCGGGAGGGTTGTTGCTGGTGCACGATGACATCGATCTGCCCTTTGGGAGGTTGCGTATCCGCCCCGGCGGGGGTGCCGGAGGTCATAACGGGGTCAAGTCCGTCGCCAAGGCACTCGGCTCACCGGACTTCTGGCGCCTGAAGATAGGTGTGGGGAGACCGCCCACCGGCATGGACCCGGCCGATTACGTCCTGAAGAGGTTCCGAGCTGCGGAACGAGGTGTCATCGACCAGGCGGTGGAAGGGGCAGCGGAGTTAGCCGACCTATGGGCCAGGGATCCCGGCGCCGCCCGACAGTCCGCGGGAGAGTGGAAGCCTCTCAACTGACAGACCTTCTCTGACCTCGAGAGCTATCCCGGTATGGATCCACCTCTAAGGACAAACACTCCGGCAAGAGGGAAGTTGGGTCTCTCACCGGGGTAAGGGCGTTACGTCTGAACGGGGAGAGGCTATGCCGGTGTCATTGTGAATAGCCCACTGTTCAACAGCCAGAAGCCATGCAATGCTCCGGGTGGGGAAGTGTTCGATGGAACGAAGCCTGTTTCACAGTGCGGCGATCGGTTTGTGACCGGTAAAGTGAGGGAAAACCCCGGCGAAGAGGAGACGAGGTTATCAACATCCCCGATGCGATGGCCATGGCGCGAGTGGTGCTGGCTCCGGCCATTATTGCACTGATCAGGGCGCAGGACCGGTTGGAACATGCCTACTGGTGGGCCTTCGCGCTCTTCCTGGTGGCTGCGTTCACCGACTTCCTGGACGGGTATCTGGCTCGCCGTATGAACAGCACTTCGGTCTTCGGGAGCTTTCTGGACACCACCGCCGACAAGCTGTTGGTCACCGCCACCCTGCTGGCTCTGGTGTCGGTTTCCCGGGTTTCGGTGTGGGCGGCCCTTGCGATCATGATGAGGGAATTCATCGTGATGGCCCTCCGGGGGTTGGTGGCGGTCGGAGGAGGGCTGATCAAACCGTCCATGTGGGGGAAGATCAAGACAACGGCCCAGTTCGCCGCCATTGCCCTGGCTATGGTCCGGCTACCCGACACATGGGGATGGTTCTACCTTGACCAGTGGGCGATGTGGGTTGCCGTGATCCTGACCATCGGATCCGGCTGGAACTACCTGGTCGCCTACTGGAACACCATCAGTTGGAAGGGCCCCGCCACGGCTTGACCGGATCGTGACCACTCTCATCACCGGCGCGACTGGAGTGGTGGGGGGCGCGGTATTGCGCCACCTCTCCGGACGAAGTGCGGACATCCGTGCCCTGGTTCGATCCGGGAGCGGAGCGTCGGAAGTGGCGAGATGGGGCGCTGAACCGGTGAGAGGGGACATCACCGACCCTCCCACACTGTCCACGGCCATGAAAGGTGTGGACCTGGTCTATCACGTGGCCGGCCTGAACCTGATGTGTCCCAGGCGCCCGGAACGGCTCATTGAGGTCAATGTGGAGGGGGCGGTCAACGTGGTGAGGGCTGCCCGGGAGGCCGGAGTCCGCCGGCTGGTGTTCACTTCCTCGGCGGCGGTCATCGGGGAGCGCCGGGGAGAGATCGGAAGAGAGGAGAGCGTGCACCGCGGGCACTATCTCTCCCACTACGATCGCTCGAAGCATCTGGGAGAGGAAGCGGTGCTCCAGGAGGCGGGAGACATGGAAGTGGTGTTGGTCAATCCCTCCTCGGTCCAGGGCCCGGGACGGGTGACCGGCACGGGAAAGCTCATTCTCGATGTCGTGAACGGACGGCTTCCGGTGATGATCGACACCTGGGTGAGCATGGTGGACATTGACGACTGCGCCCGCGGACACCTGCGGGCGGCTTCTGAGGGAGTCCCGGGTCGCCGCTACATACTCAGCTCTTTCACCCTGCGCATACGGCGGGCAATCGAGATTCTGGAGGAGCAGGTGGGCCGATCCCTCAAGGTGCGGTACCTGCCACCACCCCTGGCATACGCGGCGGGAGCGGCAATAGAGGGTATCTGGAAGGTAAGGCGGCGGCACCCTCCCTTCTGCCGGGAGGTGGTGCGGACCATCCGTCATGGGCACCGTTACGACGGCAGCCGCGCCGTCCGGGAGTTGGGGCTCTCGTACATCAGCGCCGAGGACTTCCTGGTGAAACTGGTGGACTGGTACCGGGCCGAGGGACTTATCCGGCCGCAGGCATAAACTTCGGGGTCTGCCTAGACTTCCTTGGCGTTTGGCTCTACCGCCGCTATCGAACCTCTTGGAGAAATGGCCTCCGGCCCGGTTCCCGGCACCCCCGGGTCGCTGGGCAGTGGCCCCGGAGGCGCGCGCCGTCGCTCTCTCGGCGCTGGCCCGGAGGACAGGAAGGACCTTGGTGGTGGTGGTTCCCGAAGAGAGGGCAGCCGAGGAGTTGGCCGAGGACATGTCCCTCTTTCTGGCGGGTGTCATGCCGGTGCCTGCGTGGGAGACCCTTCCCTTCGAAAGGCTCTCTCCAACCGTCTCCACCATGGGGCGACGTTCTGAGGCCCTGCACAGCCTGACCGCCCAGAGTTCCGGGCTTGTGCTGGTGGCCTCCGTGCGGGCCGCCACCCAACGGCTCAGCCCTTCCGATCCCTCTCCGCTCGAGATTGGCCTGGGTGACGCCATTGCTCTCCAGAAGGTGGCGGCCACCCTGGTGGGCATGGGTTTCGAAAGGGTGTCCCGGGTTGAAGCTCCCGGTGAAATGGCTGTCCGGGGTGGGATTCTGGATGTCTTCCCAGCCAACGGCGACCGGCCCGTCAGGCTGGACTTCTGGGGCGACGAGGTGGATGAGATCAGGTTCTTCTCGCCCTCCAGCCAGCGGTCGGAGGACCATGGGGAGCGAGCGGTGCTGTATCCGGCCAGGGAGTTCCGTCCCGACCAAGAAGTTCCGGACCGGGCATCGGAACTGCTCTCCACCCGACCCTGGGCGGCCGACCGCTGGGATCGGCTGGCCCAGGGTCAGATATTCGAGGGGATGGAGTCCTGGATGCCATGGGTGGCCCCCCCGGTGTGCCTTCTGGATCGCATTGGCGCGGATGCCCTGGTGGTGGTCGTGGAGCCGACCCGTTCCATAGGCCGTTCTCGCCACCTGCTCTCGGAGGAGGAAGAACTGGCCATGTCCCTCTCAGCGACGTGGGATGCCAACCCGAAGGAGTTGGGGGAACAGCCGCGGCTGTACCAGTCCTTGGAGGGGAGCCTGCTAGGGACTCCGGTTCTGGAGATGCCGTCGGTGCCGGTCGGTCCCGGCGACGATGTCCTGGCGGTGCGCAAACTCGGGGCCACTCCCGGGGATGGTCCGGCCATTGTCGCCGCTCTTTCCCGGCTGCGTGCCGAGGGTGTGAAGGTGGTGGTGGCAGTGGAGGGCCACGCCGCTGCCTCCCGATGGGAAAGGGTGCTGGCCGAGGAAGGAATAGCAATCTCTCGACGGGACCACCTCGGAGACGAGGGATCTGCGATCATTGCACAAGGTGTCCGCAAGGGTTTCATCCTGGAGAATCCGGCCGTTGCTGTGGTGGGCGAGGGAGAACTGGCGGGACGGCATCGGGCCCACCGCCTTCCTCCTCCCCGCCGTCGCAAGTCGGCCGTGGGCACCCGTGATCTGTCTCCCGGAGACTACGTGGTCCATTACCAGCACGGGATAGGAAGGTTCGAGGGCCTGGTCTCTGAGGTGATGGCAGGTGTGGAGCGCGACTACCTGCTGGTGGCGTACGCCGGAGAAGACCGCCTGTACGTGCCGGTCGATCAACTGTCGCTGATCACCCGCTACACCGGAGGCGAAGCCCCCCGGCTGTCCCGGATGGGGGGAAAGGACTGGGCCGCCACCCGTCAGCGGGTGAAGGACGAGGTGAGGCTGGTGGCCGAAGAGGTAGTGGCCCTGCACAGGGAGCGAACCGTGGCCGCGGGATACCAATTCTCTCCCGACACCGCCTGGCAACAGGAGATGGAAGCCGGCTTTCCTTATGAAGAGACTGCCGATCAGACGAAGGCGATTGCCGACGTGAAGGCTGACATGGAGTCGGAGCGACCGATGGACCGCCTCATCTTCGGCGATGTCGGATTCGGCAAGACCGAGGTGGCCGTGCGGGCGGCCTTCAAGGCGGTGATGGACCGCAAGCAAGTGGCGGTGCTCTGTCCCACCACCATTTTGGCCCAACAGCACCACCAGACCTTTTCGGATCGCCTTTCCCCCCAGGGAGTGCAGGTGGAGGTGCTCTCGCGGTTCCTCACCCCCGGCCAGGCCCGGAAGGTGGTGGCCAGGGTCCGGTCGGGTAAGGTCGATGTGGTGGTGGGGACTCACCGCCTCCTCTCCAAGGATGTGCAGTTCTCCGATCTGGGGCTATTGGTGGTAGACGAGGAGCAACGTTTCGGGGTGACCGCCAAGGATTCTCTCAGACGCATGAAGGTGGGAGTGGATGTTTTGACTCTCACCGCCACTCCCATCCCCAGGACCCTGGAGATGGCACTCACCGGGATCCGGGATGTGTCCCACATCAAGATCCCCCCTCGGGGACGGCGCCCGATAC
>CAYWGY010000210.1:0-4720 GCA_964458055.1 uncultured Acidimicrobiaceae bacterium | reverse complement strand
TTTCTTAAGGGCGAAGGTGTTGGAGGACTCAGTCAGGGGCGTTCGAAGATCGCTGCCATTCCTTGGCCTCCGCCGATGCACATGGTGACGATGCCGCGGCGGCCGTCTATGCGCTCCAGTGCTCGCATTAGCTTGATGGTGAGGATCGTTCCTGTGGCTCCGACCGGGTGACCCAGCGCGATGGCGCCGCCGTCGACGTTGGTCTTGTCCGGGTCGAGGC
Organism: uncultured Acidimicrobiaceae bacterium; assembly: GCA_964458055.1. GTDB lineage: Bacteria > Actinomycetota > Acidimicrobiia > Spongiisociales > ZC4RG35 > Bin76. Next base: position 4,500 of record CAYWGY010000210.1, on the reverse strand, counting down.
CCGCGTCGCGGATCACGGCCACCGCTTGGGCGGCGAACGCCTCGTTCAGTTCGATGAGGTCGATGTCGTCCAGGGTAAGGCCGGCCTTCTCCAGCACCTTGGGGACGGCGAGCGCGGGGGCGTATCCCATCACCTCCGGGTCGATGCCGCTGACTGCCCAGGCCACCAGGCGCAGGAGGGGTTCGGCGCCCCGTTCTTCGGCTGTTTTCTCGCTCATCAGGACCATCGTTGCGGCGCCGTCGTTGATGCCTGAAGAATTGCCGGCGGTCACCGAGCCGCCCTTCTTGAAGACCGGACGCAGCCGCGCAAGGCGCTCCAGGGTGGTGTTCGGTCTCGGGTGCTCGTCGACCATGAACGGGCTGTCCTTGGGACGGTTTACTGCGACTATGTCGTCTTCGAAGTGACCGTCCTTGATGGCGATGGCTGCCCGGCGCTGGCTCTCGGCTGCAAAGCGGTCCTGTTCTTCGCGGCTCACGTTGTAGCGTTCGGCCACCTTCTCGGCAGTTGCACCCATCGGATAGTTGCCGAAGGGATCGCTCACCAGTGACAGCGTGCCGTCGATGACATTCCGAGGGCCCAACTTCCAACCGTCGCGGGCCTGATAGTCCAGAAAAGGCTGGCTGCTCATGTTCTCGTCACCGCCGGCGACCACGATGTCGGCCGATCCCAGCATTACCTGCTGAGCGCCGGTGATGATCGCCTGCAGGCCCGACGAGCAGAGTCGATTGACGTTCATGGCGGTGGTGTGCGAGGGAAGACCAGCCTCCAGCGCGCAACGGCGGGCGTTGTATGCATCGGGACCCACCTGGCCGATCTGGCCCATGACCACCTCGTCGACCTCTCCGGGCTCGACTCCGGCCCGATTCAGCGACTCTCTGATGGTGACGGCCCCGAGTTTGTAGGCATCAATGCCGCTCAGCGAGCCTCCGTACGTTCCGATGGCGGTCCGGGCCGCTCCAACCACGACCACAGGGTCTACATCAACAGCCATGTCATTTCCCTTTCAATGCGTCCAGTCCCGACGCCGGATCTCCGGGAGACCAAATATCCATGCCGATCAGCGCTCATACTACCTTCGGGCTCTTCGGAGAACGGAGGGAAAACAGCCTCGGAGACTCCCCTCCTCTTGGGACAGCGGGTTAGGTTGAGCGGCAGGTAAGAGCCCCGGGACCGGGCCCTTTTACTTGGTGCCGAAAATCCGATCGCCGGCATCCCCGAATCCGGGGACTATGTATCCCGAGGGGTCGAGTCCTTCATCAACCGCGGCGCAGTAGATCGCTACGTCGGGGTGGTATTTGTGCACGTATTCGACTCCCTCCGGAGCGGCTATCAAACATATGAAGACCAGGTCCTTGGGATTGGTGCTCTTCACCCGGGCGATTGCCGCCTCCGCCGAATGCCCGGTTGCCACCATGGGATCGACCACCAGGGCGGTGCGGTCTGACATGTTCCCGGGCGCCTTGAAGTAGTACTCAACGGTCATCTCGGTTCTGCGGTCCCGGTACAGGCCGATGTGGCCTATCCGCGCCGAGGGGATGGCGTCGATAATTCCGTCGGCGATGGCGATGCCGGCTCGCAGGATGGAGATCACTACCAGCTTCTTTCCGTCCAGTAGCGGTGCGGTCATGGGTTTGAGGGGAGTGTTGATTTTGACGAAGGTCACGGGGTGGTGGCGAGTCACCTCGTAGGCCAGGAGTCCGGAGATCTCCGAGGAGAGCCTGCGGAAGGCGCTGGAACTTGTCTCGCGCTTTCTCATCAGGGTCAGCTTGTGCTGGACCAGGGGGTGATCGATCACATGGACCTGGGAGTTGGGCGCCTGGGATGCCATTTGATTAGAAAATAGTCCCGTTGCTTATCACGCCAACCGGCGGTGTGCTGTCGGGGCGGGCCGCGGCGGCCAGTTTCCTGCCGGCCGCCCATGTTCCACCCTCCAGAATCTGGCCCAGGGAGAGCCTCGCTCCCAACTCTTGTCGTACCATCCCGGCCAGACGGATGATCAGGGCCACGGTGAGGGCGCGCCATTCCACCACCAGGGGCGAGGAGACCGGATGGCGGGTGGTCTGCCATCGGGGAGCAACCGGTTTGAGTGCACCCCCGTCGATAAGGAGCCCCCCGTTCCGGTACTCCGCCAGGGGCGTCAACCGGTCAACCTCGGTCACCCTGATACCGACGGTGCCCAGGGGTTCCACCAACGAATATGCCAGCCACTGGTTGAGCTTGTGGAAGGGGATCAGTCCTATCGCGGGGTGTTCCCAGACATCGCCCAGGAACTCACCGGCTAGCTTCGGGGAGTCGGGCCACAGAGGGGCGAGTTGCTCCAGAAGGGTGGCCAGCAGCGTAACGGCCGACAGGCGGCCGTCCGGGGAGGCACGGTTGGACAACAGGTCGTAGAGGCCCCCCACCCGGCGGCCGGGCCAGGCTGACGAGACCTCTCCCAGAGATCGCAGCAGGGCGGCTCGTCCCTCCAACCCGACCAGAGGGTTTCTCTCTCCCACCTGGAAGGCGGCGGCAAGATCGCGAGTGGCGAGGTTGGAGAGTGCCCCGGAATCGGCGCGGGCCGGCCCTTGGTCGGAGAACACGCCGTTCTCCCAGGCCCGGAAGCTGGCCACGGCCAGTCCTTCCGACCGGCCCAACTCCTTGTGGATCTCAGAATCGGCGTATTGCCATCGGGCTCCGCTGCCCCCATCGAGCAGTACCGAGACCACGATGAGTTCCACGTCCGATCTGCCGGCCTCGTCATGGTCGGCGGGGCGGGGACGTCTCGTCCACAGGTCGATGTCTCCCACCTTGAAGTGGAGACGGCGGCCATGGGTCGGCACTCTCAGATCGGGATACCGGTCCCTGGTCACATCACACACCAGGCTGCTCAGTCCCGGGAGCTTCCCCAGGTCCATCTCCCATCCTTCCAGCCTGTGCTGTTCGGCCAGTGCGAGAATCCGGTTGGCTTGGCGTCTTACGGTGTCGGGATGGCGGAGCCGGGCCAGTTCGGAGGCGGTCAATGAAGGGGACGCCCCTTGGCCTTGGCCAGTTCCTGTTCTCCGGGAAGTTCTTCGTTGCTGAAGTAGCCGGCCGCCACCTTGGCGTCGAGTTCCACCCAGGCATCGGCGGGTACCAGTTCGGGAGGGATGGAGAGCCGCTCGCCGATCTCTATGCCCGAGCCGGTGATGGCCCCGTATTTGTCGTCCGACATGGAAACGAACTTGTCGATCCGGCTGATTCCGAGCCAGTGCAGTGAGTCCGGCATCAACGCCTGGTGGCGAGCATCCTGCACCCCGGCAACGCACTCGGTCCGCTCGAAGTAGGCGTCGGCGCGGTCGCCGCCCTCCTGGCGCTTGCGGGCGTTGTACACGAGGAACTTGGTGACCTCCCCCAGCGCCCGCCCTTCCTTGCGGTTGTAGACGATGAGTCCCGCCCCTCCCTCCGAAGCCGTCTGGATGCACACTTCGATTCCATGCACCAGATAGGGACGGCAGGTGCAGATGTCCGACCCGAAGACATCGGAACCGTTGCATTCGTCATGGACCCGGGCTGCCAGGATCCGATCGGGATCGGACAGGCCGTCCGGGTCGCCGAAGATGTACATGGTCTGTCCGCCGATCGGTGGCAGGAACACCTCCAGGTCCGAGCGGGTGACCAACTCCGGGAACATCCCGCCGGTCTCTTCGAATAGGATCCTGCGCAGGTCCCTTTCCTCGACGTCGAGCCTCTCGGCCAGGCTGGGAAGATGCCACACGGGCTCGATGGCTGCCTTGGTGACCCGGCACGAGCCATCCGGCAGGCACATGGATCCGTCGGGGACGATCCGGCCGTCTTCGATGGCGTCTCTCAGTTCAGGTATGAATATGTGGGCAGAGGTGACGGCGATGGTGGGGCGGATGTCGTAGCCCTCGGCCAGGAGTTCCGGGAAGGACTCGGCGGTCATTGCCCCCCACGGGTCCAGGGAGACGATCCTGCCAGGTTCCGTCCAGGAGGGGTGGGGTCCGATCCGCCGGGTGGGCGAGGTGTTGGTCAGGTCGGCGCGATAATCGCGGTCGAGTTTCCCCTGCGCTATGGAGACAGCACGGTAAATGGCATAGGAACCGCTGTGAGTGCCCACCACATTACGATGCAAGAGGTTGCTCAAAGTTGCGATGACCGGACCTCTTTCGACCGCGGAGGCCGCTCCCCAGCGGATGGGCGGCGGTTGGGGTCCATGGCTGTCGGCGTGAGAAGTTAGGCGGATATGCCGGGGCCTCATGGATTCTGAGCCTACCATTTGAACAAACGCATGCTACTGGAAGCGGAGCATGTTGTAGGAGGTGTTTCTCCGCTCTGGCTTCTCCTGCTTAGAGAGTCAAGGGAGTCAGGGGTCAAATAACGTACGGTTCCCCAGAGAGGAGGAGTTTATGGAACTCAACACCCAACGCAAAGTCGTGTTGGGCGTCCAACACACGATTGCGATGTTTGGCGCCACGGTACTGGTGCCCCTTCTGACCGGACTGGATGCCTCGGTGGCACTGC
>CAYWGY010000209.1:0-4739 GCA_964458055.1 uncultured Acidimicrobiaceae bacterium | reverse complement strand
TGGTGGCGGACGTGCTGGCGCGCCTGGTCATCCAGCCGCGTGAACTCCCGATAGGGGTGATTACCGCGCTGGTCGGCGCGCCGGTGTTCGCCCTGCTACTCCGTTCCCGACTGCGAGGACCGGATCATGCCCGTTGATGGGCCGGAGACCGGCGTTTCGCAGCCGCCCCCGTCCGGCGCCGACCCCACCCCCCTGCTACTGACGCTGTCCGAGGTAACGGTTGCAGTGGGGGCCGTGGAGATCTGTTCAGAGGTCAGCCTGGAAGTCGAGCCCGGCCAGGTAGTGGGTGTCGTCGGGCCGAACGGCAGCGGCATGACCACCCTGCTGCGCGCCGCCTACCGGATGTTGCGCCCGCGACTGGGGCGGGTGGTGGTGGGCGGGGATGATCTCTGGGAGTTGCATCCTCTCGAGGCCGCTCGCCGTATCGCCGTGGTCGTGCAGGAGCCGAGGACCGACTTCGAGTTCACCGTGCGGGAAGTGGTTGCGATGGGACGCAGCCCTCACCAGTCGGCATTCGCAAGAGAGTCCGACGGGGATCGAAAACGCGTCGACGAGGCTCTTGCCCATGTGGGTATCCAGGCGCTGGCAACCCGGTCGTTCAGCACACTGTCGGGGGGAGAAAAGCAACGGGCGTTGATCGCCCGGGCTCTCGTGCAGGAGGCGGGAGTGCTGATACTCGACGAGCCCACCAATCACCTCGACATCCGCTACCAATTCGAAGTCCTCGATCTCGTCCGAGGTGTGGGAGTGACCACTCTCCTCTCGATCCATGACGTGAACCTGGCAGCGGAGTACTGCGACCACATCGTGGTGTTGAATGGCGGTCGCGTGCAAGCGGCCGGGCCGGTGGAGACGGTCCTGACACCGGAGGTGTTGGAGCCTGTATTCGGGGTGAAGGTTGAACGGGTGGCACGGGCAGGAGGACGGGCCCTGTATTGGTTCCAGAGCCGCGGTCGCCCCACCTCGGAGGCCTCGGCCAAAGCGGTCTCCTCCGGCTAGGGGACGTCAAGTAGCGACTCCCAGGGGGGGACATCCATTCATAGAACGCCCATCGGGGAGGGCATGACCGGCGATGGGATGGCGACACAAGAGATCTGCCACACCAGGCCCGTTCGGCGACCGCAGCGGCGTATGCTCCCCTCGAGTAACGAGACAAGGTGAGTCAGGTTAGAGCCGCTACCGGGAGTGTCCGGAGAATGTGAGGTGACGATGCGCACTGCCCTCATAGGAGACCTGCGGGTTTCGAAGGTCGGCCTGGGCTGCAACAACTTCGGTACCCGACTCGACAAGAAACAGACCGAGGCAGTCGTCCTGACCGCGCTCGAACACGGAATCACCTATCTCGACACGGCCGACATCTACGGAGGAAAGGGAGTATCGGAGGAGTATCTGAGCGCCGCGCTACGAGGCAGACGACACGAAGTGGTGGTGGGGACCAAGTTCGGGATGAGGATGCTGAACGACGCCCAGGAGGGGGGCAGCGCCCGATGGGTCGCCCAGGCCGTCGAGGACAGTCTCCGGCGTCTCGGAACCGATTACATCGATCTGTACCAGATGCACACGCCGGATCCCTCGGTTCCGATCTCCGAGACACTGGATGCCTTGCATCGCCTGGTCGAAGAGGGCAAAGTTCGCGAGATCGGATGCTCGAACTTCACCGGCGCCCAGATCGACCAGGCAGCCGCGGTGAGCGAACAGAACGGATTCTCTCGCTTCGTCAGCGCCCAGAACCATTACAGCCTCCTGGCCCGTACGCTGGAGCGAGACGTTGCTCCCGCCTGTGCCCGCAACGACCTCTCCGTGATGCCGTACTGCCCGCTTGCCAACGGCGTGTTGACCGGAAAGTACCGACGAGGGGAGGAACCCCCCAAGGGTTCGCGGATGGAATGGGTCCGGAACGATCCGGCCACCACCGACCGGGACTTCATGAGTGACCGGAACCTCGACATCGTGGACAGACTCCAGGAGTACGCGGCCGACCACGGCCGGACCCTGCTGGAGTTGGCCATCAGTTGGCTGGCCGCACAACCGCATGTCTCGACAGTCATCCCCGGAGCAAGCACACCCGAGCAGGTCATCGCCAATTCCAAAGCCGCCGACTGGCGCCTGACCGACCGCGAATTGGCCGAGATCGGGAACATCACCGGAGGATAAGGTTCCGTCTCGCCAGGCAGTTCAGGCGGCCGGGTTCGGGCCTTCGCATGGGACCAGACTGAGAACGTAGGGGGCGGTGATGGGGGCGCGGGTGATCTCTCCCACTCCCAGTTCTGACAGCGCATCCTCGACCGCGGCGGCGATCGCGGGAGCGGGGCCGATGATCCCGGCCTCGCCGGCGCCCTTGGCGCACCAGGGCATGGCCGGCGCCGGGGATTCGAAGTGGCGGACCACCATCTTCGGTTTGGGAATTCCCCCGTTTTGGCGGACACGTATTCTGTGATCGTGTGAGAGGCTGTTGGGTCTCTCGGGAAGGGAGGTATTTGATGCCTGCTGCTTATCCGGAGGAGTTCCGCCGTCGTGCTGTTGATCTGGTAAGGGAGAGCGAGGAGTCTGTGTCTGCTGTGGCCCGCCGGCTGGGGATCTCCAACTCTGGTCTGCGTCGATGGGTGGCCCAGGCCGAGATCGATGAAGGTCACAAACCTGGGTTGACCACCGAGGAGCGACAGGAGCTAAAGAAGCTACGGCGGGAGAATCGTGTGTTGCGGATGGAGCGTGATCTGCTCTCTCGAGCCGCGGCCTTCTTCGCCCAGGAGAACGTACTCCCGAAATGATCTATCGGTTCACGGGTGGCGGAGAAGGCAGAGTTTCCGGTCAGGTTCCTGGCCTCGCGGCTGGGTGTGTCCACTTCTGGTTTTTATGACTGGCGAAAGCGTCAGCGCTGTCCCTCGGAGCGTTGGGTGGAGGGCCAGAGGCTCACTGAGACCATCAAAGCTGTACATGCGCAGTCATCCTGCTGCAAGGATTGGGGTCGGTCGACCGCCCGGGTGAGGAAGGTCCCCTTCTCAGCACGGGTGGTCTCTGCCGCCGGGCAGTACCGAGCCGGGTCGACGGCACAACCCTTGGTGACTCCCGACGACGCCAAAGCGGCTATGTCTGCCTGGTGGCTGTTCCCTCCGGTGTCGGTGAATTGGCTCGGTGACGCCGGTGGGAGCTGGAAGGCCCGCACCAGGAACGACGCCATCTGGGCACGGGTGACCGGCTCGGTCGGGCAGAACCGGGACGGTTCGGTGGCGCAGCCGCGGGTGACGCCCAGATCGGCAAGGCGCTCCACATAGGGCGCCCCACCAATCGGTGGCCTCCACATCCGAAAAGCGGCTGGTACCCGCGTTCGGAGGCTCGGCTTTGTCGAGGACCCGCACCAGCCAGACAGCCATCACCCAACGTTGGATCGGGTCGGTGGGACAGAACCTGTCGGGAGAGCATTCGGTTCCCTCCAAGACTCCCTCCTCCGCCAGTCTCTCCACGGCCGGTCGATGCGACCCCGCCTTCTCGATGTCGACAGACCCGTCCTCGGTGGCGGTGACCGGACCCGACCCCACCACAATCAAAACCGCCGCAATTCCCATTGCGGTCAAAAAGACAGCCGTCAAAAGATCGGCCATCGGTTGCCTAGCGGTGAGACAACGCCTGATCTACATTCACTACCTTTCTTGTCCGCACTATAACCCGACCCCCGGCACCGGCTCGGCGGACGGATACCCCAACGCCCCCGATCGGACCCGAGTTTGGCGGGTGGTTTGGTGTTTCCCCTGGTCAGGGGACATGTGCGGGAAGGGTGTTTCCACTACATTCGGGGGTTTGGGCCCGTTTTAGGGTTGGGTGATGGTGGCTTTGTCCCAGGTGCGGGTGTTGACTCCGATAGCGGCGAGGGTCCGTGTTTGCTGTGGGGTGCGTCGGGTGGTGAGCGTGGTCTGGTGGTTGTTGGTGGTCAGTGTCACGCGGCGGATGCGGTTGAGCAGTCTGAGTGCTCGTGCGGCGGTGAGGTGTTGGTGTTCGAGGTCGGGATCCCGGATGTCGGCTGCGGTGAGAGCGCGGGTGATGAGCGTTTCCATGAGAGCGGCATACACGCAGATGGCGACGTGTCCGCGGACTCGCTGTTCGGTCACTGTCGCCCCTACAATTCTTTACGGAACCGGCCCCTCACAACACAAAACCCCAGGTCAACGCACCAATCACCTCCCACCAAACCCCCCGACCCGCCAAACTCGGGCCTGATGGCCTGCATGGCCGACCGGATCCTGGGGGGTATCGGTACAGACTCGGGGTTTTGGGGGCGGGTCGGTCGGCGGGCAGTTGCTGCTGGTCTCGGATAAGTTGCTTAGCTTCGGCAGAGAGCTGCCCGTTGGCGGCGGCGGCGCTCTCCCCGGTTCATGCTCCCAGTGCCCTCGTGACCGCTGTCATGTCGTCTATGGACGTGTCGGTGGTGTGGCGGAGGAGACCGTCGAGGGTGTTGGCTGACAGAGGCTCGGCGATTATCCGCGGCATGGCCAGTGGTGTACCCGCCATCAGGTGGACCGCCAGCCACGTCGAACGCGCCCTGCGCAGGGACAGTCCTTTTCCGTTGCCGGGATCGCGCCGCCGGCAGAGTTGTAGGCCCAGCACACGAGCGAACCGTCAGACCGCAGCCCACACGAATGCCACCCACCGGCCGAGACTTGAGCGAAAGATTCTCCCGGCGCAATAGTCCGCCCATGCGAGTTGTCGCCCCAGCAGATCACCGAACTATTCCGATCGTATTCCAC
>CAYWGY010000208.1:2296-4761 GCA_964458055.1 uncultured Acidimicrobiaceae bacterium | reverse complement strand
CAACCCGACCACCACCACGGCGATGATGATCTTGATGCGGGTGTTCAGCCCCAGGAGGAAACGCAACAAACGCACGAGTTAGCGGTGCAGGTCGGGGTCGTCCTGGATCATCCGCGTGCGGATGGTGAAAACCGAGTCTCCCGAGAGCACGCCGCCCCTGCCGAACAGGCGGCCGCCCTCCCAGTTGGAGAGACCCAACTCCGGGCGGTTCAGGGCAAACTGGCCGTCCACCCAGCGGGTGAAGCCGTTCCCCACGAAGGGAGAGTCGACGCTGGCGTAGAACCTCTCCTGCGCGGCGGGGTCATCGTCGATCAGGCTGGCCACCAGTTTCGGGCTCTGGCTGTTGAACATCTCCACCGCCTCCTCCACGCTGTCCACCACGGTGAGCGTGACCTCTGGACTCTCCTCCCATTCCCATTCGATCCCCAGGTGGTCTCGGGGAAGGACCTCGGTGACGGGTTCGGTCACCTCGCCCTCGGCCCTGGCGATGGCATCCGAACGAAACCAGCCTTCGGGCACCAGGCCTTCGTCGCCGTCGGTGACCCACAGCTTGGGATTCACACCTCGCCGTTCCGCCGCCCCTGCCAAGGCATCCAGGAAGACCGGCGCCAACTCGGCTGCTCGGGAACGCACTATGGCGCACACGTTCAGGGTGTTGCAGACCTTGCGGTCCAGCGAGTGGCGAACGGCGGCGGCAAACCGGGAGGAGGAGGCGTTGGGGCCCGCCACCATCCAGGATCCTCCCGTGCCGTGAAGACTCACCGAGATGCCGCTCTGGCGCGCCACCGCACCCAGTTGCCCCACGGCCGTGCCCGACCCTCGGGCGACTGCCAGGGAGAGCTTGGGCTGGGAGAACAACGCCCAGCCGACCGCGTGTGTCGGGCTGTCCACCAACCCGACGGCACCCTCGGGAAGCCCGGTCTCTGCCAATGCGGGATCCAGGGCGTGTTCGACGATCGCCCGGGCAGTGCCCAGTGCGGCCGATCCGATCCGGAACACCACGGTGTTACCCGACCGCAGCACCCCGGTGGCGTCGGCGAAGACGTTGGGACGCCCCTCGAACACGAACCCCACCACTCCCAGGCCCGACCGCACCAACTGCGCCTCCCATCCGGTGTGAGGCACGCGTTCGATTATCTCCCCTCGCCCCGAGGGTGCATCCCGCCAGGTACGCAACCCATCGACCATGTTGGCGCGCATCTTCTGTGACAGCACCAACCGGGTGGTGGTGCGTCCCAGTGCCTGGGCTCTTTCCACGTCGGCCTGGTTGGCCTCCGCTATGGCAGCGAAGGCGGCGTCATCGGTCAGCAAACGGGCGAAGGCCTCGTAGAAGGCGGTGATCTGTCGGTCGGTGACTCCACCCAGCCTGGTAAAGGCTCGGTGAGCACGGTCCACCGCCGCCGAGGCGATCTCCCAATCAACTGAGGGAATCCGCAGAAGATCCCCGGTGGACTGCACCACCACCAGGCGGTCTCCCGGCTCGAAGGCAGAGGCCAGTTCCTTGCCTACCACGGTTACCCGGTCCCCTCCATAGGGAATCTCCATTCCGGGACTTAGACGGTTCAGGTGGCTGCGCATCTCCTTGCGGGAGGATACCAACTGTGAATGAGGGTAATCACGGCGAAACCCCGTCGGCGTCGGCGACTACTTTAAGATGCTTGATTCCGTTCGGATCATACTTCACAACATCGACCACGCCTTCGTTCTCTTGGCCCTCGAACGAGGTAAGCAATTCCTCGAACTCTTCGATCCCGATAGCCCGACCACCAGCGCTGAAGATGTCGTCCTCGTCGTAGGAGTAGAGCAAGATGGCTTCGGAGCCACCGCGCTCGGCCTCTGTGGTGAACCGGTTGGCTCCCGCAAAGAAAGTGTGAACCTGCTTTTCGCCCTCATCGTCCTCGTCTGCCTCGGTTACCACCTGCACCACAACATCGTCAGGAACGTCAACGTTTGTATCAAGATCCACTCCGTCGCCCGCAGGGTCTGCCGTAACGCTCACCGTTAGGGGCGAGCCGCGACTCTGCCCGTCCAAGACCACATTCCGGGATGCCATGCCGAAACCGCTCACCGGCACTGTTACCTCCTGGTTCCCGATGCCTATTCCCACCGTCTGACCGGCGGCGGTTCGATGCGCGAGTCCGTACTGATCGTAGAAGGTAACGGAAGCTCTGATCCTGACCTCAGCGTCAGCGTCTACCAGGACATAGTCAGGGGCACGGGTCACCACCTTGTGAGTTTGAGGAGCCTCCTCCACCCACCGGATCGTTACAGATGCGTCCGGTAGATCACGTTGGGTGAGTTCGCCACTGCAATACTGAAAGGTCACCCTGTCGATCCGGTTCTGGTCGGGATCGTTCCTATCGTCATCCACGCCATCAATCGTCAGGGTAGCCTTGCCGTTCCCATCCGTGGTCAGCACAGCATATTCATCACTGCTGAAACCATCGGTGCCATTACTCTGCTGC
>CAYWGY010000208.1:448-2286 GCA_964458055.1 uncultured Acidimicrobiaceae bacterium | reverse complement strand
AATTTCAATCCCCTGACGGGCGACTACCATGTCGTTCCTGTCCTTCAGCTGAACGCTAAGGGTTACCCGGTTCCTTTGGGCAAGGTGTACCGTGTTGTCATCGGCGTGTTCCCTGATATCAGAAGACACCTCCATCAGGAACTCGCCCCACTGGGAAGTGACGGAAGCAGTTGCTTCATCAACATCATCGGCGTCAAACAGCTCACCCATCTGACTACCGATCCATGCGTAGTAGATCCCTGTAGCGCCTTCACCCAGGCTGTAGACGGCCCAAACATTTCCCTTCTGATCGGTAACGCTGTCACCGATGCCCCAGGTACAGTCCCCGGTTACGAGTTCGGCCACGCAGACTCCACTCTCGCCCAGCCCACCACTTTCAGCTTGGCTACCGAAGACGTCGATCCACTGGCCCAACACAGGACCGAAGCCGGGATCCCTCAAAGAGGCCATTACCACCACCTGGGTAGCCCCGAAGTCGGAGATTCTGGCCGCCTTGATGCTCAGACCAGCCGGACGCAGGTTGGAGTGGTCCAGCACAGCAGCCATGAAATCGGCCATCGTGGCGCGCGTAATAGCGGTCCGAGGCTCATAGGCCGTGTCGGATATGCCGGTGACAACCCCCATCTCGTACAGATTGGTGACCGCATCAAATGTCTCTTTGGACACCTCCTCAAGATCAGTGAACGGTGCCGCCACCTGCCTTTCCGCGGATTGGATCACATCGGCCGGGGTGTAGCCGAACGTGTAGCCACCGTGTGTCACCGGATCCATCTTGTTCATCAACCGGGAGATGAACAGAGCCATCTGCCCGCGGGTTACCACGTTAGCGGGTGAGTAGGTGGTGAGAGTAGTGCCTCTGGTTATACCCAACCGCGCCAACTGGTTGATGGCAGCACGGGACCCAGGCCGAAGGTGGCCGATGTCCACAAAACCGAAGTCACGGGAAGAAGGAATCGCGATTTCGACCCGCTGTGCCAGACGTATCAGAAACAGCGCCATCTGCTCGCGGGTCACTGCGTTATCGGGTGAGTAGGTGGTGGCCGAAGTTCCCTTGGTGATGCCGAAGTGGGCGATGCAGTTAATGTTGTCAATGTGAGCGTGATGGCTAGGAAGGTCGGTGAAGTCTGAAGGCGGAACATCCTCGCAAGCATCGAAGCCAGGAAGGTAACTTGGCGCAAAAGGAGCATCATCCACAGCCGAGGCGGGCACCGCGAACAGAAAACCCCCCACCAGTAAGAAGGCTGCCAAAACCTTCAGGCGACGGTTGTAATAAGCAAGCATGATGTCCTGTCCTATTGGGTCTCCCCCTGCACTATAACTAAGGTGTCTCATTCGTATGTGCAACACGATACTGCCGGTATAACACGATACTGCCGGTCGGCTGGAGGGCGTGTTTGGTAGACAGTCTGCAGTCACCAACAGATGCTGACGCCGAGAGCTTGGCGTCTTGCAGTGGGAGGTTCCAACCGAGGAGGTGGCCGCGAGCCTGTGATGCGTAACCGTCCCGACGGGAGTGGGCAGGCGAGAAGCGGGTTCGGAGATTTAGGGTTCGAGGCCGGCGGCCGTAAGCACCACTCGGAAAATGCTCGGTCCTCGAGGATTGTGAGTCACGACATCGACCTCGCCCAGATTCTCATCGCCCCGGAAGGCGGTTAGAAGTTCCTCGAACCTTTCAATGGTGATGTTCCTGCCGTTCTCGGCTTGGCTGGCGAACACATTCCACCCCCAGACTCTGGACAGGGCCGAACCCGGGTGGCGCGGGTATTGGAAGCTCCTGGTATCAGAAGAGCCGCAGCAGGATGCCGACAGCGCCCAGTGTCGCCACAGCAGTCCAAACG
>CAYWGY010000208.1:0-438 GCA_964458055.1 uncultured Acidimicrobiaceae bacterium | reverse complement strand
TCCTCGCACCCCATCGATCTTGCGCTCCAAGTCTCCTCGCACCCCATCGATCTTTCTCTCCAAGTCCTCTCGCAATTGATCGAACCTCTTCTCCAGGTCGTGTTTAAAGGACATCAAATCCCCGCGGGTAGCGGGTGCAGACCAATCGGTCTCCGGGATGTGAGCACCTTTGGACATTATTCCCCCTCGTGTAATACCGTGATATCCCCTAGTACAGCCTGTCCCATAGCCTACACCGGCATCTCTCCGGCAGGTAGACAAAACCGGCGCCCTTTTCGGCGGGTATACTTCCGGGCGGGTTATGGAGTTGGTCGACTATTTGCCGGTGGCGGTGATGCTGGTGCTGGCCACCGCATTCGTGGCGGTGTCGCTGGTGGTCTCCCGGCTGATGTCCCCCCACCGCCCCACTCCCGAGAAACTGGCGCCCTATGAGTGCGG
>CAYWGY010000207.1:2987-4779 GCA_964458055.1 uncultured Acidimicrobiaceae bacterium | reverse complement strand
TGGTGGTAGTGGGAGGAACCGTCGTGGTGGTAGTGGGAGGAACCGTCGTGGTGGTAGTGGGAGGAACCGTCGTGGTGGTCGTCGCGGCAGCGGTGGTAGTAGTCGAAGCCTCGGTGGTCACGGTCTCGACGGCAGCCGTCGTGGTCGTAGCGGCCTCGGTGGTGACGGCTTCGGTTGTCTCGGTAACGGCGTCCTCGGCCTCCCCGGCAGAAGTACTGGTGGTCTTCCCGGTCTCGGATGCCTGCTGGTCCACCGCAGCCGTCGTCTCCGGGACTGCCTCCACTGAAGCTGCGGATGTGTCAGAATCCGCGGTTGTCGTAGGAGAAGAGCGGGTATCGCCGCCCCCATCCTCTACCGGCGCCTGCTCGGAAGGGGTTGTATCGACCGGAGCATCTGTTGTGGCAACCGTTGTTTCGGCCCCGCCTGCGCTCTCGACTTCCGATGAGGAGTCGGAAGACCCGCAGGCCCCTGTTACCAGGGCCAGGGCGAGGCACAGCAGTATGAGAGTCCGACCCGGCAACTTCATCAGGCGCTGGCCAACAGACTGTCCAAGGCCTCCCGTAGGTCAGCTGAGCTCCTTCTGCCCCGCCAGGTCGAGATCAGGGAACCGTCGGCGGCGACGATGGCCCCGGCGGGCTGGCCGCCTATCCCGTATGCGGAGAAGATCTCCTCCCTGGAGTCAAGACCCCACAACACCCGACCGGATGGCAGGAGCCTCTCCGCCCGCGCGGCGGTGGCCTCCATGCTGGCCTTCCATGCCGGAGCCACGAAGACAACCCGACCCTCGTAATCACCGGACAACTGCTCGATAGCGGGCAACTCCCGCTGGCACGCCGGTCACCACTCCGCCCAGAAGAGAATCAACACGGGTTGGGTCTGCTCCGAAAGAGCGAAAGTCCCACCGGATCCCAGTTCAAGGGTGAAGTCGGGCGCCGGTGGTCCCAATGGCTCGGCGGACGCGGCTACGGTGGTTGTCGTGGCTTCCGATTCGGCGGCAGTGGTGGACGGAGCCGCCGTGGTTGTGGTGGATGACTCGTCGGCGGCCGCCGGCGGCGGCGCAGTCGTTTCGGAAGCGGCCTCCGTCACAACCGGAGCTTCGACCTCACCGGCGTCGGTATCGGTTTCTCCACCGCAGGCCGCCACCAAGAGGATGAGCGGAACCAACCCGGTCAGGCTCAAACAACGCATGATGCGACTCATTTTCGGAAGAGTATAGGTGTCCCCGGATACCAACCCCCGCAGCACTTCCGTGACATCCTGCCCTGGATGAATGATCGCCTCGACTGGGAACCCCGGCCCTTACGAACCGGGGACCGTTTCCAGTGACTCGACGGAAGGGGCCAGCAGCATATCCAACGTGTCCCTTATCTCGTCGGTGTTCCTGGGTCCGTCCCAAGCGGATACCAGGGACTTGTCGACGGCGACAATGGCTCCGGCCGGCACGCCCCGGAACCCGTACGCTTCGTGAGCGCTCTGTTGCTCATCCAGGCCCCAGAGCACCCTTCCCGAAGGCAGCAGATGCTCGACCACCCCGGCGGCGCCGGCCATGCTCGAGTCGACTGCTGGAGCCACAAATGTCACCCGGCCTTCGTAATCTTCGGCCAACTCCTCGATGCCGGGCAACTCCCGCCTGCATATCACTCACCATTCCGCCCAGAAGATCACCAGCACCGGTCGGGTCTGCTCCGACAGGGCGAAAGTACCACCGCTTCCCAACTCCAGGGCGAAGTCAGCGGCCGTTCCGGACGCATCGGAACCGCACGAAGTCGGGAACAGGGCAAACAGAACCATC
>CAYWGY010000207.1:0-2976 GCA_964458055.1 uncultured Acidimicrobiaceae bacterium | reverse complement strand
GACCTAACGGCTCAGTGCTATCACCCGGTCGAGCACACCCTCGGCGGCACCTGAATCGATGGAGCGGGCCGCCAGCCGAGCACCCTTCATCGGGGTGTCCGCCAGCCCGGCCATCATCAAGGCGGCAGAGGCGTTGGCAACCGCGGCATCTCTCCTGGCGCCCGGTTCACCGGCCAGCACCGAACGCAGCATCCTGGCGTTGGTGGCGGCGTCGCCGCCCACCAGGGCGGAGATGTCAGATAGCTCAACACCGAAGTCCCCGGGGTTGAAGACCACCGGAACAACCTCGTCTCCTGACAACTCGTAGCCCCGAGTCGGCCCTGAGACCGAGATCTCATCCAAGCCGTCGTCAGCATGGATAATCAGCGCCCGCTCGGTTCCCAGGCTGGCCAGCACTCCAATCATCCTCTCGGCCATCCGCCGGTCGTACACCCCGATCAGTTGCCGCGTGGCGCCGGCTGGATTTGTGAGCGGACCCAGGAAATTGAAGACGGTGGGAATACCCAGTTCTTTGCGGATCGGCACCACGTACCTCATTGCCGGGTGGTAGCGAGGGGCGAAGAAGAACCCGAAACCGGCTTGGCGCACCATCTCCGCGGTCCGTTCGGGAGCAAGGTCTATCCCCACCCCCAGGGCCTCCAGCACGTCCGCCGACCCACACTTGGAGGAGGCGGACCGGTTGCCGTGCTTGGCCACCCTGGCGCCCGCTCCCGCGGCTACGAGGGCGGCAGTGGTGGAGATGTTGAAGGTGCCGGAACGGTCGCCGCCCGTCCCCGCGGTGTCCACCACGGGCTCACCTATGTCAACCCTTACCGAGACTGATCGCATGGTCTCGACCAGGCCCGCCATCTCCTCGGTGGTCTCACCCTTGATGCGAAGGGCGACGATGAAAGCCGACGTCTGGGCGGCGGTCGACTGGCCGCTCATGATGTGGTCGAGAGCCGCCCGGGATTCCGAGCGGCCCAGGTCCACACCGGCCGACAGCTTTCCAAGTACCTCCGGCCAGTTCACAGCGACACCCGTTCAGGCATCCACCGACTCGGCGCCACTAAACCTGGCGATCATCCAAGCCACCACTCCACCGATCAACGGAGCCACGACATACAGCCAGATACCGCTCAGATCACCAGCCACCAGGGCCGGACCCAGAGAGCGGGCCGGGTTCACGGACGCGCCGGAAATGGGGACGCCGGCCATGTGAATCCCTATCAGGGCCAGCGATATGACGATACGGGCATGGCCGAGCTTCTGACCTGCCACCACCAGGATCACCAGCACGAAAGCCCCTGTGAGGATGATTTCCGCGCCGAACGCCGGTCCCGTGTCGGCGAAGGTGTTCATGGTGTCGGCCACCGCATCGGATCCCGCCATGGCCAGCACTGCCAGGGAAGCCAGTACCGCCCCCACCACCTGGGCCACCCAGTAGCCGACCATGTCGGCTGTGCTGAGAGAGCCGCTCAGTCTCATTGCCAGACTCACCGCCGGGTTGAAGTGGCCTCCCGAGATGTGACCCACTGAATAGAGCGCCATTAGGAGAGCGAACCCGAACCCAAGGGCTATGATCACCAGGTTCCCCCCTGAAGTGAAAGCAGCCATCGATCCCAGAGCCACCAGAATGAAGGTGCCGATCAGTTCGGCGATGTACGTCTGCTTCATACGCTCCTCCTGAGCTATACGATGAACACCTAAGAATCTACCCACGCCGGCCGACACGTGCGGGGTAGGAGACCGACAGGAAAGCAAACGGCATGCAAATCCCTCGGATCAGGTTGCGACCCCTGGTAGTCGGGGTTGCCATAGGTCTGCTTGCAGTGGCCTTCATCACCCTGGTGGAGTGGTGGCTGGGCGCCCTCGGATGGGAACTGTTCCCCGGATTCGGCAGCGAAGGGACCCGAGGGGGTGGGGCGGTGGCCGGCCTGGTGATCGGCGTACTCGTGGGAGGATGGGCAGCCGGCCGGTCCGCCCCCGTCAATCAACGTTTCCACGGTTCCCTTACCGGCCTTGTAATGGTGGGAGTCCTGGTGTCGCTGGCCGCCGGGGGAGGAGCCAACGTCGCCACAGTCCAGGTTCTTTCGGCAGCCGCCCTGGGCATCCTCCTGGGCGGCTTGACCGGATGGTGGTCCGGCCGCCGGTAACCGTCGCCCGGGGGCCGCCCCGGTACACACCACCCTCCCAACTGTTGTTTTCCCTGTGGCAGATGCGGATGTCAGGACATAACATGTATTGGTGAACGAGTTCGCCGGGTGGCCGCGGGCTTCGGGGACTCCCGAGGCTTGAGGAAAGTCCGGACTCCACAGGGCAGGGTGCTGGGTAACGCCCAGGCGGGGTGACCCGACGGAAAGTGCCACAGAGAACAGACCGCCGATGGCCCCTTGTGAGCAGGGGGCGCAGGCAAGGGTGAAACGGTGGTGTAAGAGACCACCAGCGCCCCGGGGAACCGGGGCGGCTAGGTAAACCCCACCCGGAGCAAGGCTGAGCAGGGACGCGATGGCCCGTCGAATCGTCCCGGGTGAGCCGCACGAGGTCACCGGTGACGGTGACCCCAGATGGATGGTCGCCGGGGATCGGAGACGATCCCCACAGAATCCGGCTTACAGGCGGACTCGTTCTCCCCCACATCCATTCCGAGTCTGCCTGGCACACAAAGGGGCAACCCTACCTCGCTTGGTCAGACGGAAACCCAGCACGGAAGGATAGCTGGCTGTGACTTACATCACCGATCATGGGATCAACCACAACCTGGTACCGACCTGCCGCCGGGAGTTCCACATCGCGAAAATCCAGAACCAAAGGCAGACTCAGCATCTCTCCTGGGTCATGATTAGGGACTGTTTGGAGTTGGAAACCCCCTGACGCCTCCGCCAGCCGCCCACCGTCTTCGTTTTCGATTCGTATCCGAATCTCCTTGGGCTCAACAGCATCGGCTGCCGTGATTTCTATCATCAACGCAAGCATTATTCCAAGCTTCGCCGGATA
>CAYWGY010000206.1:0-4881 GCA_964458055.1 uncultured Acidimicrobiaceae bacterium | reverse complement strand
GCTTGCAGATTCAGGTAACAATTTCGGCCGTATTGCCCGCATCGGTATCTTGGATGAATGGATCACGGAGGTGGGCAACGAACAACTGGCCGGCATTCCGACCAGGGACTGGATCGGGTTTCTGAAGAACTACAGGGACCAGGCCTAGTCAAATATGGTCTCTTGTCACAAAACCGAACCCTTACGCAAAGCCTATGGATCACATGATCTCTGAGCACCTTTACCGGCGTTTGATAGACATCCGCGCCCGCGCACCGGAAAAAGCAGTGGAACTGGCCCGGAAGCGCACTCGTCGACCTCTGCTCCCTCCCTACAAAGACAACGATGCGCCTCCCCGTGATGACCGCCTGTTCCTGGTAGCCGCCGACCATCCTGCCCGGGGGGCGCTGGCGGTGGGCGGGGATCCCCTGCGCATGGCCGACCGCCGGGACCTGTTGTCCCGTTTGAGTACGGCCCTCTCACATCCGGGAGTGGACGGGCTCTTGGCAACACCGGACATCGTCGAGGAACTCCTGCTGCTGGGGTCCCTCACCGGAGCGCCACTCCTGGAGCGTAAGGTGGTATTCGGCTCCATGAACCGGGGGGGTTTGGCGGGCTCTGCCTGGGAGTTGGAGGATCCCATCACGGCCTACCACGCAGGCAGCCTCTTCAAGATGAACCTCGACGGCGGGAAACTCCTTCTCCGCATCGACCGTGATGATCCGAACACCCTCAAGACGATCTATCAGTGCGCCCGGGCGATCCGGGTCATCACCAGCCAGAAGGTCCCCCTGGCAGTGATGCTGGAACCACTGCCGGCCCACCGGGACGAGAACGGTGCGCTCAGGATCGACACCAGCCCGGAGGCCCTCATCGGGGTGATTGCCATCGCCTCGGGACTGGGTCCAACCAGCGCCCACACCTGGTTGAAGCTGCCCCCACCCACCTCCGACCCCCACCGGGTCTTCGGCGCTTCCACCCTTCCCGTCCTGCTCCTGGGAGGAGATCCGGGCGATCGGGGCGAGGAACTCCTCGCCTCCTGGGAGGAAGCCATGGAGGCCCCCACCGTAAGAGGATTGGTGGCCGGACGCAGCCTGATCTACCCGGCCGACGACGACGTCGAGGGCTGGGTCGACCGGGCGGCGAGAATCGTCCATCCCGATCTCTGACAGAACCCCGGTGATCGTCGACCAGGCTCCGCTACTCCGACCCGGCGGATCTCTGGCTAGTGGTAACGACCTCATCCGGTTGACTCCGGAGAAGGCGGGTTGGAACTGGTGCGGGATGATGGTGGTCAGCCTGGGGGCCGGCGAGCGTCGACGGATAAAGTTGGGAGAAGCGGAAGCCGCCGTCGTACCCCTCCGAGGTTCCTGCACGGTGGACACGGCCACTGTCACATTCGAGTTGCAGGGAAGGACGAGCGTGTTCTCCGGCCTCACCGACCTGTGTTTCGTTCCGAGAGGATCGCGTTTGAGCATATTCTCGGCGGAGGGAGGCCGGTTCTGCGTGGCCACCTCCAAGGCTACCCGGACCACCAAACCCCGCTACTACCCGGCCTCCGGCGTGAAGGTGGACCTGCGTGGCGCCGGGCAGGCAACCCGCCAGATCAACAATCTCCTCACCGCCGACGTGCCGGGGCCCGATAGGTTGCTGGTCGTCGAAGTACTCACCCCCGCGGGAAACTGGTCTTCCTATCCGCCCCACAAACATGATGAACTCACGGACGCGGAGACTCCCTTGGAGGAGATCTACTACTTCGAGATCGACGGACCCGCAGGATTCGGGTTCCACCGGACCTACACCTTGGACGGCGACATCGACGAGACAGTCACCGTCCGCAGCGGAGACGTATTCCTGGTGCCGAGGGGCTACCACGGCCCGTGTGTGGCGGCGCCCGGGTACCACATGTACTACCTGAACGTGATGGCCGGACCCCAGCCCGGCCGCGAGTGGCTCATCTGCACAGATCCTGGTTATGAATGGCTGTGGGAATCCTGGATCGATCTGCCCCCCGATCCCCGTCTACCTCTCTACTGAATGAGCCGTGGAAGTAAACGAAGATCCCGTCTTTCCACCCGACCAATATCTCCGTGCTGGCGTGAGGGGTAATAGAGAAGACCTAGGCCGTTCTTCCGGTACTGGATTACCCGCGTTCGTTACGGGGGCAACAGGGTGAGCTTGGAGGTGGTATCGGCAAGGTTTCAGGAGTCTCGGGACCCGGTAACCAGGCATGGGAAAACTGTGAGAAAAAAGGAGGAGGATGGTGAGAACGTGGTCCATGGGGGTGACTGCTGTCTTGGTTCTGGCGTTGACATCATCGGCCTGTGGCGAGGGGGAGGTAGCCGACGATGGCGTCGCGACCTCTACTACCAGGGTTGCCGCCGAATCCACCCCCTAGCACCGCGGGAGAGCAGGGAACAGGCATCGCCACGGATGTCGGAGGGGACCTGGAAGACGGGGTTATCAAGATTGGGATGCTCGCCGACCTGACGGGAATCTTCGGGACGGTTGTCAGCCAGGTAACGGCGGGTGCTGACGCGTTCTGGAAGGATGTCAATGCTCGGGGCGGAGTGCACGGCCTTCGGGTTGAGTTGGTCTACCGCGACACCATGTACTCGGTCGATAACCACGTCCAGTTCTACGAGGAAGTCAAGGACGAGGTGGTGGCCTTCGGACACTCCACGGGATCACCGCACACAATTGCCATTCTTGAGGCCTTGGCGGAGGACATGATCCTGGCCATTCCGCTCACCTGGTACTCGGGTTGGTCGGATCCGACGATGAACTCCAACCTGCTCCCCCACGGAACGCCCTACTGCATCGAAGCCATGAACATGATCGGCTAGCTGACGGACATCGCCACCCAGGGCATCGATACGCCGACCATAGCGTTGGCAAGTTTCCCGGCGACTACGGGTTGGATTCTGCTGCCGGCGCCAAGTTGGCGGCTGAGGCTCTCGGTTTAGAGGTCGTCTACGATGGATCGGGCAACGTCTTTTCCGAACCAGGACAACTCTCCCGTCGGAAATGCCATCGTAGAGAGTGGCGCCGACATCGTCTGGGTGGCTGCCTCCGCCTCAACTTTGGTCGAGATCTACGGGGCGGCCCTGTCCCGGGGATTCCAAGCCATGTGGTCAGGTCCGCCCGCAAACTGGAATCCGGCCCTGGTAGCGCCCAACTCCCCACTCAAGGATGCCCTGGCTCGTGATTACTACGGGCCGTCCTACTTCCCCGACTATTCCGACAACACTCCCGGCATGGCAAACCTTCGGGAACTCATGGAACGTTACGCTCCGGATGCTCCCAAGGGCGCTTACCTTGTCGAAGGATTCCTGGAGGGACTGATGATGTTGCGAGCCTTGGAGATCGCCCATGAGACAGGCGATATGACCCAGGCGGGCGTGCTATCTGCCGCCAAGAGCATCGAGGAACTCGACTTCGACGGTGTCGCACCCACCGAGAGGTACAAAGGAAATCCCAATGACATCGTTCAGCGCACAATCTGGATCGGCCGGCCCGATCCAGAAGGCTTCGCCGCAGCCACCTCTGGGACCGGTACCCGAACGATCGAGTCCTTCTACACTCATCCGGTCGCCGCCGAATACGTCTTCGAAGAGGCCTGCTACAAGATCTCATGAATGCGGTGAGAAAAGACACCAGCCTGGCCTGGACCAACGAACACACGACGACTCGCCATCTCCCTGCTCAGGTCCGAAGACCACCAAAGTGCGACCGGAATTCGGTCACTTCTTGCAGAGTTGGGAAAGCTGTCGAACACCCTGGGCGACTAACCACAATGGCCCCGCATGCGTTGGCGAAGCTGACCGACTCCGTCCAGCCCTGGCCGGTCAACCGGCTGTAGATGAGACCCGAGGCGAATGAGTCTCCGGCGCCGACCGTGTTGAGGACCTCGGCACGGTAACCGGGGATCTCCTGCCGGGCGCCGCTGGAGTGGAACAGCCAGGTGGGATCCGCACCCCTTTTCAACACGACCGTGGAGGGACCGGTCGGGCCCTCAACCAGGTTGGACACCGTCTCCTCCACCCACCGCCGCTCTGCGTCGGCGAGCGGCCCATGAGTCAGGCTTGGCCCCGGATCGGTCGCCAACGCGCCCCAGAGTTCCTCGTAAGTTCCAATCACGACCTCCACACCACCGATGGCTGATCGCATCGCTCTTCCGTAGTCGAGATGGTTGGCCCACTCGGCCGGCCGCATGTCCAGGTCCAGGAAGGAGTGCAGGCCCAGACGGCGCGCTTCGTCCACCAACCACCGGGCCGTTTCCGCGCAATCTCCCCGGCTGAACGCGTTGCCGGAATGCTGGATGGCCCTGGTGCGAGCAAGCGGCAACAAGCCGGCGTCCTCGACGGTGAGGTGAATGTCAGCCGGGTCGCTGCGGTAGAACATCAATGGAAAGTAGTCGGGAGGTTCAACTCCCAGAAGGGCAAGGGAGGAAGCAAACCCGGGTTTGCGAAGCACGAACCGGGTGTCCACCCCGTCGCACGCCAACCGGTGAAGGATGAGATCTCCCACCTGGTCATCGCCCACCGCTGTGAAGGCCGCAGACCGCAATCCCAGCCGGGCCGTCCCGATGGCGATGTTGGTGGGACTCCCCCCCACCATGGCCTCGAATCCTGTTACCTCCCGGAACGGTGCGCCGATCTGTTGGGAATAAAGGTCCAGGTTGACCCTGCCCACCG
The DNA here is from genome assembly GCA_964458055.1 of uncultured Acidimicrobiaceae bacterium. Taxonomy (GTDB): domain Bacteria; phylum Actinomycetota; class Acidimicrobiia; order Spongiisociales; family ZC4RG35; genus Bin76. The sequence continues at coordinate 205 of CAYWGY010000206.1, read as the reverse complement.
TGATCAGGTCCAAGGAGACTGGATCGAGGTGGTCTGGAGAGGACGCGTGCCCTGTCATGCCGACCCGGACAGTACCTTTCGCAAGCTGTCGTAGACAAGGGGCAGGTGATCAAGCGGCATGCTCTCGGTGGCGGTATGGGCCTGCGAAGTCTCGCCGGGACCGAAATTGATGGCGGGTATGCCACGGGCAGTCAAACGGGCTACG